>JBCBRU010000014.1:0-34158 GCA_039819565.1 Myxococcota bacterium | reverse complement strand
GAAGATCCCGTCTTCGACGCCGGCGTCGACCACGTGGGCGATACCTGGATGCTGCAGGAAGCTCGCGATGTGGGCCTCGCGCTGAAACCGTCGCTTCGAATCCGCATGGCTCGCGAGCTCCGCGTGAAGCTGTTTGAGGACGCAAATCCGTGGGTCTCCTTCACGTCGGGCCACGTGGACGGCGGCCATGCCGCCTTCTCCGAGGGGAGCGATCAGAGTGTAGCGCCCGAGCTGGCGCGGATAGAGGGCGGCGGAGGGGGCCAAGGGGGCTCCGAGGCGCATGCTAGCGGACGGGAACCAGCCGGGCCACGGGCCGGGTGTCCGTCGCGTCAAGGCAGTAGCGGAGCTCGGTGTGGCATGCGCGTGGCGGAGCCGGACCCTCGCCGTGCACCGGCCGGCGAAGGTCTCGACCCCCTCGAAGCCAGCGAGCAGTCGCGGTAGCGCACCTTTGCGGACCTAGACCTTCTGCGGTGCTGATTCCGCGCCTTGGTCTCCGGCGAGGTGGATGCCTTCCATCCGCGCTTGGATCCGCGGTCATCACAGCGTGTCGTCCCTCGCGAGGATACGTGGAGGACTTTCAGACGTGGCAGACCATCAATGCTCTCGCTTCCTGTGGTGAGTTCGGAGCGTGGGCTTGGGCCCTCCCCGGAGAGCGGCTCAGCGTCAGCGAGGGCTACTACACCCAGCTGGGACATCCCGAGGGAGCTTGGTCCCCAAGCTACGAAGCCTTCGCGCGTCTGGTGCACTCCGAGGACATCGGCGATGCGGACCGGGCTGTGCAGGCTGTCTTGTCGGGAGCCTCCGACCGCATCGAGGCCGAGGTCCGGGTGCGGGACGCAGAAGGGGCCTGGCGCTGGGTCCAGGTACGCGCCCGCGTGACCGCGCGAGATCGGTACGGAGCCCCGGTCGAGATCCTCGGACTCCACCGCAACGTTCACGAGGCCAAGATGCAGGGTCACGCGCTCCTCGCGGCTCGGAAGATGGAGGTCTTGGGCCAGCTCACGGGAGGGATGGCCCATGACTTTAACAATCTGGTCACAATCTTCGCGATGAACGTCGATCTCCTCGATGGCTCTGATCCCGAGGGGCTGATCGAGTGCCGGGAGGCCCTTGAGCGCGCCGTCGAGCGCTCGCGCGGCTTCACGCGTAGTCTCCTCAGCTATTGCCGGACCCCGGCTGAGCCGGGAGTGCGAGAGCATGACGCGGTCGAGGTCGCCCAGAACCTGGCTCCTATGCTGAGCTCAGCGCTCGGAGACCGGGCCCGACTGGAGCTGGACCTCGGGGTTCGAGGCCCGTGTTTGGTCGACGCTTCCGCACTCGAGAACGCCCTTCTGAACCTCGTTCTCAATGCCCGCGACGCAATGCTGGATGGGCCCGGCACCGTCATCATCCGCGTCGCCGAAGAGGGGGAACGCCTCTATCTGTCGGTGGTCGACGATGGCGTCGGGATGACCGAGGAGGTTCGATCGCGGGCGCTTGAGCCCCTGTTCACGACCAAGCAAGAAAACGAGGGTACCGGCCTCGGGCTGGCCATGGTGGATCGTCACGTGGCCGCATGGGGCGGCGAGCTACGGCTTCAGTCCGAGCTGGGGGTAGGGACTCGGGTGGACATCATCCTCCCCAAGGTGAGCGTCCGCGAGGAGGTTGAGGCCAGCGCTTCGAACGACCAGCCGGTGTCCCCGGGTTCGGTCCTGGCTCCGCGGCGGATTCTGCTCGTGGACGACGAAGGCTTGGTCGCCCAGGTGACGGCGCGGGTTCTCCGTACCCGTGGCCACTCCGTGGTCGCCGCGACCAGCCCCCGCCAAGCGCTGGCCCTCTTTCACGCCCAACCTGACTTCGACCTTCTTCTCACTGATATCTCGATGCCCTTCACCATCGACGGCATCGAGCTCGCCTGTCGTCTACGCGAGAGGGTGCCGGAGCTTCCCGTCCTGTTTATGACCGGCTCCATCGACGATCCCGGCCTCGAACGGGCTCGAAGCCTCGGGCACCTCCTTGCGAAGCCGGCGTCGGGTTCGGCGCTGCTCAGCGCCGTGGACCGCCTGACTCAGGGGGTGACCTCGAGCGTCGCATAGCCGGTCGAGACGTCGACTTGCCCGGGCGGGCCTATCCGTTGAGGCTGGTCGCGTGTCCAAGCTACGTATCGCGGTGATCGGTCATGTCGAACACGTGACCTTGGGCCGGGTGGCTGCGGTGCCGGCGCCCGGAGAGATCGTGCACCTCGAGGGACCTAGGTGGATCCCGGGCGGCGGGGGGGGAGTGGCGTTTTATCAGCTGCTTCGAGGAACGGCCGAGATTCATCTCTTCACCGCGATCGGCGAAGACGAAGCCGGCGCCGCCGTCGAAGGGCGGCTGCGCGAGACTTCCGCGCACTTGCACCTCGCCCGTCGGGAGGCCCCCCACACTCGAGATCTCGTGCTCGTGGATCCTGACGGCGAGCGCACCATCGTGGTCGTGGGCCAGCCCCTCCATCCTACGGCGGCCGACGACCTCCCTTGGGGGCGCCTCGCGGACATGGACGCGGTGTATTTTACGGCCGAAGACCCGGAAACCCTCCGGCGAGCGCGCGCCGCGCGCCGGCTCGTGGTCACCGCACGCAGGCGAGCCTGCATAGATGCGGCTCGGGTGAACGTCGACGTGCTCCTGGGGAGTCGATCGGACCCTCGCGAGAATGCACCGCGGTCTGCGTATGACCCGGCCCCGGGAGCTTTGGTCCTGACCGAGGGGGAGCGAGGGGGCACGGTCGACGACGGCCGCCCGGAACCGGCGCGCTTCGATGCGCCGCGCCACGTCGATGCTTCGGGTGGCAGCTATGGCGCGGGCGATAGCTTCGCGGGAGCATTCACGTACTTCCTCGCGAGCGGAGACGCGCCCCTCGAAGCGGCGCAGCGGGCGGCCGCCTACGGTGCGGCGGCCCTCGCCGCCCTCGAAACTCTCCCTGCCCAAAAGCAGCTGCCCTGAAGCTTCTGGTGAGGGCCGTCCGAGGGCGGATCCGCTCTACCTCACGAGGGTCCGCACCGCGTCGTCCAGATGCTCGAGAAAGGCTCGAACCCTACGGCTGCGCCGAAGCTCAGGGAGCGTGAGGGCCCATAGGCTTCGGGTGGGCCGGTCGGTCTCGGGCCCGAGACACACGAGCTGCTCGAAGCGTTCGGCGTCGAAGCGGGGGAGAAAGTGCGCTCCGATCCCGGAGAGCACCGCCTGTCGCATGACCGCATAGCCGTCGAAGTGGAGGGCGGTCGGGGCTCCGCCCGCGTGCTTTTGATACCAGGGTTCGAGACCCCGACCATCGTCGCGAGCGTCGAAGCGCAGCCACGGAAAGGCCCGGGCGGGGGCGTCCGCGCCCACCCGATCTACAAGCTCCCGGGCCGCGTAGATGCAGAAGGTGATCTCGCCCAACTTGCGCCCCACGAGTGCTTCAGGGGGCGCGTCCTTGATGCGGACCGCGACGTCGGCCTCACGACGGCGCAACGAGACTTCCTCGTCGGTGCTCATCACCGAGAGCTCGACGTGGGGATATGAGGCCACGAAAGAGGCGAAGGCTCCGGTGAAGCACTCGAAGACGAAATCCACCGTGGACACGCGGAGGTTTCCTCGGAGAGCGGTGTCCCGCCCCGCCAACCGAGACTCCGCAGCGAAGATCTCGGCCTCTACCCGCTCCCCCGACTCGACCAGCTCTTGGCCCGCCGATGTTGCTTGCAGGCCTTCCGGCGTCTCATCGAAGAGTCGAACCCCGAGTTCTCCTTCGAGGGCACGTAGGCGTCGTCCGACGGTGGTACGCACGACCCCCAGCTCTCGGGAGGCGCCCGTGAGCGTTCCCTCTCGAGCCAGAGCGAGAACGAACCGAATGTCATCCCACTGCACCCGTGCATGATTGCACGGCTCCCGAGCGATCTCTCGCGGTGCCTCACGACGGGCGCCTCGTGCACGCTCCCCCTGACCTTTCGAGGTCAGAAGGGAGTCTCAGCATGAACGTTTCCACCTTGAACCTGGACCACGCGCTCGACGTGGGGGCCCGAGGGGCCCTCGCCGTATCCGGCTCGATCCTCCTCGCCGTCGGCGGCTCAATCTTCTTGGGGCCGTTGGCCTATCAGGCAGGCATGGGGGTGGAGCTTCCCACGGACCCGACGCTGCTCAGCGACCTCCGCGCCATGGGGGGTGGTCTTCTGGGCTTCGGGATCCTTTTGTGGGCGGGGGCGCTCCAGCGTCGCTGGGGCTTGGCCGCGGCTTGTGCGGGTGCCGTCCTCTATCTCTCCTACGGACTGTCCCGCCTGTTCAGTATCGCCCTAGACGGCCTTCCCTCCGAGGTCCTTGTCGGTTCCGCCGTGGTCGAGCTGGTCATCGGAAGCCTCCTCTTCGCGGTGGTCCTGCGGGGCGAGCGATGAAGGCGCGGGGCGATCCATCCCGCCCCTCCCCCGAGCCGTCGGTCGGGTTCAAGGGGCCCGGTATCGGACCTCCCCCCCCACGATGGTGGACACAACCTTGGTCTTGAGGATGTCCTCGGCCGGAACCTTCGTGATGTCTTGAGACAGCACGGTGATGTCAGCGAGCTTGCCGGGAGTCAGGGACCCTTTGATGTCTTCCTCGAAGGCGGCGTAGGCGGCGTTCAGGGTATAGGTGCGGAGGGCTTCGTCGCGGGTCATGACTTGCTTTGGATAGAAGGCTTCGCCGGTGTTCATCATTCGGGTCACCGAGGCGTAGTAGCTCGGGAGCGGATCGACGTCTTCAACAGGGGCATCGGTGCCGTTGCTGACCACAGCCCCCGAGTCGAGGAGTGAACGCCACAGATAGGAGGTGCGCTCGGCGCGCGCTTTTCCCAGGCGCTCGGGGACCCAGGGGCCGTCGGAGGTGCAGTGAACCCCCTGCATCGAGGCAATGATCCCGAGCTTCGCGAAACGAGGCACGTCGGACGGGTCGAGGTGTTGGGCGTGCTCGATACGCCAGCGATGGTCGGAGCTCGCCGCCCCGGCTCCCAGCGTCTTCTCATAGATGTCGAGCATGTCTCGATTGCCCCGGTCTCCGATGGCGTGAGTACACAGCTGAAAGCCGTATTGCTTAGCCAATTGGGCGGTGCGGGTCAGGGACTCCATCGAGTCGATGGGGAGACCCGAAGTGCTGGGCATGTCGGTGTAAGGCTTGAGAAGGAGGGCGCCGTGGGAGCCCAGCGCGCCGTCGATCATGCGCTTGATGGCGTTCACAGTGATGCGGTGGTCCGGGTCCGTGAATTTGACCTTGGGGAGGACCTCAGCCAGCCGATCGTTGGAGATGTCGCGGGAGAGCATGATCCACAGCCGCACGCCGAGAGCGTCTTCTTTGGCCATGGCGCGAAGCATGGTGATGTCCTCGACCTCGGTGCCGGCGTCCTGAAAGGAGGTAATGCCTTTGGCGAGGCACTCCTCGGCCGCTAGCTGGGCCTTTCGGCGCTGAAGAGACTCGTCCCGGGTCCCCATCACCGCAGCCACGAGGCTTTGGGCGGTCTCTCTCAGCATGCCGGTGGCGCGCCCTTTAGCGTCCCGTACGATGGTGCCGCCCGATGGGTCGGGGGTCTTGTTGTCGATGCCGGCTAAGGCCATGGCCTTGGCGTTGGCGAAAGCGGCATGCCCGCTCGCGTGGCCAAAGAAGACGGGGTTGTTGGGAGAAACGGCGCTCAGGGAGTCGTGCACAGGCCCGCCGTCAACGCTGGGTTCCGGGACTGGGTCCCACTTCGCTTGGTGCCATCCCCGGCCAAAAATCCAGCTCCCCGGTTCGGCCTTTCGAACCGCGTCGGCCGTCATGGCCACGATCTCCTCCCAATTCTTGGCCTGATTGAGATCGAGCTGAATCCTCGAGAAGCCTACGGACAGAAAATGCCCGTGGCCCTCGATGAAACCAGGCATCGCCATCTGACCCTCGAGCTCGATGATCTTCGTGGCCGGGCCTACGAGACGAAGGATTTCTTCACTGGTCCCGACGGCCAAGATGCGATCACCCGCCACCGCGATGGCTTCGGCACGGGGCTTGGCCTCGTCTACCGTGACCACCGTCCCTCCATGCAGGACCAGCGTGGCTTTGGGTTGGGGTGGGGAAGGGGTCTCCTCGGTGTTCGGCGGGGTGACGCAGGCAAAGGTCGTTGCGGACAGAAGCATTCCGCACAGACCTCGACGCGCCGCGGCGCCGCCGGAGGAGGCCGGAGGGCTCTTGGACTCGATCATGTGCATCTTCGAGTCCTACACCCGTCTAGAAAAACCGGGTAGCCCGGCGGAGGCCGGGCATCGTGGAGGTCGGGAATGGAGGCGGTGCCCAGCGCAGACACCGCCTCCTGGGTTGAGCCCTATTCAGCGGCCTCTCCGCCCTCGGTCTCGCCCTCACCCTCTTCGCCGGTCTGGAGGACGGCGAAGTTGACGTTGGTGTATCCCGCGTCGGCGGCAGCAAACATGACTTTTCTGATCAGCTTGAAGTCCACGTCCTTGTGGCTGTTGATGATCAGATCGCCCTTAAAGGGCTTCCCGGGGTTAAGCGTCTCCGAAACCTTGCGAAGATCCTGCAGCTTGTCCGTGAGGTCAGGGATGCGCAGGTCCGGATCCGCGAGGATGTCCTCAGTGTCTCCGACCTTGTGTCCCTGCACGGTGACGCTCTCCTCCGAGATGTCGATCGGCACCGCCTCTTCGCGCTGCAGCGTGATCGACGCCTTCGGAAGGGTGATGCCCGCTGCAATGGGGAGGTCACCCGTCGACGAGAAGTTCATGATCAGGAACACGACCAGAATCACGAACATGTCGATCAGGGGAGTGAGGAGAAGGTCCGCTGCCCCCATCCTCCGACCGGTGCCGCCCTTGAGCGCCTTATGGTCCTTGAGCCACGGAGCGAAAGGCCGCTTGCCTGGTTTCTTAATCGGCATGCTTCAGCCCTTCCTCACGAGTCGATGCCCGCGACTTGGATCCCTTCGAGCCCGTTGTCGATGCACACATCCATGACGGTGATCAGCTCTTGGTAAGGGACCTTGTCCTCGGAGGTCACGATAACCTCCGCGTTCTCTGGGTTCTCGACCTGGACCTGCTTGAGGACCTCGCCGAGCGCCTTCACGTCGTAACCTTCACCGACGGTCTCGATCTCTTTGATGACCTGCCCACCCTTCTTCGTCACGGAGTAACCCGTCGACTTGATGATGATGTTCAGGCCCAGCTTCTCCTCCTCCTGCTCGGGGGGCGGTTCGTCCGAAGGGAGGTTCGGCGACTGCTTCACCTCGATTCGAGCGATTTGGGTCCACACCGCGCTCATCAGCAGGAAGGAGATGAGCACCGAGAGGAGGTCGATCATCGGGACGAGGTTCAGCTGGAAGTCGACCGACTTCTTGCCCTCGCCTCCGGACGGTTGTGGTGCTCCACCTCCGGCCATATCGTCTCCTTTCCGAGGGGGAGCCTGAGCTCACCCCTCAACACATCCTCTCTCAGTCCTCGCGCGCCGCGCCGAGAGTGCTGAGGTCGAGCTTGTCACGGTTCGTGACGATCAGATTCAGCACCGAAACCGAAGCCTCGTTGATGTCGTCGGCGAGCTGCTGGGTCTTGCCCTGCAGGATGCCAAAGAACACGAGACCGGGAATGGCGGTGATGAGGCCGAAGGCCGTGCAGTTCATCGCCTCGGAGATGCCCTTCGCGAGCAGGATGGAGCGCTCGGCGGGGTCGGCGCCGGCCACCGCGGAGAAGCAGGTGATGAGGCCCGAGATGGTGCCGAGGAGCCCGGCGAGCATGGCCACGTTCGCGAGCATCGCGAGGTAGGCGGTGCGCTTCTCGAGGCGCGGCATTTCGCGGAGGGACGCTTCGTCCATGGCCGCCTGAACCTCGGCGTCGGACTTGTTCACCTTGAGGAGCCCGGACTTAATGATGTTGGCGAGGGGGGTCGGGGTCTGGCTGCACAGGGCGAGGGCCTTACCCACGTTCCCGGCGAGGATGTACTTGCGCATGGCCTGTACGAAGGCGTCCTTCGAAATGGAAGCCTTGAAGTACAGGTAGACGATGCGCTCGATCGCGATCGCGAAGATGAAGATGGAGCACACCGCGATGGGGTACATACCCCAGCCGCCTTCCTTCCAAGCGTGAGCAATGGTCTCGAACATTTCTTTCTAACTCCTGTGAGGTGCACGGCCCTCGGGCCGTGCGGTCATCCCGTCGTGCGGGAGCGCCGACTTTCGTCGGCGAGCTGAGGTGAACTTCTCGCCCTTGCGGTCAGGCGAAAATCGGACTGGAAGGTCCGGAGCGGAACTCTCCGGACCCGAATCTCAAGAAGGTTGTGGATCTCGATCTGCCGAGCCGATCGGATCTTCGTCCCCGACCGAGGCCGCAGCCGCCCGGATCTCTCCCGACGTCCACGGCGTGTCTCAGGCGGGATGCCCATACCGCGTCCCATTCGAAGCGGGGAGCGAGCCCCGGACGAGCCATTCGAGGCGTCTCTTCTTCGCGCAGGAAGGTCTTCAGCTTTCCGAAGACCTTGGCGACGTCCCGTAAGGGGATGGGGGCCGGCCTCTTGTGAGGACTCTTCACCGCGTGCTTCGGAGCCTCGTCGAGGGCCCGAGCCGACGCCTCTGCGGAGACGCCCCCTACGGCCATCACGGCGCTCATCAAGAGGGCGGTCTTGGCGAGACCAGAGGCCCGCAGCCGGGTCCGTCCCGGACGAGCCGAGGCGCCCCGACCCACAAGGGGCGGCACCAGCGGCTCGACGAGGCAAGACATCACCATGCGGAAGAACCTCGACCTCCGAGCCTAGCGGCTCAGGGGCCTTTCGTATGTCGGACAACCGCCGGCTCTCCGGGTTCCAAAAAAATGTGCTCGGGCCCACACGTCGCGCCGACACCGCGTCTATCCCACTCTGAGACGCTTTGACGGGGGCTCGGCTTGACTCGGTTTCGGAGCCGGGAGACGAGCGCTCCATGGACCCGCGCATGTTCGACAAATTCCTCGCTGCGGCCGTGAAGGCGGGGGCTTCGGACATTCACATCAAGGCCAACGCGCAGCCGACGCTGCGCGTCCACGGTGTCATGAAGGAGGTCAAACTGGACCCCATCACCGCCGACGGCATGGAGCACCTGGTGGCCCACATGCTCGGGCGCATCGGGGTCGAGTTCGAGCCGCGCAAGCTCAAGGAGTACGACACCTCCTACCAGGTGGAAGGGGTGGGCCGCTTTCGGGTCAATATCCTCAAGCAGAAGGGGTTCTTTGCTTCGGTGCTTCGGGTCATTCCCAAACAGATCCCTACCCTCGAAGACCTCGGGCTTCCCGAGGTGCTGAAAAAGCTCGCCCGAGAAGAGCGCGGTCTCGTGCTCGTCACCGGCGTCACGGGAAGCGGCAAGTCCACGACGCTCGCGGCCATGGTCAACGAGATCAATCGGGGGGCCCGAAAACACATCGTGACCATTGAGGACCCGATCGAGTTTCTCCATGAAGACCAGCTCGCTCGCGTGACCCAGCGCGAAGTGGGCGCTGACACCGAGTCTTTCTCGATGGCTCTACGGGCTGCACTCCGTCAGGACCCCGACGTGATTCTGGTCGGCGAGATGCGTGACGCCACCACCATCGATACGGCTCTCAAAGCGGCCGAGACCGGGCACCTCGTCCTGTCCACGGTTCATACGAACGACGCCGCCAAGACGATCGGGCGAATCATCGACGTGTTTCCCCACGATGCTCAGGACGCGGTCCGGATCCGTCTCGCGGAGAACCTACGGGGGACGATTTCCCAGCGGCTCCTCCGCCGGGCCGACAACCAAGGGCGCGTGGTGGCGATGGAGATCATGATCGTGACCCTCACCGCGCAAGAGCTGATCAAGGACCCAAACCGCACTGCCGAGCTGAAGGACTACATCGAGCGGAGCCGCGACATGTACGGCACGCAGTCCTTTGATCAGCATTTGATCGAGCTCTACCAGCAGGGGTTCATCGCCCTCGACACCGCGAAACAAGCGGCGAGCAATCCGGCAGACTTCGAGCGCGCGCTATACGTGAGCTGAAGCCCTCGGTGCTCCCAAGTCACGCGACCGAGAGCTCCATCTGGATGTTGCACCTTTCGTAAGGGGAGGGGCGGCCAAGGATTTTTTTGAAACCTAGCTTGCGGTATAGAGTGATTGCAGGGGTGAGCTTGGTGTTGCTCTCCAGATAGATCCTCCGTGCCCCCATGGCACGGGCCTTGTCGATGGTGGCGCGACCCAACAGCCACCCGATGCCTTTACCTCGGGCTTGGCTCGAGACTGCCATCTTCGCAAGCTCCATATCGAAGTCAGGGTCGTCCATCTTCAGAAGAGCACACACTCCTAGAACTTCCCCGCACGCCGTTGCCACGACGATGGCTCCGCCTTCGTCGAGAATCTTCTGTGGGTTGTCGAGCGCCTTGTGATCCGCCGCTTCCATCTCGAAGTGCTCGGTGATCCAAGCGGCGTTGAGGGCCCGGAAAGCCTCCCGGTGCGCCGGCCGGTAGGGCACGATCTCGACCTGGCTCGACTCGCGGACCTTCTTCCGGCGGCGGACCCGCTCGAGCAGCGACGCCTCTTCGAGGAGGTACTCGAACTCGATCAGCGCCTGCCAGAGATCCTGCTTCATCTCGGCAAGGAGGCTCTTCGTGGCCTCGCCCACGTCCTCGTACTGAGGTCTTAGGGCCTCCAGACGCTCTCGGCCCCCTGGCGTCAACGAGATGATGTTTCGCCGCTTGTCTTCGGGGGAGCGCTCCTCGGTGACGATCCCTTCCTTGGCCATCTCTCGGACGATCTTGCTCACCGAGGGATGGGAGTGGCCGATTTCGGCCGCGATAGCCGTCACCGACTTGCTCTCACCCGAGAGGGAGAAGAGAACCGGAAACCATTTGGGGCGAAGCTCGGTGCCGTAGAGGCGATAGATCTCATCGGCTTGGAGGGTCAGTCGGTCTCCGAGAGCTCGAACCCGGCTCCCCAAGGACACCGGGCCGAGCTGATCGAATAGCGTGTTCATATCGATTGTGTAACTGGTTACGTAATCGGTGTTTCAAAATCAAGGAGGTATCCAGATCGACGCTCGTGGCGGCCGGGGGCTCAGGATCCGGGAAGGAGGGCGTCCGCGCCCATCACGTCTCGGGGGAGCCCTCGAGAACGAAGATGAACTAGGCCCGTCATGGTCAAAGCGTGCAGAACCCTACGCACCCCGCCGGGCGAGTGCTTACGGGTGGTTTTGGATCGCGGCCCACACCCGGGTCCGGGTGGGCTCCGGAACTCTGAGAAGCGAGGCTGTATAGTCGGTGCGAAGCAACACGAAGCGCCACGGTTCTCCTTCAAGCCGATACGAAGCCATCTCCTTTGGGGCAGGGGCGTCCTCTCCCCGAATCGCGAGGATCTCTTCGAGGACCGGGTGGCGCGCGAGCAGGGCTCGGACGTATCGGGGGAGTGGAGGCGGCTCTCCCTGCTGTCGCCACCCGTGCTCCCGAAGCCGCCCCTCGAGCTCCTTCGGGACGGCACCCTCGATAGACCGCACCTGACCCTCGGGATCGATCCATGTCTGGTCTCTGACTCCGTTACGAACGACGAAGAAACGCTCTCTGAAGCTCCGCTTCACCGGCGGCCGGGTTTCGAAGTCCTTCCGCGCTTTCTCCGCCTGGGTCTTTCGCTTTCGTTCCTCCGCGAGATCCACGCGGCTCTCGACGATCAGCACCGCATCGTCCCAGTAGACGGTGGTGGCCCTGTCCACCCAGAGGGGCCGAAGCGGACCGCAGGGCACCCGGCGCGGCGGAATGAGGACGAGGGCGTCCTCGCCGACGACGGACCCGATTTCGAGCTCCTCGATGGCGGATCCGTCCACCGCGGGGGCGCTTCGCTGAGTCTCTACGAGAACCTGCCTAGCTTCCGTCGAGCCGACCACCCAGAGCCGGCGCACGATACGGCTCGCCGCGAAGCTCTCCACCTCTCGTGCGGGACAGTCCTCAGCTCGACCCAGGGTCGTACAGGCGATCTGGCGAACCTCCGATAGGGACGCACCGACCGGGGTGGTGGTCTCCGCGCACGCACTCATGGGAGCGGCGAGGAGCAGCGCAGCCAAGAGTCCACTCACGCTGCGAGCGTACCCGGTCGGAGGTCGAGAGCGTAGCCTAACCGGCTACCATCCGTCGGCCAGACCATCACGGAGCGCGGCATCCCGGAGGGTTTAGATAGTCTATGAGACGGTACGTCGAAGATGAGGGTCAAAAACGGACCGAAAACGCGCCGGGCGCCAGGTCCACCTCGGCGACCGGATCTTTAGCCCCGGCATCGAGGAGCCAAAAGACGATGGCCCCGATCGCGGCCGCTCCTGCCGTCGAATAGGCGATGCCTGCCGCGGTCATCATCCCGTCGACCGAGTCGATCTCTTCGTCGACGGTGACCGGACTTAAGGTTGTGGCTTCGTCATAGGCCAGGGCTGTCAGCACCCCGCCGGTACCCACGGCGGCCAAAGCCACCCCCCCCAGGATCCAAGTGGGGAGCGGGGGCTCCGGAAGAAAGCCTGGTTGCGGCTCGGTGGCGCTCACGACCGGTCGGGCGACCGTTCCGGAAGCTGGAGTCTCTTTCACCGAGTTGCTCTCGGGCAGGTCCGGCACCGCGGCGGGCGTGACCGGAGGGGTGGCGGCCACTGGGGCTTCGGGCGGCACATCAATCTGCGGGCAGACGAAGGTTCCCCCGAATATGGCGGGCCGCAAAGCGTCGTCCAGATCGCCGTCGTCGACGAGGCCGTTCTCGGCTTTGATTTGGGATTGAGCCTCTCCTAGCTGCAGCCCAGCCTTCACGAGGCGGACGGCACAGCGCGCCATCTGCTTGGTCCCCGCCTGAGGGTGGTCTACGCTCGTGACTAGCGTGGGACTGCCTAGCCTCGCCGCCGCGAAGAAGTGTCGAAAAGCGGTCCAATACTTGGCCTCGATGCCTTCGACGCTCCCAAGGAGGTCGAAGGCCTCGGCACGATCCTTTCGGGTTTCGTAGGTGGCGAGTGCGACGCTTATCCAGCGGCGCGCATCGTCGGTTCTCACCTCCTCCACGGCCGCGCGCGCCTTCGCGATGGCGTTTTCGTAGTCGGGATTTCCGGCCTGGCTCGGGAGGGCGGAGCTCGCCACGACCCCAGAGATGAAAAGGACAAGGGCTCGAGTACTCATGGATTCTTCACTCCAATACGAAGGTCCCGCCGGCGGTCGGGACTCGTTCCTTTCGCTTCTTGGTCACGGCGTCCGGCCCCATATACTCGATGATGATCTCGGAGCCGCGAGCTAGGGGGATCCGAACAGGTACACTGCCGTAGCTCTTTCCGTTGATCCGCAGCGTGAGGATTTGCACCCCTGTGGCCGCACGAAAGCCGACGAGAACCGTCTTCCGAGATTTCGACGGAGCGGATGGCGGCGGGGCGGCGGCCCGCGGGGTTCGACGCCGGCTGGGTTTGGAGCGGGCCTGGGCCCGCCGGGGCTTGCGGCTTGGGACGGGCGCCGCGGGATCGGAGCGCGCCGCTGTGGCTCCGACGTCCTGACGCGACTCGGCCCCGGCGTCAGTCCTTACCGCTCTCATCGACGGAGCCTCCTGTCGAGGGTCCGGAGAGGTCCCCGCATCCTCTGCCACAGACTTTGACACTGGATCGACGATGGATGCCGACTGTGTCGGCGGCTCGCGTAAGGCAAGATAGGCTGCGATTGATCCGGCGATGAGCAGGAGCAGGAAGGTGATGATCAAAGTGCGTGATCCACCCCCGATAGTTCGAATATCAATCTCGGAGTTCTCGAAGTTGCGAGTGATCGGCTCGACTCCAGACCCACTCTGCGGTGCGAGATCGAGGTCCGAGGTTCGGATACCATCCGACCTCGGGGTGATACTCTCGAGATAGCTCGATCGAATGCGGATGACTTCGTTGACCAGTTCCGCGGACCTCGGCCGATCCGCGGGAAACTTCGCTAGCATCCGGAAGATGAGCTCCTCGAGATCGGTTGGGACCTTGAGTTCGGCGGCAAACGGGCCCGGAGGCACGCTGACGTGTTGGCGAAGCACGCTGGGCTGGTCTCCTACGAAAGGGGGGTGTCCGGCCAAGCATCGGTACGCGACCACGCCGATGGAGTAGATGTCGGAGCGCAGGGTGGCGGTGCCGTCGATTTGCTCAGGGGCGATGTAGAGGGGCGTGCCAACGATCATCCCAGCGGTCGTCACTGACCCATCGTGCGCCTCGGCGCTGATCGACTTGGCCACCCCGAAGTCCAGCAGCCGCACCTCCAGACGCCGCTGTCCCGAGTACTCGAGGAGGAAGATGTTGCCCGGCTTTATATCTCGGTGGGCCAGGCCCCGTTCATGGGGCTCGTGAATGGCTCGACCGAGGTCCTCGAGGATCTCGAGGACCTCGAGAACCTTCAGACGTTCGCCCTCCTTGAGGTGGTCTTCGAGGGAGTGCCCGGCCAGGAGCTCCATCACGAAATAGGGCTGCTCCTGTTCGGTGAGCCCCCGGTCCAAGACCCGCACGATGTACGGGCTGCGGAGAGATACGAGCGCGCGTTGCTCGATGTCGAACCGGGCCTTTGCCTCCTCGAACTGCTCCGGTAGGGCCGGCACGAGCAGGAGCTTCACCGCCACATCCATGCCCAGGTTCTCGTCCTGAGCTCGCCACACTTCTCCCATGCCCCCCTGACCGATGCGGGAAACGAGTCGATAGCGTCCGCCGAGGAGCGCGCCAGATTCCGGGGGCGATGGAGTCATGACGACGGCTTCACAGAGCTGCGTCGGTGCAGGGGGGATTCGGACTGCAGCCTCGGATTTGTGCTGAGTCGTCGCACTCTACGTTGCCGCAGTCTCGGTTTGAGGGAAAACCGAACTCCGAAGCTCTGAACACGGAGCTGTCGCGGATCACGAGGTCCTCCACGGCGCCATTGGCATCCCCTCCGGCCCACTCTAAGGCAACGATGGTGGAGTTGGAGATCGCAATGAAGTTTGCGCCTCGGTTGCCGCTGGAAGTGGCTCCGTTGGCGCGAACGAATGAACCGCTCTCGGCCCGGAAGCCCCAGTCGTTGCTGCTGGCGCTGGCCGAATTGAGCACCGCGGTCGAGTTGTTCTCCATAAAGAACCCGTGGGTGCAGTTCGATACGCTGGCGCCGGGGAGGACGGCTTCGGCTCCGAACTGGACCCAGAGCCCAACCGAAAATCCGAGACCCGACCGACAGGTGATGTTGACGCCCGACATGGCAGACTCGTCCGTGGCGGTCGTCGGGTCCATTGTGACGACAGCACTTACCGCGTGAACGCCCACCCGGAAGTCCTGGACGTCTACGTTGTCGAGGGTGATCTTGCCCCCTTGGTTGATCCGTACCCCGGTGCAGCTGTCAGCGTCCGTGCAGTTGGCGCCGGTGTTGCGGATGCTGAGTCGCCGGAGAGCGCCGAGGGCAAAGCCTGATGGGACGACGAAGCCATCCCCCCCAAAGTTCAGAATGGGCTGCGAACCTGTACGCGGGCCCACGATCTCGAGCTGAACTCCGTCGAGATCATCGAGGCGGATGAAGCTCTCCATGGTCCAGGTCTCGGACGCGAGCTCGATGGAGACGGGGCCGGACTTTCGGCGATCTCGCAAGTAGGCCAGGGCGTCCGGGAGGGAAGAGAACTGAGTGACGCCGTTCGGCTCCAGCGTCGACGACACCATGAGCTGCAGCGGCTGGCTGAAGACCGAGTCGATGAAGCGCTCCGCATCATCCTGCACGCACACCGAGGATGAGTTTCGCTCGTCCATCGAGATCGATCCGTCGCCGTCCACGTCGACGCCGACCTCGGCGGTGACGAGCTGCGTGCACGTCCCGTTGCTCGAGGTGGTGAACTGAATCTCGGGCGAAGCGCCCATGCCGGTGGGGGTCGTCGAGGTCGCGGCGGGCGGATTCGGAAAGCACACCCGCACTTCGCTCTGTACCTCTTCAAGCGTGCCATCGTCGTTCTCGTCGACCCCCGACTGGATGAGCTGCCCACCATTTGGACAGTTCGGGTCGCCGACGCTGATGGCCACGGTCGCGAGCCGAAGCTCTTGGGTGTCTACGTTCAAACAACTTGTAAGGGCTAAGGCGGCCATCGCGCCTATTGCCCGCTTACCTGGGCTCATGTCGGGATACATACGTCGCAGTCCAATCGGATTCAAGGTGGCGAGGCCGTCTCGTGACGCCTCCGCTTCGAGCCGAGCATGGCTGAAGGCCAGACTCCCCCCCTGTTCGCGGCTTAGGCGATGCCTCACTCGTTTTGGATTTTTTTCTCGGCCGGTCGGCGGTCGCCCGTTCCCGACCTGGCTCGGGGGCCTCACCCTTCGGATGTGAAGCCGGCTCCACGAAAATGAACGGCCGGCGCGGGCAACGGGCTCGGATTGAGACCGTATCTCCAGCATGGACGAGGTTGTTTCGATAGTTGGCGGCTCCGGCCTGATCGGCGGGATGGTCCTAGCCCTCCTCGTCGGCGAGGCTGGCTTCGCCCTTCGGCGGGGGCGGCGTGTGCACGGGGCCCGTGACACCCTGTGCAGCCTCACCCTCGGCGCGGGAAGCGGAATCTCTTCCTGGCTGAGCGCCTCGATCGTCTGGGTGCTGGTTCAAGCAGCTTGGGAGCATCGCGTGGCCGATCTCGGCGACGCCTGGTGGGCTTACGGGGCGGCTTTCATCGTAGTGGACTTCATCTACTACTGGGGACATCGCCTTTCTCACCGCTGGCGCTGGCTTTGGGCGGCTCATCGTCCGCATCACTCGAGCCGGTACTTCAACCTATGTACGGCTCTTCGCCAGTCCTGGACTCCCACCTTCCTCGGGGCGGGCCTTCTGGGCCTGCCCGCCGTTTGGCTCGGGCTCCGGCCGGAGCTCGTGCTTTCGATGTATCTCTTGAGCCACGCCTACCAGTTCTTCCTCCACACTGAGCTGGTAGGTTCGCTTGGCCCGCTCGAGTACGTCCTGAACACGCCGTGCCACCATCGCGTGCACCACGCCTCGAACCCGCGCTACCTCGACCGAAACTTCGGAGGGGTACTCATCCTCTGGGATCGAATCTTTGGCACCTTCGCGGTGGAGTCGGAAGACGGGCTCTTGTCCTTTGGGTTGGCCGGGTGCGATGAGACTTTCGATCCCTTCACCATCATCGCGGAGGAGTACGTCTCGATGCTCCGCGATGTCTTTTCGTCATCCCGCGCGCTCGGCGAGGGCTCGGGCGACCTCGGCCCACACGCGCGGATTCACGATCAGCCCGGTGTGGGATGCGTAACGCAGCCGAACATGCCGAGCGTGGGGGTTATAGCGGTCGACGGCCGCTTCAGAGCCCACGATGCCGTCGGATTCGCTGTAGATCACGGTCAACTCTGACTGCAGCCCTTCGTCGTTGACGGCGTGGACCTCCGCTTCGAAGGCGTCGAGGTCCATGTCCGCCCGTCGAGCGAAGATCTCCCCCGCCGCCGTATACTTCGGGCCGCCCTCGACGGGCGTCCCCAAGGTCACGACGCGTCGGATGCGCTCGGGACGGAGTCGCGCCACGAGTCGCGCCACCACACCTCCCAGGCTCCATCCCACGAGATCCAAAGGTTCGCCGGCGTAGGTCTTGTCGATGTGAGCCGCCAAGCGATCGCCGTCGGTCTCGGGGTCTCCGCGGTTGACGCCGAGCGTCCAGGGTTGGGCTTGGTGGCCCATGCGATCGAGGTACCAGCGGAGCGGGGCCATGATTCGATCATCGGTGGCGAACCCGGGGATGACGATCACGTCGCGCCCGCAGCCACGAGGCTGTTGTGCGAGCCAAGGGGCCGCCGCGAGCAGTGACGCCCCCTCGACGACACCTCGCACCTCCGCGTAGCGAAGCCACCCCGCGGGACGCTTCAAGCCGAATGCACGCGCTCGATCCGGGACTTCCACGGCTCGACCCTGGACAACTAGTTCACTCATGAACTAAAGATGAGGGCGTTGCGCGTGACGAATCAAGCAAACACCGACCTTCGCTCCGTGCCCGAACTCGACGACCTCCAGGGCTACCCGTCCTGGATGTCGGTGGTGAAGACCTACGCCCTCTGTCAAAAGCTCCTATCCACGAAGCTCGGTCACCTCGGACTGAGCTTGGCGCAGTACGAAGTGCTCCTCGCGGTGTATCGGGAAGAGGCGGTTTCGCAGAAACGGCTGGCTTCGCGACTGCTCGTCACCAAGAGCAACGTGACGGCCATGCTCGAGCGCATGGAGAGGGAGGGGTGGGTCACGAGGACCCCTCATCCTGACGACGCTCGGAGCCGTTGCGTATCCACGACGAGGTTGGGGCGGGACCTCTTGAAGAGGGGCGTCGAGGCGCAGGCCGCCGTGGTGCGCATCATGACGGGGGAGCTCTCGGCGGCCCAGATGGAGGCGATTCGCGAGGTTATGAGGACCGTCGGACGAGACCTCGAGCGGGCTTTGGAGGCGCCGTGAGCTGGTCCAAGGTCGTCCCTCGGGCGACGCGAATGCCCGGCCTACGGGCCGTGGAGGCTTTCTCCCGTCATTCCTTCGCGCCCCACGCCCACGACGAGTTCGGCCTCGGCATGGTTCTGTCGGGAGGACATGTCTCTCTCAGCAGGGTGGGGCGCGTCGAAGCTGAACCACGGGACGTCATCAACGTGAACCCGGGCGAGGTTCACGACGGAGCCCCGCTCGGTGACGCGCCGCGAGCTTGGCTCATGGTGTACATCGATCCGCCCGCCCTCGCGGAGGGGCTCGGGCGGGAGCCCGAGTTCCCGGACTTGAACGGCCTCGAGTTCGTCGCTCCGGTCCTTCGCTCACCGGGGCTCGCGGACAAGTTTGGCGAGCTCTATGCGCTCCTTACGCAGCCAGCCGCCGAAGACGAAGTTGCGCTCGAGGGTGACCTTCTCGAGGTTTTGGTTCGGTCGCTGCGGCCACGGGCAAGGGCCTCGTCGGGTGCTCTGTGTTCCGCGAGAGTGCTCCGCGTGCTCGAGCGCATGCGAGACGACCCCGCGGCCGCCGTGACCCTCGCGGACCTGGCCGAGGTGGCAGGCATGAGCCGCTACCAGGTCCTGCGCGGAGTTAAACGCGCCACGGGCCTGACTCCGCAGGCCTTTCTCCGGCAGCTCCGGGTGGATCGCGCTCGCCGAGCGATCCTCCGCGGCTCGACTCTGGCCGAAGCCGCCGCGGAAGCGGGCTTCTGCGACCAGAGTCATATGAACCGAGCCTTCAAGGGGGCCTATGGAGTCACGCCTGGGGCCTTCGCGCGGAGCGTGGGACCTTCTGCAATCTGATCCAAGACCTCGTCGCGGGTAGAAACCAGGATAGCCTCTACCTTGTCGGGCGCTCAAAACTCTCACTACGTCCACGGCTATACCGAGGCGGCGCGTTTTCGCCTCTTCGAGCAGGCCCATTCGCTGTCCGAGATGATTCATCGAGACTCGCGGTACTCCGCTGCAAGTCGCGTGCTCGAGGCGGGATGCGGCTCCGGCGCGCAGTCCGCCCTCCTTGCGTCGAACAGTCCAGGGGCTTCGTTTACGTGCGTCGACATCGACGAGGGGTCCCTACGTACAGCCAGAGCTCGCTGCATTTCGCAATCAAACCTTCGTTTTCGTCGCGCTGACGTCAGCGCGCTCCCCTTCCCCGATGGGAGCTTCGATCACGTCTTCGTATGCTTCCTCCTCGAACACTTGCCAGACCCCGCCGCTGGCCTGCGTGAGCTTCACCGCGTTGTTCGCCCATCGGGAACCATCACTGTCGTCGAGGGGGACCACGGGTCCGTCCTTATGTGGCCCCCGAGTGCCGCGGCCCGAAGGGTGATCGATTGTCAGATTGAGCTGCAGGCCGAAGGGGGAGGGGATGCAATGATCGGACGGCGGCTCTTTCCGCTGCTGTCGGCCGCGGGATTCGAGGGCATCCAGGTCGACCCTCGCGTCATGTACGCGGATGCCTCCCGTCCCGAGCGGATCGAGGGGTTCGTAAGGAGGACCTTCATCGACATGATCAGCGGAGTGCGGGGGCGGGCTGTGGCTCGTGAACTCATCGACGAATCGACTTTCGACGCCGGCCTCGCCGCTCTCGAGCGATGCACCGAGCGCGACGGGAGCTTTACGTACGGTTTCTTCAAGGCTGTCGGCACTCGGACCTAGGGGGGTAGAGGCGCAGGAAGAGCTTCACGATGGCGTCGACTTCGGCCACGATCTCGTCCTCGGTGACCGTCGGCGCGGCTCCCATGCGCACCTTTCGGGAAAGACGTCCGTCGACGAAGTCGCAAAGCGCCCGCGCTGCTTCCTCCGGATCGTCGATGCGCAAATAGCCTCGGGCCGTGGCCTCTCGAAAGAAGTGGGCAATCCTCACCATCCCGGCTTCGGGCCCGTGCTTCCAAAGGAGGTGACCGAGGCGCGGAAAGCGGAGCGACTCGGCCACCACGATGCGATAGTTGGCCCGGGGCATGGGGCTGAGCAGGAATCGAAGGAAGTGATCGGTGACGTAGCGGACCGCCGCCTCCGCGGTCTCCGGGGAGGGGCTGATGTTCTCGCGACCCAATGCGGCTCGCATGGCTGCCTCCAGTGCGGGAAAGTCGGATAGCCAGCCCTTTGCGGCGTTCGCCTCGTCTTCGATGGCAGCCCCAAACAGGGTCTCCTTGTCCTCGAAGTGGGCGTACACGGTCGCTTTCGAGACTCCCGCGCGACGCGCGATCTCGTCGACGCTCGCCCTCTCGAAACCGAGCTCCAAGAAGGCGCTCTTCGCTCCCTGGAGGATCTGTTGAGGCTTCTTGCTCATATAGCGTTTTACCTAATCAAAAACTGAACCATACGGTTTAGTTTATTTTGACACACCGCCGGAGCGGGCGCCAGGTTTCGGGTATGACTAAACCGTTCAGTTCAGTTCGTCGAGCAGGAATCGTGCTTGCCTTGCTGACCTCCGCTTGCACGGCCAGCGCTCCGCCAAGCGTTGCCAATGAACCCTCCCGAGCTGTCTCATGGACGGTCGCGGTGTCTTCGGAGGCCCGACGGACCCGGCGTCTTCCGGGCCGGATTCGGGCGCGTCGCCACGCTGAACTCGCGTTCGAGGTCGGCGGTCGGGTCGAAAGAGTAGCGGTAGACGACGGGGACGTGGTCCGAGTCGGCCAGGTGCTCGCCACGTTGGAGCCCACCAGCTTCGATCTAGCCGTAGCGGAAGGTCGGGCCCGTCTTGCGGACGCCAAAGCCCGCGCCGCTGAAGCCGAGGACGTGCGCGACCGAGCCGTGGCTCTACACAAACGCGGCGCCGAGACGGAGGCGGCCACGGTGAGATCTCGCGCCCGGGCGGCCAGTGCGAAGGGGCAGGTGGAGTTGGCTACGGCTGCCCTCGACGCCGCCCGAGAGCGTCGCCGCGATGCGGTGCTGCGGGCGCCCTTTTCGGGGCGCATTGCCTCCCGGTTCGTCGAGCCCGCGCAGACCGTTTCCGTAGGGAGAGTAGTCCTCCGAATCCAAGGAGAAACCGAGGGATTCGAAGTTCGAGTCTCGGTTCCCGAGAGCTTAATCGAGCACGTCGAGGTCGGCAGTCGTCATGTCGCAGAGGTGGGGCCCCGGCGCATCCCGAGAAACGTCGAGGTCGTACAGATTGCCGCCGAGCCGGACGCGCGGCAGCTCTACCCCATTGTTCTGACTCTCGAGGACTCGAAGCTTCTAAAGGACGGAATGACCGCTGAGGTTGCGCTTCAGCTCCCTCTTCCGGATCGCCTTCGCGGTGGCGTAGAGGTCCCCTTATCCGCGCTGCGCGCCGCTCAGGATGATCGGCAGGTCGTATTCACGGTGAGTGAGGGGAGAGCCCAAGAGACTCCCGTGACCATGGTTCAGGTGGCCGATCAGAGGGCCGTTGTGGCAGGCCTTCCTCCCGGCGCGATCGTTGTCGACAAGGGCGTTTCGTTTCTCTTTGACGGCCAGCCGGTGCGCCGCCTCGGGGTCGGCCACGCTCGCTACGAGGGGGAGGGACGGTGATGAACCTAGCCGATCTGGCGAGGTCTCAGAGTCGGCTCGTCTACCTGCTGGTGGGCGGGATGATGTGGTTCGGCTTGGTGAGCTACTTCAGCCTCTCCGCTCGGGAAGACCCGGCCATTCTCATCCGCGATGCTGTGGTCCGTACGCGGGCTCCCGGGCTCCGTGCTTCCCAGGTTGAAAGCCTCGTCACTCGGACCCTCGAGGAGAGCCTCCGCGAGATTCCCGAAGTGGAGCAGATCCGCTCCTTGTCGATGCCGGAGCAGTCCATATTGCACGTCGAGATCAAGGACGCGATCTTCGATCTCGATCAGGTCTGGGACGAGGTCCGGCTCAAGGTCGACGAAGCGCAAACAGAGCTCCCCGCTGGGATCCCGACCCCCGTCGTTGATACCGACTTTGGGGATGTAGCTGCAGTGACGGCCGCTCTGTCCGGGCCAGACTACACTCTAGCCGAGCTCTTCGACCTCGCAAAGCACGCTCGAGATCGTCTTCAGTCGGTGCCAGGCACCAAAAAGGTCGAAATCCTCGGCGGCGTGGACGAGCGTATCTATGTCGAGCTGGACGAGGCGAAGCTGACCGAGCTTCAGCTGAGTCCCGACGTTCTTGCCGCCCAGCTCCGGGCGCGAAACGTGCTCGGAGCTCGCGGGACGCTAGCCTCTGGCGGTCGACGGCTCCTCGTGCAGCCGACGGGGAGTTTCAACGAACTTAGTGCTCTCCGTGCTCTGCTGGTCGAGCTCCCCGGAGGTCGCTCCGTTCCCCTAGACGAGATCGCCACGGTCTCTCACGGCTACCAGGACCCTCCGCCTCGACTGGCTTATGTCGATGGGGTGCGAAGCCTCATCCTCAGCGTCTCGATGAATAGTGAGGAGCGGGTCTTGGAGTACGCGCCGAGGGTCATCGAGCGAATCGAGGAGATTCGCGGCATGGTTCCGGTCGGGGTCGAGCTGACCGTCTTCAACTATCAAGCGGACGCGGTGGCGCGAGCCGTGTTCGGTGTCACTCTTAACGTCGGTGAGACCTTGGGTATCGTCCTCGCGGTGGTCATTCTCTTCCTCGGCCTCCGCACGGGGCTCATCGTCGGGGCGATCGTTCCTTCGGTCATGCTTATCACCCTCGGCGTGATGGGCTTTGTCGGGATGGATCTCCAGCGCATGTCTCTTGCGACCCTGGTCATCGCCCTTGGACTGCTCGTCGACAACGGAATCGTGGTCGCGGAGGACTTCAAGAGGCGGCTCGAGGCCGGCGCGCACCGGGACGCGGCGCTCTCGCAGGTCGGACGGGAATTGGCTTGGCCGCTCTTCTCGTCCACTCTCACTACTATTCTCGTCTTCCTACCCCTTATGCTCGCCGAGAACGTCGCGGGGGAGTACACGCGTTCGATCTCTCAGGTCATTCTGATCTCCCTGCTCACCTCTTGGCTCCTGGCCATGACCCTAACCCCGCTTCTGTGCCATCGCTTCATTCGGCTCCGTCCTGCGAGGTCGGGCAATGGAGGCTTCGAGACCCTGAACCGCCACTACGGAACAGTCCTCCGCCACATCCTTCGCCGCCCGCTCTCCTTTCTCGCCGGCATGGCGGTTCTTCTGGTGGTGGCCGGAGCGGCGATGTCGGCCGTGCCCAAGCGCTTTTTTCCCGACTCCGATCGCTCGGAGGTCTTGGTGTATCTCGACCTCTCCCCGGACGCCGGAGTGGAGGCGACGGACGCAGCGGTTCGCCGCCTCATGGCCCGCCTTGAGGACCGGGCCGAGTTTCCTTACGTCGATCGCTACGCCGCGTACGTGGGGTTTGGGGGGCCGCGCTTCGTGCTCTCTCTCACCCCCATGGACCCAGCGCCGAATCGCGCTTTCCTAGTCGTGAACGCTCGAAGCTTGGAGGACGTGGACGCCACCATCGCGAGTCTCCGCAAAGCCATCCAGGAGGAGCTCCCTGAAGCCGAAGGACGCGTTGCCCGCATGTTTTTGGGGCCCAGCGACTCTACGAAGATCGAGGTACAGGTGAAAGGTCCGGACGCCGAGGTAGTGTTCGGAGCTTCGAGCCGGCTCGAGGCTATCCTTCGCGATGTCCCGGGAGCTTTCGAGATCCGCTCTGATTGGGAAGGGCTCGTGTCCACGGTGGAGGTCGACGTCGACCAGGCCCGAGCCCAACGGGCAGGAGCGAGCTCGGCCGAGGTGGCGCGGACCCTCACCCGCGTTCTCTCCGGGGTCGAGATCGGAGAATACCGGGACGGCGATGATGTCTTCCCTATCCTGCTTCGCGGGGGGGTGGGCGAGCGGACGGATCTATCCAGGCTCGAGACGGCCGCCGTCTCGGTCCCTCGGGGGACGGTACCGCTAAATCAGGTTGCCGAGCTGCGGCTGGTCTCGGACCACGCCCGCATCGCGCGTGAGGACCTCGAACGCACCGCAAGCGTAGAGGCGCGCAACCGCTCGATGACGGCGGAGGATATGGTTCCGCTCGTCGCCCCTCATCTGCGGCGTCTGCAGGAGGAGCTACCCCCGGGCCACACCGTCGAGTTGGACGGGGTGGTGGCAGAGTCGGTCGCAAGTCAGGCTGCGCTACAGGCTAACGCTCCCCTGTGCCTCGGATTGATGATCGTCCTGTTGGTAGCGCAGTTTCGCAGCTACCGCCGGCCTGCGATCATCCTGGGCACGATTCCTCTCATCATTATCGGCGCCGCTATCGGCCTGTGGACCATGAAGGCGAACTTTGGGTTCATGGTGATCTTGGGGCTCTACTCGCTGGCTGGGATCATCATCAACAACGCCATCGTGCTCATCGACCGCATCGACATCGAAAGGATGGAGGGGCCGGACTTCGACGCTGTCGTGGGGGCCTCGGTGCGTCGGTTCCGCCCCATCGTCATGACCACCGTGACCACCATCCTGGGCCTCCTCCCCCTGATGCTGTTCAAGGACCCCTTGTTTTACGGCATGGCCTCGGTCATGGCCTTCGGGCTCTTGGTGGGCACCGTACTCACCCTCGGCGTGGTGCCGGCCGTCTATGCGCTCATGTTCGGCATCCGCGCGCCCGCGGAGGTGTCGCCATGAATTCGGTGGTGCTCCTCTTTGCTGCTGTCTCCGGGGGGCTTGCCTCGGAGGGCGAAGCGGCCCGTCGTGCAGAGCTGCGCTCTCAAATACTCCGGGCCGCTCGTGCAGAAGTCTCCGCCGCTGAGGCGAACGTCGAGGCCGCGAGTCTCGGACTCGTGCCGGAGATCTCTGTCCGCTTGGGCTATAGCCGCCTCGGGGGGTTCGAGGACGGCGGATTCCCGGGGCCGGGAGGAACCTTTCAGCCCGTCAAGATTCCTCGCAACCGGGCCACCGCGGAGGTGCAGCTCAGATACGGGGTCTTGGGCGCGCTGCTCGGTCGGCTACAACAGATCGAGTCCATGCAGGCTCGCGCGGTCGCGGAGCGGCTCGAGGCCGAGGCCGACCGCTTGGATGTCAGGCTCGAGGCTAAGGTCCGCTTTCACGCGTATCTCGCCGCGGTGGAGACGGCGTCCGTGGCTGAAGCCTCGCTGCATCTCGCGGAGGTTCAAAAAGGCCGCGTTGAGGCTCGACTCGAGGCGGGGGAGGCCACCCGGGCCGACGTAGCCTCGGCCGAAGCGCGGCTGCAAGCTCGAGTGGCCGAGCGCGTCCAGGCCGGCGCCGCTCGGGCGACCGCGCGGACTCGGCTCCAAACGTGGATCGGGCTTCGGCGCGAAGAGATCGTGCGCCCTCCCGACGCGTGGCTCCAGCTTCGCCCCAGCTTCGTGGTTCAGGCGAGTCGAGCTGCGCTCTTGGCTCAAGCCTTGAGGAGCCGACCGGAGATCCGGGCCTTCGACGCGCTCGAGGAGGCCGAAGGATCCAGGCGAGGCTCTCTCCTCGCGGAGATCATCCCGGAGTTCGACCTCAGGGCTTCCTACCTCCATGCCAATCCGAATCCGAACATCATCCCCCCTCGAGAGGAATGGGAGGGCTCGTACACCCTCGGAGGCCAGATCACGTGGTCACTTGAAAGAGCGCTTGCGGGGATGGCCCAGCGCCGTGAAGCAGGGGCAGCAGCGGACAGGGTCCGAGCCCTGAGGGCGGATCTACGTCGGAGCATCGAGGAAGAGCTGTTCATGACGCTCGACGACCTGGACGCTGCCCGTGCCGTCCTCGGTTCTGCCCATGCTCGCGTATCTGCTGCGCAGGAGAGCTTTCATGCCCGCTCCGCCGCCTTTGAGCTGGGCCGAGCCACCCTCGACGAGCTCCTCGACGCGGACCTGGAGCTGGCGCGGGCCCGTCTTCAGGTGGTGGAGTCTGCGGTGGCTCATCACGGGGCCCGAGCACGCCTCGAGCGCGTCATCGGGAGCCTACCTCGGTCCTAAAGCACCGAACGGGTTGAGCGCCTCAGGGGCAGAGCTCAACCCGTTCGCTGCTCCAGTCACGCTCTGCGGTACACTTCGCCCGTGGAGTTTCCCAAGGGTGCCCTCGAGGTCGTCCGGAAGGTCGCAGAGGCGGGTGGAGCTGAGGCTCTCGCGCGTTTCCGAACCCCGCTTGAGGTCGACGACAAGACGACCCAAGCTGAGGAGTACGACCCTGTCACCGAGGGCGACCGCGCGGCCGAGCGCGCCATGCGAGCCGTCATCGAGACTCGCTTTCCAGAGCACGGCATCCTCGGGGAGGAGTACGGGGTCACGCGAGAAGGGGCGGTATGGCGATGGGTTTTAGACCCGATCGATGGCACCCGGGGTTTCGTTTCGGGTACGACGGCGTGGACGAGTCTCGTAGGTCTCGAACGCGACGAAACTCCGGTCCTCGGGGCTATTCATCAACCCTTCACCGGAGAGACATGGCTGGGCGGCGCCAAAGAGACCCGCTGGCGGCGAGGAGGTACGGAGAGGATCTGTCGGGTCTCTGGCCGCACCCGCCTCGAGGAGGCCAGGATCGCCACCACCGATCCCCGACCCACTCCGAAGGGGTACTTTAGCTCCGAGGAGGCGCAAGCCTTCGAGAGAGTGGCTGCTTGCTGCCCAGTGGCACGCTTTGGGCTCGATGCCTACGCCTACGGCCTCCTCGCGCTCGGGGAAATCGATCTCGTTGTGGAAGCAGGCCTTCAGCGCTACGATGTCTCCGCACTCGTGCCCATCTTGCGCGGAGCGGGGGCGGTTGTGACCAGCTGGACCGGTGGAGATCCGAGTGGTGGGGGGCAAGTCGTAGCTGCGTCCTCCGCCGAGCTCCATGCGTCGGCCATGCGACTCCTCGTGGTTTAGCTTCAGGAACCACGGATCGAGAGTGTTTAGGCGTGCCGATGGGCCTCGGAGACGGCATGGGTGATGGCTCGGGTCAGCTCCTGAGCCTTGTGTCCGCTGCGGGTCCGAAACGCGACCACTTCGCCGTGAGCCCCAGAGAGCACGAGCTCATGCTCTTGGCCGAGACGAGAGGCCAAGCCCATGGCGATCGACGCGAGCATCACAAAGGTTCCCCCCGCGAGACTTACACTCGTGATGACCAGAGCCATCACGAGAGCGAAGAAGGCCCCCCGCCGGAACCCCGGATGGCCGCTGGACTGTGTGCGCATGGAAATCGACGATAGATGGCTCAGCATGTATGCATCCGACCCGGAGCGGATGACTCCGCTCGAGACGAGGATGGGAGGCTCGTCGAAATAGATGTGATGGGCTCCGCGGTCTGCAGCGGAGACGCGAGGACAGCCACACCCAGGGCATGCGTTCGCTCGGGAGGAGACGGGATGGCCGCACTCCTCGCAGGTACCGAGAGCCACGCCTACTTGCTTCCGCTCGCGGCTGGCTCGTGGCCCGGCTCATCGCCGAAGAGGGCCACCATGGCGAGGCCCATGGCGAACAGCATGACTACGCTCGTGATAGCTGGCCTCGAGCTCAGCCAGAAGAAGGTCATCAGGGCTCCCAACCGAAAGCCACCCTGACTGGCGTGACGCCGCGCCCGAGAGGGCCTGAGCGAGGACTCGACAGCTGGAGGGTGTCCACGTTCCATGGCGGGAAACTAGGGAGGGCCCCCAACCCGAATCGCTCCTGCGAATAGGATGGAGATGATTCGTTCAGTAGATGTAGAACATCGGGGTGAGCCGGCGCAGCTCGACCGAGACCGTCGTCAGGATCTTCATGGCCTTCCTCCGCCAGCCCACCTGGCGGCAGCCCGATCTCGCTCGGGAGGTGGACGTGGGGGTGGATGCGCTGAAGAAGCGTCTGAACGAGATGACCCTCGCCGGTGTGAACCTCCAGCGGGAAGAGGAGACCCCGACCGAAGTGTACTGGTCGGTTCCCAAGGGCTGGTTTCCGGGTGGGGTGTTCCTCGCCGACAAGGAGGAGCGGTTGCTTCTTTACGCGATCGCGAACCATCCCGCCGGGCCCACGCAGGACCGAATCCTGACCGCCCTGGCTCACTCTCGGGCCCTGGATGAAGCGACCGTGGCCCGCATGCGATCCGTTGTTGTCACCCCCGCCTCACCCAACGAGGACGTTCTGCACCTTCTCTTTGAAGCGGCATCGAACCAGAAGGTCGTTCATCTGCGCTACTACTCCGCAAAACGGGGCCAGCTTCGTCCACGCCGGATCTCGGTCCATCGGGTTCTCCCTGGAAAGCGACCCCGGTGTCTGGCCACCTGCCATGAAACCGAGACGCTCAAGTGGTTTCGCGTGGACTCGATGTCGGAGCTCCGCATGGAGGACGAAGGGCCTTTTCTGGCCGCCCCAGAGGCCGAGATCGTCTCGGTGCTGGAGGGCACCGTGGAGGGGTACTTTCAAGTGGGCGAAGAGCAGGAGCTCACCTTCCGCATACGCGAGGCGGAAGCGAGCTGGGTGCGCCGAAACCTCCCCGACGGCATGTGGGCAGAGGACGGTCCGGACGGCTTGCGCGTGAGGGTCAGGACCGCGGCCGTGGAGAACGTTGCCCGATTCGTGGTCGGGCTCGGCGCTGCCGCGGTGCCAGAGACCCCGGCCCTCGCGGCCTCCGTGGCCGAGCTCGCTCGGCAGGCGCTCGCGGGCGCGGAGTCGGTGCTCGCCGCGTCTCCTGAATAGGTCTGAACGCCTGAGCGGTCCTGTCCAAGCGCTAGAGCGCTTGAGTTGCGGGCTGCACTTAGCCTCTTCGGCCCGTGTCCGAACTTCAGATCGAGCTTTCGACAGGGCGGCGCATATGGGCGCGCGTGCTCCGTCAGCGATACACGTACGAAGGTCTCGTCGAGGGCATCCCTTCCGATGAGTTCAATCGCTGGCATCTCGAGCGGCGCATTCGGTCCTTCCTGGAGCTCGACTGCCGCTTTCACCTCTTGGAGGTGCAGATGCGAAACTATCGGCGGCGCCCCGGCGATCTCGATCACCTCCGGCAGCTGAGCCCTCGCCGGGACTACGCCCATCTCCCTCCCATCGAGACCACCGTCGACTTCGAGAGCGAGCGGATCGGGTGTGATCCCGACGCGCGCTCGCGTCTGACCCTGGGCTGGTACCAGGAGGACTTTGGTCTTCCCGCGCTGTCCATCCGGGATCAGATCCGGGCTGTCGACTGGGACGATCTCGCCGAGGACTTCTACGGCAGCGAAACCCACCGGTCCCAGTCCCTCCTCCGAAGAGGACTGGAGATGAACGTGGGTCTCGCTCAGACCCTGGACTGAGGTGCGCCGGTGAATACTTTGATCATCGAGATACATGAATCGGACCTGGACAAGCACGCCCTTCTCGAAGAGAGCCGTGACCTCTATGAGGCCATCCTTCGCTTCGACCAGGCCGCGGCCCGAGCCCTGGGCATGGCGTCGAGCGATCTGCGCTGCATGAACGCTCTTGAAGGGGGAGCTCTAACCGCCGGTGAGATCGGTCGCCGTCTGGGTCTAACCAGCGGCTCTGTGACGGCTCTTGTCGACCGACTCATCGCCGCGGGGCTGGTAACCCGGCGGCGGTCGCACGAGGACGGTCGGCGGATGGAGGTCCAGCTCCGGCCCGAGGCCCTCGCCTCGATTGCAGAGATATACGCGACCATGGGACCCGCCTTGGCGGCTGTTCTCGAGGAGATCCCGCCCGAGTCCCGTGTTCATTTCACACGCGGCGTTCGCCGTCTCGCCGAAGTGTGGCGTCGAGCGGAGCCGCGGCGCCCAAGGCCGGACCTAGAGAGCTCAGTCGAGGGTCTCGGCAAGTAGCTGCTCGATTCGGCCCTCGATCTCACGAATCATCGAGGTGTGGGCGCTCCCTGTGCCCGGTCCGGCGAAACCGGTGTGTACCGCGCGAACGGTGCCGTCCCGGCCGACGAATATGGTGGTGGGATAGGCTACGACCGCGCTCAGATCCGGGAGCGTCTGCCCCGCTCTTCGTTTGTCCTTCACTCCTCCGAGCAGCAGCGGGAACTCGAGCGCGTGGTGATCCCGCCAGCGGCGAAGCATCTCGCGGTCTCGTTCGGCGTCTCCGCTGACCTCGTAGGCGATGCCCACCATCTCGAGACCGCGCTCGCGATACCGCTGATGCCACTTCGCAAGGTAGGGGGCCTGATCGTTGCAGTTCGGGCACCAGGTCCCGAAGATGTCGACGAGCACCACCTTCCCTCGAAAGCGCGGGTCGGCCATGTCCACACGCTGTCCTTCGATGTCCTCAAAGGCGAAGCTCAACTTGCGGTCGGAGCTCGTGAGCGAGGCGAGCCCATAGGGATCGGGGAGGGGAGCGTCCTCGACGCGGGCCACCCTCTCTGCCGTCCATGTTGCGCGGTAGTGGTTGGCCGACCAGAACTGTCCGTCGAGAGCATCAGGACCCGAAAGCTTGGCCGTGAACAGGAAGGCGTGGGCACCGTCGAAGCACGATAGGCGCAGCGTATTTCCGTCGAGAGCCCCTTCCAGATACCTGTAGTCGCCGGTGGGGGTGAGAAAGGTTCCGGTCACGGTGCCGTCCCCGAATTGAGTGAACTGGGCTCGTGCGGGCTCTTCGCCGTCGTCGTCCACGAACTGCACCCGCCAAATCCCCGTCGCGGTGCCCTGAGGGGCTGCCGCTTCGAAGCGACGGCGGGATCCTCGGGCGGCCGAGAAACGGAGCTGGCGACGGGCTCCCCAGTCGGGATAGCTCCACTCACCTTGCATCCGCGAACCGTCCTCATTCGCTTCAGCTCGGATCTGGGCGTCATACAGAGCGAAGTCGAACAAGATCGCTTTGCCCTCCCGTCGTACTCCGGTCGCTTCGGCCCGCTCCTCACCATTGCGGACCCACGCTCGACGCCCGCGTACCTCGAGCCCAAAGGGCAAAGGACCTCCAGGGCTTTCGAGCTGGGCATGCCAGACCCCGTCCAGGTTGACGGGGGCCGAGCGGGGCGAGTGAGCACACGCGAGGGCTCCGGTGAGCAGAACGGCGAGGGAGAAACGAAGCACGCCATGGTTGAACCGGGGATGCGTGAAAATGTCACGTGTGCCTACAAGGGACCCCCGTGAGCGACTTTTGGAGTCAGCGCCGGATGGGCGTGTTGCTCCACCCCACCTCCCTGCCGGGCCCCTTCGGTGTGGGGGACCTCGGCCCCGGCGCCCGAGCTTTCGTGGACTGGCTGGTGGGGGCGGGAGTGTCCGTGTGGCAGATGCTCCCGATCTGTCCCCCCGGAGGTCCGCGCGACGACGTCCCCTACGCCAGCTGGGCGAGCCTCGTCGGAAATCCTCAGCTCCTCTCCCTGGAGGACCTCCGGGACGACGGTCTGCTCACGGCGCGAGAGGTCGTGCCCTCCGGAGACGATGTGGGCTGGGCTCATCTCGAGCAAGCCTCGGTAGAGAAGGAAGCCCGCGTGGATGACGCGGTGGAGCGACTCCTCCGCGATCATCCCCTACGCATGGAGTTCGAGCGCTATCGAGAGCGCTCACCGTGGGCCGTGACCGCCGCGCGGTTCGCGGCCCGCAAAAGAGCCTGCGACGGGGCGCCGTGGTGGGCATGGCCCGAGGATCTCCGTTCTGCAAACGACAAGGGGCCGGCCTCCATGGTCCCGGACACCGAGCGCATCCTCGCTCGCTTCTTTCTCTTCGATCGGCAGTGGAAGGCTCTGAGGGCCTACGCCAGGTCCCGGGGGGTGGGCGTAATGGGGGATGTCCCGATCTATGTCCTTCATGACTCGGCCGATATCTGGGCCTACCCGGAGGGATGGCAGCTCGACGATCAAGGCCAGCCCACCGCCGTGTCCGGGGCCCCCCCCGATATGTTCAGCGCCGACGGACAGCGTTGGGGGAGCCCTCTTTACGACTGGGATCGGATGCGAGCGGACGAATACACCTGGTGGCGGCTTCGGCTCGCCCGAGCTTTCGAGGACTTTGACGCGGTTCGCATCGATCATTTCCGCGCCTTCTCCGCGTACTGGTCGATTCCCGCGGAGGCGCCCACCGCTCGGGATGGTCACTGGGTGCCGGGGCCTGGACAACACTTCTTCGAGGTGATGCGAAGCAAGCTCGGCCCTCGCCCGCTGTATGCAGAGGACCTGGGGGACATCGACGATGACGTCCGCAGGCTTCTAGCGGACACCGGGATCCCCGGCATGAAGATCCTCCACTACGGCTTTGGAGGTGGAGCGGACAGCCCCTACCTGCCGCACAACATCCCCGAAGGCTCGGTCGTGTATCCGGGGAATCACGACAACGACACCTCGGTGGGGTGGTTCTCGAAGCTCGAGCCTCACGCTCGCGCCCACGTTCAGCACTATCTCGGTGTGCACGGCGATGACATTGCTTGGGATCTCAATCGAGCGGCGCTCTCATCGACAGCTCATCTCGCGGTGATCCAGATGCAGGATCTATTGTCGCTCCCCACCTGGGCGCGAATGAACGATCCCGGCTCCTACGCACGTCCGCCGAGTGAGTGGCGCAACTGGCGCTGGCGACTCAAGCCCGGCGAGGCGTCCGCCGAACTGGCGGCAAGGCTCCGTTTTCTTGGGGAGCTCTACGATCGGGTCCGTTGAGAGACTCTAGTAGCCCTGATCGTATTGATTCCAGGCGGTTTCGGGATCCCCATAGCGAGCCGAGATGTATGAGAGCATACCCATGGCCTCTTCGAGGGGGACGCCTATCCCATCGGCTCCGCTCGGATAGTAGCGCTCTACGTTGCTGAGGATGAGCTGTCCCAGTCCCGTGGCGGATGAGGACGCCGAGATATGGCCGCGCCTGAGCTCCTCATGTATCTCGACCCATCGATCCGGCTGCCGCGCCCGCTCCCCGTAGGTGAAGTTGGGGATGCCCACTTTGCCATCGGACTCTGCCCGCAGGAGCAAGGTTAGGGCGTTGTCGGCGGCCCACGCTTCAGGGAGTCCGAGCTCCCGAGCGGCCGCTTCGAAGAGCTGCACCTGGGCCAAGGTTCCCGGCACGTATCGGGCCTGGAGTGGAAAGTCAGCTCGGGAGCCGATCGCCTCACCGAAGCCCCACTCGATTTCACCTGGAGTTGTCGAACCGGCTCGTTCACTCCAGAGCATGGAGACGACAGCCAAGCCCAACCCGAGGAAGGCAAAGTGCGGGCTGCCCCCCGGAACCGATATTCCTCGCTCTCCCATCTCGAGGAGGTATTCGGACGTGGCGAATGCGAGAGTAGGAGGCTATTTCCGGGCCACGTCGTTTGAGGGCCGAGACTTCGTGCGGCGCAGCTTTGGCGGCGAAGGTCGGCACCGTTGAGGGGTACGCGCACCCTCCGTGACCGGTTCAGGGGCTTGAGCTACGAGCCGTGGATTCGAGTGCGCCCTTCACGGCGGCAACCGCGCGGGCTACGTCCTGGGGCCCCGTCTGCCAGTTGACCACGCTTACTCGCATGACCCGCCGACCGTCCCAGGTCGTCGGCGAGAAGAAGGCTTCGCCGGTTGCGTTGACGGCCCGAATGACCCTCTCGGTAAAGAGATCTCCTTCGGCCGGCGTGGTGTGGGGAAGGCAGAACCGTATCAGACCCTGATTGAGAGTGGGTTCAGCCACCACGGCGGCTCCGTCTAGGTTGCCGAGGCCGGACACGAGAGCCGCGCAGTGGGCGCAGCAGCGGTTCACGAGGTCCTCCACGCCTTCGCTTCCGAGCTCCCGCAGGGCTGCGTAGACGGGAATGGAGCGGGCTCGGCGGGACCATTCCAAATTCCAGTCGATCGGATCCCGGGCGCCGGTTTCGGCTGCAATATATCCTGCGGATTGAGTCATCGCGGCGGAGTGAGCGGCGGAGTGACGTACCACCGCGAAACCGCAGTCGAACGGAACGTTTAGCCACTTGTGCGCGTCGGTGGCCCAGCTGTCCGCCTCGTCCAAACCTCGGGTGAGGTGGCGTTTGGAGCGGCTGGCTCGAGCGAACAGACCGAAGGCCCCGTCGACGTGGACCCAT
>JBCBRU010000013.1:0-35082 GCA_039819565.1 Myxococcota bacterium | reverse complement strand
TGGACGCAGTAGACTCCGAGCGAATGGAGTTCAATGGAAGTCATCATCCGCCGACCATGGGGGTGCCAGCCGCGACCGGCCCCTTCGACCCGCGCTCTCTGGCCGACTCGGAGCGGAGGGTCATTGCCCGACTCCAGAGGCTCCGAAAGTGGATGTACGGCTCTTTCGGCCTGCCCTCATTCGGAGGCGAAGCATGAAGCTCGTATCGGAACCAAGGGTGAGGATGAACCCTTCTCGCCACGTCCTACCTCATCAAGCCTCGGCGGACCGAAGGCGCGCGCGCCAGGCAACGCTCCGGCTTCGTAGAGAGGCCTATATCTTCGAGCGGGAGGGTGAGCACCCAGAGCCTGGGTTCCGCGCACTTCCTCCCTACTGCCGCTCGCTCCCCAGTCGAGAGCAGTTTCCTCCGTCGAAGCAGACGCGGCTGACCCTAGATAAGATGCGAGTCACGATTCGGGACGGCTTCGAGAGAACCATTGCCCCGATGGGCCCGCCGTCTCATCGTACCTACGCTCGGGTCGTCCGCCTTCTCGGCGGCGCCCCTGACGCCGCCGGGACCTGGCAAGATGACGCGGAGTTCGCGCGCCAGAGACTGAATGGAGTCAATCCCATGCGGATGCGGGCCGTGGGTGAGCTGTCGCCGCCTCTCGCCGCGGCAGCCGATCATGTCCTCAAGGAAACCGAACAACGAGTGACCACGACCGAGCTCACCCGAGACGGGAGGCTGTTCGAAACCAAATACCTCGAGCTCAGTCACGAGCGGATTCAGAAGCGGGTGAGTCCAGGCCGCGTCCTCGCTGCGCCCCATTGCCTCTTTTGGACAGACCGAGTGGGCCAGCTCATGCCTTTGGCCATACAGCTCCTCCCCGGGGGTCGGGTGTTCACTCCGCTCTCCCCCAAGTGGACCTGGCTCGCCGCTCGTGCCCACGCTCAAGCCGCGGACGGCTGCGTTCACGAGGGCTTCTACCATCTCCTCGAGACACATCTACTCAACGAGGCGCTCGCCATGTGCCTCCATCGTCAGGTCCATTCGGACCATCCCTTGCACCAGCTGCTCGCGCCCCACTACGAGGAAACGCTCGCGATCAACTCGGTGGCGCGCGGAAACCTCCTCACCCAAGATGGTCCCATCGCTACATCCGTAGCTGCCGGCGTCGACGGGACTATGGAAGCCGCGCGAGCAAACTACCAATACTTCGACTTTCAGCGCCGCGGCCTACGCGAGGATCTCACAGAGCGAGGGCTCATGGAGGTCCCTGGCTTTTACTACCGAGATGACGCCCTGGCGCTCAGCGATACTCTGAGTGACCTCATCGAGTCGGTCCTCTCGATCTGGTATCGCTCGGACCAGGACGTCGTTCTGGACGATGAGCTTCAGGCCTTTTGTGAAGAAGCGGCCAGCCCCCGGGGGGCTGCCGTACCTGGCTTTCCCCAACAACTCGAGAACCGAGCCTCCCTCTTCTCGCTCGTAGAGAAGCTCATCTTTCGGGCGGGGCCTCAACATGCCGCTGTAAATAGCGGCCAGTTCGATACATACGGTTGGGTCCCGAACGCACCCGGAGCGCTGAGCGGTCCCCTCCCCGCAGATCCGCAGGAGCCGATGGATGAGCTCGGCTTTTGGAACGTGATGCCGACGCACGCGGAAGCGCTCGCTCAGACCGGGATGGCTTGGGTGCTGTCACAGTCCACACGTCGGAGCCTTCTCCACCTGGGCGGCGCGGAGATTTTCCATACGCGACTTGGGCTCGATGCTCCTCAGGCGATCGACGTCTTCCGGAACCAAATCCTCGAGATCTCAAGTAGAATCCGCCTGCGCAACCGGAGCCTCCCCACCCCCTATCCCTATCTCGACCCTTTCAATATTTCCTGCTCGACCGACATCTAGCTTGACCCCTGGTCGCGAAAGCCTGGCTTCGATTGTCCATCGGCAGTCGACACCCGTCGCATCCCACACTAGCGTCTGATGGTGTGCTTGGACCGTGGGCGGCTGCGTTACTGTTGCTCCTGCTGATAGGCTCTCTCGCCGCCGTTGTCCTCTTCTGGTCGCACCGCGCGCTCACATCTACGGTCCGAGGACTTGCCTCTTACTCAGGGTAAGAGCTTTTCGGGATACGCCGTCGTAATAAGTGCGGCACGAAGCCTGAGACATCGTGACTCCGTAGAGGTCCGAGGCGAGCTCTCGTGACCAACGCCCCGTCTATCTATTGAGGCGCACCTACGACGCAGAGGTGGTGGATCCGGAGTTCGAGTTCTTCGGACTGCAGCAGCCCGGAGAGAAGGCGCTCTCGTTTCAAAAGGCTTGGGCCGAAGACATGCTTGCGGCCCAACGGGGACAAGCTCTTGCTCGGACCGGATCGATTTGCGAAAAGAGCCCATGCCGAGCGATCCAAAGGTGGAGCCGCACCCCTCGGCCCTCGCCTCTCACCTGCTGAGACATCACGCGATGCGCCCCCAGCTGGCCCTCAGCCTGGATGGATTGGGCAGCGTGCGAGCCTACAGTCATCCTCCGGGAACGGTCGAGGTCCCCAAGCAGGATACGGACGTTCTCATCTATCACGTGAGCGGGAGTCGTTCCGTCTGCCGCCAAACCGGGTCGGGCGTGGACCGCGGCTCCCGACCTGGATCGTTCTCTCACATCTGCGCTGGCACCGCGCCCGTCTTCGAAGTGGCGGCTCCCTGCCGCGTTCTGCATTTCGACATCCAGCCCGGCCTCATGCCCCAGGTTGGCTTCTTCGATCGCATCATCCACCGCGCGAGACCGGTGGCCGCCACGCTCGCGGAATGGATGTGGAGCGAACGCCCGGTGAGCGGTGCGGAGGCCGTGGCCGCAGGCCTCGTACTCGCCGCCGCCGATCTCCTCAGCGACACCACCGTGACCCGGGGGGGCCTCCGGCCCACGGTCCGTCGCGATCTGGCCTCCTTTGTGGACGAGGCGCTCGACCAGCCCCTCAACGAGCTCATGATCGCGCAGCGAGCGGGGCTCTCGCCGGGACATCTTCGCCGAGCCTTTCGTGAGAGCTTCGGCCTCTCCCCCATGCGCTACGTAGCGTCGCGGCGAGCCGTAAGGGCGCGCAGCCTTCTCAGCACCGGCACTCCGAGCCCGGTGGTGGCTCGGAGCTGTGGCTTATCCAGCCCGAGAGCACTTCGAGATCTTCTCAGGCGATTCTAAGCTCGCGACGTGAAACGCGCGTGATACGGGATCCGCGCGGGGGATCCAGCCACGACGCCTCGACCTGATGACTTTCGAGGGCGTCCTCCGCATGGTCCTTCCCGAGGAGGAATGATCATGAGTTCTACCGCATCCACGACCACACCCCATACCCTCTCCCGGGTCGACCCCAACGATCTATCCTGGGCGCCCTGGGGAATGGAGGGCACGCAATTTAAGCTGCTCTCTGCCGACCCCACGAGCGGGCGATTCACCGTCCTGATAAAGGTCGACGAGGGCGTCGCGGCGCCTTTGCATCGACATGCCAAAGCCGTAGAGGTCTACATCCTCGAGGGCGAGTTTCACTATCGCGACGACCCCTCGGTCCGATTCGGTCAAGGCGTCTACTTGCTGGAGAACGATGGGGCCGTTCACGAACCTGTATCGCTTCCCGGGTGCACGATGCTGGCGACCTTTCACGGCCCCCTGGAGGGCATAAACGAGGACGGCGAGGTCCTGGGCACCTTAGACTGTGCCTGGCATCTACAGGCTTGGCAGGACGCCGGCCACGACCTTCCGGCGTAGTCCCTCTCGGCCCGCTCCTCGACGGACTTCGCTCCGAGGTTCCCACCCGAATCGCGTCGCCGCTCCGAGAACGATGATCGAGTTCGGTTGGATGTTATCCATCCAAACTCCCGGTCCAGTCCCGGCGATACGAGAGTTCTCGTCTGCTTTGACCCGTTTCCCGGCTTCGTAACGACCACAACATGAGCAGCGCCTTAGCCGTCCCGGTCGGCCGCTGAGATCCGAGATGTGTGCGTTCCGACCCAATGCGCCGAATGAAGACTCGAGCCACTTTCAGTACGTGCGGGAGGTATCGCGGCCCCCGGGCGTCACGCTGATCGAGACCTTGAGGGGAGACGGCCTGCGCTGTCTGACCCAAGCCGTGGCCCTGCGGCCCCTGTTCCTGTCGAGACGTACGAGTGAGGATCTGCTGAGGAAGGCGTCTCAGGCCCTTCGTAAGGACATCACCCTGGTTCACCAGAGCGTCTTCGTGCGTGCAGATGGGGGACAGACGTTCCTGTGGACGACGCCCTGGCCGCACTCCGGGCGACGTTTGAGCGAGCTGTCCTGGTCACCCGAAGCGGTCGCGAGCCTGGGGGAGATTCTGGTTCCCTGGATGACGGAGCGGCACCGAGCGGGTATCTATCACCCGACCCTGAGCGTCGATACGCTCCTTCTCCACCGGCAAGGCGTCGTGCAGGCCTTCGGTGTGCCGGTCGCTCTAGCGAAGAGCGCATACGACTCGATCACGGATCCGGCCTATCAGGCCCCCGGAGAGTACGGTCGCGCCCCGACCCCAACCGGAGACTATCAACGGCTGGAGCACAGCCTTCGTCTTCTCATCGGGCACGCGAAGGCGTCAGCGAGACGTCAGGAGATGGTGGACGCGCTGGACCGTTTCACGGCCCGGCTCCCCCTGGAGCCAGCCCGGGCGGCTCGAGAGCTGGCCGAGAGCTGCGCGGAGCTCGCTCCCGCCCGGCGTCCATGGAGGATGCATGTCCAGGAGACCAAGAAGCGCCCTGGGGCGCACGGGCCGGGTCTCCGAACGTCACCCGGGGGTCCATCCCCCTCGAGTATCGACGCGCGTATTCGCACCGGGCTGCTCACCCGTACGACGCCGCGTCCCGAAGGCAGTGCCGGCGGGCGGCGCGAGCCCGTGACCACTCTCGGGCGTTCACCCGGCACCGCCCGACCGCCGACCGGCCTCCGCCTTTGAGCTCTTCGAGGGATCCGCCCGCCCTACGATGGGTCGAGTACGCGTCCGAAGAACAGCCACGTGTCGGTGAGACGATCTCGGATCATGAAGAAGAAGGGGCGGTCGATCTTGAGCTGGAGATCGGGGACCGGCAGCGAGGTCTCGCCGACCACGATGGCGGTGGCCGCCGCCGCTTCAGCGCCCTTTTCGTCGATGGCCACGAAGGTCTTGTGGAAGGCTTCGTCGATAAAGAGACCCCCCCGACTCATCATCCCACTCAAGTCCGCGTCAGCCGAAAACGGGGTGGGCATCCCCAGGTCTTTCAAGGCCTGCTTGAGGGTGAATGAGGTCTCAAACTCGAACTTCGGCAGGGCCAGCTCGACCAAGCCCGGCTGCAGCGCCGCGACGATCGACGTGAGGGTGGATGCGTCGAGGGCTTGTTCGAAGCTTCCGAAGGTCTGGGCGTCGGGGACGATAAAGACCATGGACAGCTCGCGACCCCGGAACGGGATTTCCACGGCGCTCCAACCACTGCCGGTCGCGTAGCTCATGTCCTCCATGCCCCGCATGAAGTCGACCGACACGGAGCTGCCGCCCTCCAGTCCAAAACTATCGGGCCCGGTGAGGGAAGGTTCGAAAGGGGCGGCCCAGGGCGCCTTGAAGTACAGCGCGTTGGTCAACACCGCGACCGTGTCGGGCTTGATGGACCCGGCCGGGAGGAGGTCTTTGATGCGGTCTTTGGTCCGTCCCTCGACCCAATCGTTGATGGTCAACCTCGAGGGCTCCGGGCTCTCCTGAAAGTCGAGGGCTTCAATCCCTGCCCCGTAGTTGATGGCCAGGGTATCGAGATACGCCGACTCCCAGGGATAGCCAACCTGCCCCCAAAAGGCGTTGGCTTGGCTCAGCTCCACGGCCTCTAGGCTCTGCGCGGGATCCGCCGCCAACGCCCGACTCGCGAGAGCCAGATCGAGCGCGTTCATCGCGTCGTGAAAAGCGCTCTGATTCGGGTCGAAGTAGAGCACGTCGGCCATCTCTGTCTCCGTCTGACCCTTCGCCCCCGCGTACACCAGAGCGAAGGCGGTTCGGATGGACAGGGTCGATACGGTGAAGTTCTCCCCCTCCTGCGCCGTGGTCGAGAACAGATCGTAGGTGAGCCGATGGTTGCCCTCGACGAGGGCCTTGAGATCGGCGGGGGTCGCGTTGGGATTTTGGTTTCGGGCGAGCGTCGAGCGCACCTCAGTCGAAGGGGCAGGTCCATCGTCGCCCGCAGGCTCGGAGCCGCAGCTCGCCGCGAAGAGGATGAGGGGAAGTACATACCGGTGTGTTGCTGTCATGGAGTCGTCCGTTGCGGCGTAGAACGGCAAACTCCAGGCCAACTCGGAGCCTTCAATTTCACGAGCTCTGGTCTCGAACTTCTGAGACCTCCCCCCCGGCTTCTCGAACGGAGACCTATGTTCGCCTCAGCAAACCCGCAGGCCAGGCTGCTCGGCCTTTCGACGTAGCTCCGAGTCGAGTTCTGCCAGGGGCGGGGTTGACCCTAGACGCCCTGCCTGAAACAGCCGAGAGACCACGCGACGAGTCCGAGGGAAGCCGGTGAGAATCCGGCGCGGTCCCGCCACTGTCAGCGGAAGGCCGGCACCAGGGCCCCAGAGGGCCCAGCCACTCGCCTGAGTGCGGGGAAGGCGGTGCTTGGCGACTTCGCGAGCCAGGATATCTCGATTCGTCTTTGACCTGCCCCGTTCGTTCGGGGTCCCCGGCGGTGTACCGGGGTGGAGGATGCGATGCGATTTTCGAATCGGGGGCTTCAGTGCGCCTCGTCAACGACCCCAGCTCGGCCCATCGGAGCCAGCCGGGGCTCCCTCTCCGGTTTCGTCGGCCGTACCGCCTTGATGATGGGCTTCGCTCTGGCCGCGACCGCCTGCGGCGACGACGCGGACCCCGCGAACGGGGGGAGTCTCGACGTAGGGATGGACGCCGGGTCGCCAGACACGGGCCCCAAGGACACGGGCGAAGGGGACAGCGGGGCGCCCGACACGGGCCCCGAAGACACGGGCGACGGGGACGGCGGAACGACCGACACGGGCGCCGAAGATATGGGCGGGGCGGACGGGGGAACGCCGGACCCGCTCGAGATAGTTGGCGTCTATGCGAGCCAATTCGGACAGGAAGAGGTCATCACCGAAGCCCTCTTCAACTCGGCAGCGATCCGGGCCTACGACAACGCAACCAACGTGCTCATCACCCAAAACTCGACCACTGCCGAGTTCGGCCCGGGGCTCTTCAACCGGATTGAGTGGATCGACCTCGCGGACGACACTTTCTACTATTGCTTCGTCGACTTTGGGCTCGAGACCTTCGAGGCCGCACAGAACTCGATGATGACCGCCGACCCTTCCGATCCGGACAACCGCGGCTGCGGCATGTTTCCCTGGACCCGGCTTCGGCGAGCCGTCTCCATCCGTGGGCGCTACCTAAGCAACTTTGGTGGGATGGAGACGATCACGGCCACCAGCTGGCAGCAGTCGGGCCCGCCGATGCGGATCGCCGACTGGAGTGAAATGGACAACTGGGTGGTCACGCAGAACTCATCCGAGGCGATGTTCTTTCCCAGCCTATACAACCGGCTCGACTTCACGACTCCGGATGCGTCCGGTTCCTTCTACTACTGCTTCGTCGACTTTGGCCTCATGACCGCCGACGAGGCTCGAACCTCGACCCAGACCGCCGACGCGACGGACCCCGAGAACTCGGGCTGCGGGGGCTTCCCGTGGACGCGACTGGATCCTCGGTGAGGCGGCTTCGCCCTCAGTATGATCACCCGTCTTCCGTAGGCCCGGTCGCCGCCTTGGCGCTCGTGCTCGCCGGCTGTGGAGATGATGCGGGGGCGGGCGGAGGCGCGGGGGTTGTCGACGCGAGCCCGGACGCGGGCGTTTCGAGTCCCAGCGACGCGGGTCCGGCCGACGCAGAACCCGGCGACGCCGAGGCTCCGGTCGACCTCGGCTCGGAGGACCTCGGCTCGGAGGACCTTGGGCCCATGGACCTGGGGTCGGACCCCGATCTCGGCTCGAACCGCGACGCCGGCGGCCCTTCCCTGCCCTACGCCGAGACGGTGGTGCGCTTCACCCCGGGAGACAACGCCGGTTTCGGTCAAGATGACCTTCCGGATGTCGTGCTTGGCCCTCCCATGGGTCGAGGCCCTCAGGCCGGGTCCTTGGACGTCCTTTCCCTTGGCGTGGGAGGGGAGATCGTCCTCGACTTCGGGGGTCGGGCGGTGATCGACGGACCGGGCCCGGACCTCGTCGTCTTCGAGAACCCCTTCTGGGTGGGAAATGACCCTTCCACCGTGTTCGCCGAACTTGGGGAGGTCTCGGTGAGTGAGGACGGGATGACGTGGACGCGCTTCGCCTGCGATACGGCCGGCGCGGGCATGGGGCGCTTTCCGGGCTGCGCGGGCTGGACGCCCACGCTCATGTACGACCCTGCCGCGCTCATCCCGCTCGATGCCGCCCTCTCGGGCGGCGACGCCTTCGACCTGGCTGAGCTCGGGGTCGATCGAGCCCGCTTCGTGCGCATCCGCGACCTCAGCGCATCGGGGGCCGGCCAAACCGGGGGCTTCGATCTCGACGCGGTCGGGGCGGTTCACCTCGAGCCCTGAAGCTCACGCCCCCGGTGAGGAGGCACGGCGGCGAGGACCTGACCTCGTGGGTCGCCTCGCCGCCTCGGCGATCACTGGGGCTGCAGCACCCGGTCCACGACGTGGACTACTCCCCCCAGGGTCCGAATGTCCCGGAGGTTAGCGTCAACCGTACCCACCCCCCCGGTGTTATCGGTGATGGTGATGGTGGTGCCGGAGCGCTGAATGGTGAAGCTCAGGCCCCCCAGGGTCATGATCGACGTGGGGGTGGTGGGAACGTCTGCCCCCAGCACCTGACTCGGGATCGCATGGTACGCGAGCAGCAGGTCGAGGACCGCCTGGGGGGCGGTGGTCTCGTCGATCATCTGATTCGCGAAGGCGCTGTTCGCGGGCGCGAACACGGTAATGGGCGCGTCTCCGGTCAGGGTTGAGGGAGCCACCGCCGCCTGCGTGATGGCGGAGGCGCGGCCCAACGCCGTAATCACCCGCGAGAGGCTAGGTACCGTGCCCGCCGCCTCGGTGATGGTCGGGGGCACGATCACCTGATCCATGAGATGAACGATGCCGTTGTTGGCGGCGACATCTAGGGTGGTCGAGAGGTTGCTCCCGCCGATGGTGATCGGGGGCCCCGCGTTGATGGCGAGCGACGTATTGGCCAGCGTCGTGAAAGACGTGGCACCGAGGACCGCGGCGCTATCGTTACGCCCCCCCACCACGTGATGGAGGAGGATGTTGGCGAGGACGGCATCATCGACGTCCATGAGGTTGACCCCCAGGTTGGTGAAGGCCGCGTTGGTGGGAGCAAAGACCGTGAACGGGCCGATACCGCGCAGCGCGCCGTCCAGCCCCACCCGGTTGATGGCGTCGACCAGCGAAGTCAGCCCCGCAGCGGTGCCCCTCTCCACGACGTTCCCAGGGTTAAGAATGCCGTCGATGAGATGTACGGTGCCGTTGAGGAGCCGAATGTCGGCCTGGATGACGTTCGCGTTGAGCCCGAGGCCATCCGTCAAACTCACGTTGCCCGCGCCGTCGATGTTGACCGTCAGAGTCAGGCCATTGGCCATGGTGACCACCTGGCCGTTTATGAGGTCCGTGCTCAAAGTCTGGCCGGTGGCCACATGGTACTGAAGGATGTCGGTCAGGCGTGGTTGGTCTGCGACGAGCGCGCCTACGTCCACTCCGGTGAAGGCGGCATCGACGGGAGCGAAGACCGTGATCGGGGCCGGCCCCGCCACCGTCGTGACCACGGCCGGGTCGGCGGCGGCGATGGCCGCGTTGAGCGTCGATAGATTGGGGAGGGCGGCCGCGGCTTCAGCGACCGTGGGAGGAATGATCACCGCGTCCAGGACATGGAGGACGCCGTTGGTCGCCGGGATGTCGAGATTCGTGGGGTTGAGGGCGGCCCCCCCGATCGTGGGCGGGCTGGCCCCTGCGTCCACCGTGATCGTGGTGTTCGCGAGCGTGGTGAAAGTCGTCGCGCCGAGAACCGCCTCGCTGCTCTGGGTACCGCTGATCACGTGGTTGAGCAGGATGTTGGTCACCAGCTCGTTCTCCATCGGGAGGCTCGCCTGCGCGGCAAGCAGGGCTGCGTTGGTGGGTCCGAAAAGCGTAAAGGGACCTTCCGTCGAGAGGGTGGGCCCCAGGCCCAGACCGCTCGCGATGCCCACGAGTCCGTTGAGGCCCGCGCCCTGGGCGGCCTGGACCAGGTTGTCGGTGACCGGAGGTACGGGGTCGAGCACCCCGTCGATGAGATGGACGACGCCATTGAGAAGACGGATATCGGTGGTCAAGACGTTGACCGTGGCTCCCGACACGTCGGTGAGAGTGATGTTGTCTCCACTGACGGTCACCGTAAGGGCGGAGCCCTGAGCCGTGGTCAGGGTGTCGCCGTCCACGAGGCCCGCGCGAAGCGTCTGTTCCGGCACCACGTGGTACGTGAGGATGTTGTCGATCTGGGCCGGAGTGAGGGCGTTGAGGTCAATCCCGGTGAAGGCGGCGTTGACAGGAGCAAACACCGTGATCGGTCCCGAACCCGAGAGCGTGTTCTGGACGTCCATCGAGGCGGCGCCCACGGCGGTGCCGAGCGTCGAGAGGTCGAGGGTGGCCGCCACGGCCTCGTCGATGCGCGGCGGGACCATGACGGCGTCGATGACATGGACGATGCCGTTCGAGGCGGGCACGTTGAGGGTGTCGCTCAGGGCTGCGCCCCCGATGGTACCCGCCATGGCGTCCACCGCGAGGCTCGTATTGGCGACCGTGGTGAAACTCGTGGCGCCGAGGACCGCGGCCGAGTCGTTGGTGCCGGGCACCACATGGTGAAGGAGTACGTTGGCGAGAAGGTCTGGATTCGTCGGGACGGCGTCGCCCAGCATCGCGAAGGCGGCGTTGGTCGGTGCGAAGACCGTGAAGGGCCCGGGGCTCTGGAGCGTATCGGCGAGGTCCGCGGTCATCGCAGCGCCGAGGAGGTCCGTCAGGCCTGCCTCCGTAGCGACGTCGACGATAGTGCCCAGCGTACCGCCCATGTCGGGCGCGCCGGTGTCGGGCTTGCCCATGTCGACCACGCCCGAATCGGGCATGCCGATATCGGGGGTGTCGGAGTCATCATCCCCGCACGCGGTGGCGAGCGCGACGAGCGCGACTCCGGTGAAAAGTTGGTCGAGTCTCAACATCGTATTCCTCCTGGCGCCCTGCGCCGAGGAGCAGCACTCTAGATTTCGTCTACATAAAGTCCCGAAAAAAGCGTCATAGAACCGAAGATACTGAAATTATTAATAAATATCCCACCATGAACGCTACCCGCGTCGGAAGCGGCTCGCGTTCGGCGGCCCTTATCGCAAGCGACTTGCAAGTAGAAGCGTCTTCGATAGGCTAGGCGCGTGACGTCTCCCGCGAGCCACGAGCCGCCGTCCTTCCCGCCGACCGCGCGGTCGGTGGAGCCGCGGCTCGGGGCCGGACGCTTGGCCCAACTGCTCGAACCGGGCGAGACCGTGCTGCAGCTCCATCGCCCGCTGGCGCCTGAGATCCGCGAGGTCATGGAAGAAACCGCAATGGGTGAGCCGTTCGAGAGCAATGTCGTCCTCGATGCCAAAGATCTCGACCTTTCTGAGATATTGGCGCCCATTTCCCACCCGAAGGCTCGACACTTCCTTAAGGACGACATCACCTCGATGATCACCGACCTCGCCGAGTTGCTCGGACGGCGTCATCTCGCGGCGAAGCTGGGGGTGGTCCCGAACGACGGCTGTCGAAAGTTCCACACGGACTACGTGACGCTGCGCCTGATCTGCACCTACGCAGGCCCCGGCACGGAGTGGGTGAGGGACGAGGACGTGCGGCGAGAGAATCTCCGGCGGACCGACGTCGATCTGGAGACCGCCAATCGAAGCGTCCTCCGCGAGCCGGACGTGGTGAATCACTGCGGCGCCGGAGACATCCTCCTCCTGAAGGGCGAAGTCTTCGAGGGCAATCGAGGTCGGGGAGCCGTGCACCGATCGCCCCCCCTCACGCACCCTTCGATGCGCCGTCTCGTCCTCAAGATCGACCCTCAGCGCTGCTGTTGACGACCGTCCCGGTCCCGAAGCTCTCCATCTCGGGTCGGAGGTCTTCGACGAGCTCCTCCGGCTGCCATCGGGGCCAAGCCAAGGTGATTTCGGTCCCCCGTCCGGGCGTACTGTCGATCTGGAGTCGACCCCCGGACTGCGTCACGAAGCCGTAGACCATACTCAGGCCCAACCCCGAGGCTACGGCTGTCGTCTTGTTCGTATAGAAGGGCTCGCACGCTTGCCGAATCTCTTCCGTGGTCATCCCGACCCCTTCGTCCCGTACGACCACGTACCCCTCATCCGAGGCCTCCCGTGACGTCACCTCGATGACGATGGTCGAGCCCCGCTCGCTCGCCTCCACCGCGTTTCGGACGAGGTTCAGAATCGCGGTGGTGAGAAGCCCGGGATCCAATCGCGCCGAGACCGGCTCGACCTTCATCGCGAGGGTGGCATTCTCCGCCACCGCATGGTTGAGCAGCGTGCGCAGACTCGTGACGTGTTGATCCAGGCGGAGCACCTCGGGGGCTAGACGTTGCTTTCCCGCGTAGGTCAGCAGGTCCCGAGTGATGCTCTGGCCGGACTCCGTCGCATGTAGGATAGATTGCGCAAGCTCCTTGACGTCTTTCGAGCCCGAGGCATCCTCCCGGATGATCTCGGCAGCGGACATCATCACGGTCAGGAGGTTGTTGAAGTCATGAGCCACACCTCCCGTGAGCTGACCAAGCGCCCTCAGCCGATCGCTCTCAGCGAGGCGGCGCTCGGCCTTCCGGCGCTCCTCCTGCGATTGCAAGCGCTGCTCCACCTCCATCTCGAGCTCCGCGGTGCGCAGTTGGACGAGCGCCTCGAGCCGCTTCGTCTGGCGCTGACGCTCCTGCGCGAGGCGACGCTGATGGATGCGGGAGGACTGAAGGTAGCCGACGAGGAAGAGGATCGAGATTCCTCCCAAGGCCGCGGCCCACGTGAAGTGGTTGAGCTGAACCCGGCGCCGAAGCTCGGCTTCCTCGGCCCGAGCTCTCACGAGGTCCTGACGGCGCTTCTGCGCTTCCGCCTCCACTCGCAGGATATCTAGGCGAGCCGCCGTCTCCCGACCCTCGATCCGATCCTGCAGCTCGGTCGCGTGCCGCTCCGCCGCGTAGGCTTTCGCGGGCTCGCCCATCTGGTTCCACAGAGCCGCGTGACGCCGGAGGTCTTGCAAGAGGAGCAGCCCCTCGGGTGCGGCGTCCCCCGAGGGCTCCCAGGCCACGTCCTGGAGGAGGGCCCGAGCCTCATCCCGGCGCCCCAGAGCCTCGAGCGACTCCACCTTGCGTAACCCCACGCGCCGACGGTGGTCGGGGTGGTTCGGCTCGAGCTCCAGGCTTTCGTCGTAGCGCTCGAGAGCACGCTCGTGCTCACCGCGCGTGGCCAACGCCTCGCCCAGGAGCACCGCGGCTCGTCCTCGCCCCGTCCCCAGCTGCTCGTTGGCCAGAGAAACGCGGAGGTAGGCTTCCGCCCGGTCGAGGTCTCCCAAGCGCATCAGGGTATCCGCCAGGTTCATACGCGCCACGTGAGCGCGGTGCGGCTCATCGTTGCGCTCGGACCATTCGAGGGCCGTTTCAAAGGTATCGCGAGCGATCTCGAGCTGGTTGTTAAAGAGATAGAGCTCTCCGAGGTTGTGCATCAGCACGTGGCGGTTGCGATTGGAGGTGGTCAGAGCGAGCGCCGTTTCGAACTCTTCGACCGCCTTGTGCCTCAGCGCCGACATGCGAAAGACGACGCCTCGAGCGTTGTGGGCGGCGCTCACCAAGAAGTCGGAGTCCAGCTCGCGGGCCAAGACGAGGGCAGGATTGACGAAGCCCAGCATCGTTCCGACCTCGCCCCGGCGAAAGGCGTGGATCCCGTTGAAATAGTACGTTCGAGCCGCGACGAAGGGGTGCTCTCGGTCGAACTGGCTTCGAGCCCCGCTCGGTCCGAGGGCGGCCCGACACGCTTCGCTGCCTTCTTCCGCCTGCCCGCGGTTGCCGGCCAGCATGCAGCGCAGCCCTTGGACATAGATGTGGACCGGCGCCGGTGCCTGCTCGAGCGGGCCGAGAGCATCGAGCTTGGCCTCGGCGGCATCGGGGCGGGTCAGGGAAGCGTCGACGACAACGAGCTGGGAGAGGAGGTCCGGGAGGGTTCGTTCTCGCACCAGCGCTTCGCGCTCGTCAGGCTCCACCGAAGAGAGGGCGGCGAGAAGGTGTGCGTATTCCGTCTGCGGGGACGACGACGCATGTGCCGTAGGCGCCGTAGCCAGCAGCGCTACGGCCACGCCTTGAGAGACCCAGCTGCGCATGCCCGCCTAGTCTAGAGGGCGAAGCACTTCGGTGCATCCTCCGGGGAGCCGTATCCACGCGCGTATCGTCGGGTCACCCCGACCACGTCGGTGAAGTCCGGTCCCGGATGCGCTCAGTCGCGCCCTCGACGAGCCAAGCGTTTGAAATCCGCGACTCCCATCTCCTCGAGGAGCTGGGTGGCACCGTCGAGCTTCGACATCACCCACAGCATGTAGCGAACGTCGACCGCGATGGTGCGCGCGTTTTCGGCGTCGAAGGCCCAGTCCGAGATGATCCCCTCGTAGGTGCCGTCAAAGGCCAGGCCCACCAAGTTCCCCTGGGCGTTGAGGACCGGCGACCCCGAGTTTCCCCCGGTGATGTCCAACGTGCAAAGGAAGTTGACGGGAACGTCTTGATAAAGGGGGTGGTAGTAGGGTCCGTGGTCCCGGTCGGCGATCAGGCGGAGCTGCTCTTCGGGGACATCGAAGGGGTCCTTTCCGGTATGCTTGGCTTCGATACCGTCGAGGGTGGTGAACGCGTCGTACATCAGCCCGTCCTTGGGCATCGAGCCCATCACCACCCCAAAGCTGATCCGCAGCGTACCGTTGGCGTCCGCGTAGATCGGACGCCCCTGCGCCTCGTTGAAAGCGAGAAGGGCCGTCATGTAGCGCGCCCGGATCTCCAGACTCTCCCCGATCTGGGCTTTCTTGGCCTCCTCGAGCTCAATCATGCGGTCGTAGGCCGCCACCGCGAGCTTCATGAAGGGGTCCTTCGACGCCTCGAGCTCCTTCGTCGAGGCCTTGAATAGGGCGAGACGCGTCTTTACATCCCCCAGCCGGCTCCTCGCGATCATCGACGCGACCCTCTTCTCCACCGCCGCGGCGTTGTACTCCCCTTTGCCCACGCCGAGAGCACGGTCCCAGGCCGGAATGCGGCCCTCTTCGGGCAACGCGGCATACTCACGCATGGCCAGCGCGACGAGCTTGGGCTCGACCGAGGCATCGTAGCGCCGCTCCATCGACTTGAGTCGCTGCATGGCCTTGGCCATGTCCCTCTCTTGGTAACCCACCTCGCGCTCGGCGTCCGGCTTGGCGCGCTCCTTCGCCCAGCGATAAAGAGACCTCGCCGTCGGCTCCATCCAAGTGCCGTAGGAGACGAGGCGGAGGAGGCGATCTCGCTTCGCGCTCACCGCCTCGCGAGCCACCAGCTCCCGCAGCTCGGCCACGACGTCACCGTACTTTTCGCGACGCTCGGGCGCTGACAGCCACGCCTGAAAAGCTTCGTTCTCCTTTCCCCGGAGTTCGACCAAGCCCATGCGCTCGGCGCCCTCGATACTCCCGCGGAAGTTCTTCTCGACGTTGTTGAGGATGGCGATGAGCTGCATATACTTGATGCGCGCATCCTCGTCGGTCTCGGTGGCGGCTTCAGCCACCTGAATCATCTCCGTGATGAACTTCTGAGACCATGGCCGCAGCCTCTCAAAAGCATTCGAGATCTCTTCCTGCAGCCGATACCTCTGAGTGCGTCCGGGGTAGCCAGCGACCATCACGAAATCGCCTTCATACACCCCTCGCGGCTCGATGGTGAGGTGGAGGCGAGGCTTGTAGGGCACGTTCTTCTCGTCGTAGTCCGCCGGCTCTCCGGTCGGGGAGACGTACGCCCGGTAAAAGGAGAAGTCGCCCGTGTGTCGTGGCCACTGCCAGTTGTCGACATCTCCGCCGTAGCGACCGACCATGTCCGCGGGCGCGTAGACCAAACGCACGTCGCGAATCTCCAGCTTCTTCTCGAGGTAAAAGCTCTTGCCGTTGTGGAAGCTCCGAACTTCACAACGGTATCCCGGGGCCGCCTCGCACTCAGCGACGATCGCCTTTTGGCGCTCTTCGATGATGCGGAAGCGCTCTCGGCCGGTGGTTTTGGGCCCGATAGCCTTGAGAACCCGCTCGGTGACGTCGGAGAGGGCCTCCGTCAGGTAGATTCGCGAACCCGGCGCGGCAGGAAGCTCGTCGCCTCTGGTCGGAGCGAGAAACCCATCGCGGAGGTAGTTGGCCTCCGGGGTCGAGTTAAACTGAATCGAGCCTCGCGCGCAGTGATGGTTGGTGACCGCCAGTCCCTCCGGGGACACGAAGGACGCAGTGCATCCGCCGAGGCTCACCACCGCCCCCATCGGGTAGGCCGCGAGATCCGTGAGGTTGGAGGTCTCGAGCTCGAAGCCTAGCTTCTTGAGCTCCTGGCTGTGCTGCTCCAGCTGATGGGGCTGCCACATGCCTTCGTTCGCGTGGGCCGCGGAAGAGGACAAGACGCCGACGAGGACCGTCAAAACGACGCGCGGGTACATCACGTGCGATGTAGTCGCGCGGCCGGGAGAAGATCAAGAGGACCTGCGCACATCCCGCGCCGCGCACGAAGAACGCGATCACCGCCGCAGGGTCGGGGTCGCGTCGGTGAGCTGAGATCCGCCAGTCCAAGGCTCTCCTTGGCGAGCCCCGGTCTGGCTCAGCGCTGGCGGCGTGAAGCCCTCTTCTTCGAGCTTCGGGCCGTGCGCTTGAGGGGCTTGCGCGAGCGGGCTCGCGGGCCCGCCGGGCGGACTGAGCCCCGCTCCTCGGCATCTCGGTAGCTGTGAACCTTAGGACAGGAAGCGTCCATCCCCTGCTGACTCAACCCATAGATGTACGCGAGGGCTTTGGAGAACTCGCCATCTCGTTTCTCGCTGAGACCACCTTCGAGGAAAGGTCGCGCTCCCCCCCCCGCCACGATCTGCCGGGATATTTGGATGCGATAGCTGTCGTCTTGAATCAACCGAAGAGCTCGCGCGACGTACTCATCCCTCGTCGAGGCGAGCAGGTCATCGAGACCGACCCGCCGGAGGATGAGGGCGTCGCTTCGCGCGCAGATCTCGAGCCCGTCCAGGGCCACGATCGGTAGCCCGAGATGGAGGGAGTCGATGTTCGAGTTCGTTCCTCCGAAGGGAAAGGGGCTCAGATGCAGGTCGCAGGAGCTGATGTGCTCGAGGTGCGTGGCATAGTCGGCCATCGGATAGACGGTGACGGGTCCGAGGAGCTCCTCGAGGTCCAGACGAAGGCTCTCGAACTTCAGCTGTTGGTCACACGCCGGAAAGAAGTGGAACTCGATGGGGCGGGTGGCCTTCTCTTGAATCTCCCTCAGCGTCTCGACGAAGTGGCCGTTGAGTTTCAGGCCGTTGGCGGGAACCGCGACCCGGATCGCGCTCGGCCTCTCGCGTATCTCGGGCTCGCGATGAGCCGTACCGGGGGCGAACCGCAAACCAAAGGCCCGCATGAAGTACACCCGCTCGCTGAGGCAAGCTTCCGAGCCGACATAGTCCTCCTCGAGCACCGCCCAGTCGATACATGGGGAACGCGAGGTGGCGGGATGGCCCAGCGCCATGACCTGGATCGGAGCAAGCCGGAGATTCGAGGTGAAGATCGCCCACAGGGCCATGCCGATGCTCGGGTAATAGACGATGTCAGGCTCCTTGCTGCTGACGAGGCGGGCGATACCCGCGAAGTCCATGACATCGTTCACGAGAGGGATCACTTCGTCGGCGAGCTCGGCGCTGTGCTCGTCGAGGTGTTTCTGCTCGGCGATGAGCGTGACCCGAAAGCGCTCGCGCATCTCTTGGATCGAAGGGGCGAAACAGCGATGCATGGCGTGACCGAGCCGCATGCGTTCGGCCATCACTACGACGTGAGGACGCGAGGAGGCACGCGGGCGCGGGCCCACCTCGAAGGCGGTGGCGCCGGTCTCGGTGAGCCAGCCGCGCATAAGTTGGTTCGCGTGACGTTTGAAATCGTGCTTCGCGGCAAAGCTCGAATAGGAGCAGGACATCCAAGCACGCCCGAGCTTGAACATTGGGAGCAGCCGGAGCCGGCTGTCGCGGAGCAGGGGCTCAGAGCGTCGGAGGAGCTCCATGCGGACCTCCTCGGCTTCGGGTCGATGGACGAGTTTCTGGCCCAGCAGGGACGCCACGACGGGCAGCCGCCGGTCCGGCCCCAGCGCGTCGAGCGCGCGAAGGTCCTCCTGCGTGATGTTCTCCAGGCGACAGAGAGGCCAGTAGCGGAGGTTATCCTGCAGGGGCCCTTGACCGCGAACCCGATCTTTCATCGCGCCCGTGTCCACCCCCGCCACCCGAAAGATCAGCGAAAGATCCTCTGAGAAGTGACACAAGGCTTCGAAGTCTTCCTCAGCGATGGCTGATGGAGCCTCGAAGACGGCTTCGGCGAGACGAGCGACGCGGGCGGCGTTAGTTTTGAGGGGCTCCGGGAGCCCTGGACCGCTCTCCATTCGCAGCAGGACGTCCAGAAGGGACGCAAGCTCCGAGGGTGCGGCGGGCGCCTCACCTCTTATCTGGTCCAAGACCGCCATGCCGTCCCATTCGTTCCTCTCTCGCGGCTTTTGAGCCCTCGGGTCACCCCTCCGGAGTGAATTCCTGGCGCTCTCTCGAGTTCTACGAACCCGCAGCCCTTACTTCACGGGTTTCGTCGACGGTCGAGGGCAGGACGCCTTGGTGAGTCGGACCCCCGCTCCCGCCGCTCCGACTCCGCAACCCTTCGGCGCTCTCGATCGCTTGGAGACCTTGCAGTATCTGCTCGTTGAACGTGTCGTAGCGGAGGTCGAGGCAAGAGCCCAAATAGTTCGGACCCAGTTCGCTCCACCGGCGCTTGGCCTCTTCGATCAATCGCAGGTTCCGGGCACTGGGTTTGGGCATACTCACGGTCTGGACGCGAAGCCAACGCCCGGAACCCTCTTCACTCAGTATGCCACCGTCGATGCAACCCTGACGCAGGCGCCGCTCATCGCAGCCCGCCCTCCCCTCGACACTGAGGACGCATCTATCCGGGTTCGGCGAATGCCCCCCGAATCCGACTCTGAACACCGGATTCTGAGCGTCGTAGACGTTTACGAACGCGGCCCGCACCTTGACCGTTCGCCGGTCGACCTCCAACCATCCCACGGAGAGCTGCATGGTCTCGAGCTCTGCGGTCACGCCGGCCAAGGAGAGGAGCTGGTGAAGGGATAGTCCAATATACGGTGACGGAGCCACATCGACGGTGCCGTGACGCTGACGGAGGCTCCCTGCCGGGCTTAGAACCGCATCTCCGGAAAGCTCGCGACATTCGACGTCGGGGGAGCGCTCGATGATCTCGAGCATTCGCTCCACGACCGGACCCATGAACCCACCCTGAGGATGGAAGAAACGCAGCGGTTCCCGCGCTCGATCGGCTCGACCTTCCAAGCCTCCCTGCAGGGTGGACGGATAGAGCATCGTCGCCCACAGCTTGTTGCGCAGAGCGGCGGCGACGTCCCGCCAGCCCCCCGGCAACAGCTTCTCGGTGCGTCCCCGGACGAAGAGCTCGGTAAAGAGCGGCCCCTGGGACCGTAAGGATGCGAGCTCGAGAGGGGCGTCTGGAGTCCACACGCAGGATTCGAGCTCTCGGCTCATCCGGGCCTGCTCGTCGTCGCTCAAGAGGTCACGGAGAGACGAGAGATCGAGGGTAGCGAGGAAGTCTGGGGCCAACCTCCCCCGGAACGACAGCTGGGCTTGCGGGAGCTCGACGAGGGGAACGCCGAGCCCCCGGGTGATGAAGTCGTAGATGCGGGCCGAGTGGGCGCGGGCGTGTCCGGGGCGATAGTCCTGTAGACGCGCGCTCGCTCCCAGGCTGAGCTCCGTGCTTCGGGCCCCGAGGTCGACCCGACAGCCTCCGATCATCGGCGAGATGAACCCGCTACCTCGGCTCTCGGCCGGGAGATAGAGCAAGCTGGGGATACCTTTGAGCGCCGCTCCGGTGGCCGCGCTCAGGCTGGCGAGGCTTCCTCCGATGATCGTCTTCACGTCTCTGCACTCGGCCCGCGCGTGGGGGAAGGGAGTCCGGAAGAGAGGGACGAAGGTTTTGCCTGAGGGGGCTTGCCGGCCGTGCAGTTTGGCGTCTAAGCGTGAGACGTTCGACGGGTGGCTCGTTTCTCTCAGCGCTTCGCGGTCATCGGGGACGTCCACGCCTGCTTCGACGCCGTGGACCGAGACCAGCTCGATAGCCTCGGCTACGACGCGGTGCTCTTTGTCGGCGATCTGACCGGCTACGTTCCGGGCTCGGGCATCGCGACCGCAAAGCGCATTGCGAAGCTCACCACTCCGGCCTTCGTTCATCCTGGGAACCACGACGCCACCACGCTGCCCCAGCTGGTCGCCGAGGTCTTCGGGTCCGAGAGCATGCGTCATCGTTTCGGAGGCGGGCAGCTTCGACGGGTCGCTCGGCTCGAAGGGGCGTTGGGCAACCAGGTGCTCACGGGGTACTCGGTGCATCCGCTGTCCCCCGAGCTGAGTCTGGTGGCCGCACGCCCCCACAGCTTCGGCGGTTCGACGCTCGGCTGCGCCCGATATCTCTCGGAAGCCTTCGCGGTCACCACGCTGGAAGCGTCCACCCGTCGAATCGTGGAGGTCCTCGACTCAGCCCCGACCTCGGACGTCATCGTCGTGGCCCACAACGGTCCCCACGGGCTCGGAGCGCGACCCCACGATATTTGGGGATGCGACTTCGATCCAAAGCGGGGGGACTTCGGGGATCTCGATCTGGCCCAGGCGCTCACGCGCACCACCAAGTCGGTCCGGGCGGTGCTCGCGGGTCACATGCATCACCGCGTCAAGGGCTCGACTGAGCCGCGACAGTGGCGGGTCGAGCAGAACGGAACCCTCTTTCTCAATGCCGCGGCCGTACCTCGCATCAAGAAGCAGCCGGGCGGGGCGCGGCGCCACCATGTTCGCCTCACGGTCGAGGCGGACCGAGTGTTGGCGGAAGAGGTATGGCTCGACGGCCCCGATACACGACGGCCGTAGCTGCGGTGTGGTCGGTGCCTCTACGTCTCGGAGTTGATGGGCATCACACCCGTAAGGCCGATGGCGGGTTTTTGCGGGCCTCCCCGGCTGGGTGCGGATTTTTGAGAAGGCCACGGAAGTGGCCCATAGGCCCGGTACGAGGCCGTTCTTCGGCCGCGACTGACTTCGGGTCGGCCTGCGTCGCGACCCGTTCGCGAAGAGTCATAGCCGCAGACGACAACACTGCATAGGCTCGTCGCACCATGGACCCGGGCTGAGGTACGCCGAGCCCGGAGAAGGTGGCAGCAATGACCCTGACTTCATCAGCAAAGACGGTCCTGTGGTTGATCGTAGGCGCGCTCGTCACGGGCTGCCCGGGGGGGCTCATCGAGCCGTCGGGCGGTGCGCCCTCGGGCGACCCCGGGAGTCCCGCCGACCCGGGCGACCCCGCCAACCCGGTCGACCCGGCGGACCCCATGGACCCGGTCGACCCCGTAGACCCTGTAGATCCAGTCGACCCCGTCGACCCCATGGACCCTGTGGACCCGCCCCCGACGGGCGCGGCCGCGGCGGACGTGCGCCGCCTCTCCGCCTACGAGCTCGACAACGCCCTGGAGGAGCTCTTGGGCGAGGATGCTCGCCTGGCGGCGAACCTTCTCCCTCGGGACTTCCGAACCCCCTTCGACAACGAAGCCGCGCTTCAAGAGAGCTCCCGAGCGTTCGCCGAAGCCGCGGAGCGCTTGGCCGAGACCGTCTCCGAGCGGTTCGTAAGCGACGGCGCTCGGAGATCTCAGGTCGTCGGCTGCGCAACCGAAGATGCCGCCTGTCTCGAGACCTTCATCAATCAGTTTGGAGCTCGCGCCCTGCGTCGGCCCATGACCGCGGAGGAGGTCACCGGTCTCGTGGCTCTCGCCGACCTCGACAACCGGGATTTCTGGAGCGGCGTGCAAGCGGTGCTGCGGGTGCTCCTGCTGGACCCTGAGTTCCTGTACCGAGTCGAGCAGGCTTCGGAGCGCGAAGGCGCCCCCGGAACCCTCGTCGTGAGCGGGTCCGAAGTCGCCACTCGAATGGCCTTCGTGGTCTGGGGGACGATTCCTGACCAGGCGCTGATGGACGCCGCCGCAGCGGGGCAGCTCGCGACGCCGGCGGGGCGGAGGGCTCAAGCCCAGCGAATGCTTCAGGACCCAAGAGCGATCACCCAGGCCGACCGCTTTCACGCCCTGTGGCTCGGCTACGACGAACTCCCCACCAGCCAGTTCTTCGACGAGGCGCTCGTCCGCTCGATGCGCCAGGAGAGCCTCGAGCTCATCCGGCGGGTTCTGTTTACGGAAAACCGCCCGTGGACGGACATCTTCACCCTCGACGAAGCCTACGTGGACCGGAGACTGATGATCCAAGCCGGCTTCGCCTTCGGTGACGGCGAGGCCCCCGACGATATCTCTCGGGCGGTCTACAAGGACCTGCATCCCATCCAGGGGGCCAACGGGAACACCGACGGGGACCTCCCCGGGTGGGTGAGCCTCCGCCCGAACCCGAGGCGTCTCGGCATCATGACCCAAGGGTCCTTCTCGGCGGTCGCGGCCGGACTCGACACGAGCCCGGTCCGACGAGGGCTCTTGGTTCGGGAGCGGCTGATGTGCGAGCTCGTGCCTCTCCCCAGCGCGGACATCGTCATCGACGCCCCGCCTTCGGGCGACCCGGACAACCCGAACCACCAGTGTAAGGAAGGTCTCTACGAGCAACACCGCTCGGATCCCAGCTGCCAGGGATGCCATCAGTTCATCGACCCCGTGGGTTTCGGACTCGAGCGCTTCGACAAATACGGAGGCTACCGGACGCGCGACTATACGGACCCCGAGAGCCTCGAGATGGTGCCCGAGGGGTCTTGCGAGCTCTCCGGGGAAGGACGCGTGCAGTTCTTCGATGGGCGCCCCGCTTTCGAGTTTAGCGGGGTCGCGGACCTCGCCCGACAGCTGGTCCAGCAGCAGGTCGTGGACGCCTGCATGGCTCGATACTTCGTGACCTATGCCATGGGCCGTCAGGTCCAGCTCCAGCTGGGGCCGAACATCCCCGAAATGCCGTACATCACCGAGGTTCTCACTCAATGGAGGACGGCTGGGGGTCGATACTCCGACCTCGTGTACGCCCTCATCGAGAGCCCCGAGTTCGTGAGCCGCTGGGAGGTGGCGCCGTGAAGCCCGTGAGAATCCATCGTCGAACCCTCTTGAGGGGCGCTGCCTCGACCGCCATCGGCCTGCCCTGGCTCGAAGCCATGATGGGGCCCAAGGCTGCCTACGCGCAGACCACGGCCCCGCTTCGCTACCTCGTGTGCTTCGGGGGCTACTCTCTGGGCAAGGACGTGACGGAGACGGAAACGGTCATTCCACGCCAGGCGGGCCCGCTCGCGGGACAGCTCCGACGCGCCCTCCTGCCTCTGGACAGTCTGACGTCCGACTTCTCCGTGATCAGCGGCCTTCGGATCCCGCACACGAGAGTCGATCCGAACACCGGCGCCAACGCCGACGACGGCGGAAGACGGAACGACGGAGACAGCTTCCATTTCCACGTCAACCCGCTCATGGCGGGCAAGCGCCAGATCCACGATGCCTTCAACGTTCAGGTCACGGGCGAGAGCTCCGATCAGATCGTGGCCCGGAGCTTGAACAGTCCCACCCTGATTCCTTCCCTGAACTATCGGGTGCAGCCCGCCGCCTATGGGTTCCGCGGCGAGTCCCTCGAGCGGGGCACCCTCTCCTTCGCCGACAACAGCGGCTCGATCACGCCCATCGAACCGATCTCCGACCCCGGCGTCGCCTTCGCCTCCTTGGTGTCGAACGTTCGCCCGAATGATCCGGCCGCCCGCGCCGAGTTCGATCGGCGAGCCCAGGACCGGCGAAGCGTCTTGGACCTGGTCGACCGGCGCATCGGAGGCCTCGCCCAGCGGCTGGGGACCTCGGACAAGCAGCGACTGGAGCGCTACTTCACCGATCTTCGGGAGCTGGAGATGCGGGCGAACGTACAGCCGATTCCCGAGCAGGGCAGCTGCGCTATTCCGGCGCAGGGTAGCTACGGAAACATCGCCACTGGATACAGCGACGAAGAGGACCGCGGCCGGATCTTCGCGGACCTCATGACCATGGCCTTCGCCTGCGACCTGACCCGGGTCGGCACCCTGATGTACACGTTCTGGCAGACGAACATGAACTTCGCGCCCACGAACATCGAGGGGGCACTCGAAGCCAAGCTGCACGACATCACCCACTCCCACGAGGATCCCATCGCCCTGGACGCGGCCATCGTCTGGCACATGCGCCAGTGGGCCTATCTATTGAATCGCCTCAAGACTACCGAGGAGGGGAGCGGGAACCTCCTGGACAACATGGCCATCCTCTATCTGAAGGAAGGTGGCTTCAACCCGGGCTCATCGCACACCACGGACAACATGGTGGCGCTGGTCGCCGGTCGCGCCGGCGGAAGGCTCCGCATGGGGCAGCACTTTCAGGCGAACCGAGCCCATCCCGCGCAGGTCATCGCGTCGATGATGCAAACGATGGGCGTGGCCAACACCGGCTTTGGAGATATCTCCGGGCAGTTCGAGCCGATCAAAGCTTAGCCTCCGGCGCGAGTCGCACTGTGCTCCAGGAAGATCTCGAAGCTTGCCGCGCCGCCCTCGGCCCTCCGGGACCGGCGCGCACCGCGTGGGTGAAGAGACTCCCTCGGCTCCACCGTCCGAGGTGGGCCAAAAAGGACGCGCTCGGCACCTTTTTTGCCGAATGGGCAGAAGTCCTCATGTCCGGGCCGGTGGCCTGGGGGGCGTTGGTGCAGGCGAACACGGAGCTCTTCGACGCGGAGTCGTCGACGGACGCGCCGGGAGAGCTGCTGCATCCCGTGGGCAAGGAAGACGGCGACCCCGCGGAGTTGAGCGCCACCGCTCATGCGCTCTTCGATCTTCGCAACGCCAAGATCGTCCCGCCGGAGCTGGAGGACCTGAAGACCGTCCTCAACGACGAGCTGACGCGAAGCTTCGGGCGCGAGGTCCCGGGGCCGGTGGCTCCCTCTTTTCCGGTGGCCATGACGACGGTCATCTTCCGCCGCTCCCACCTGCCCGGGAACGCTCTGCGGGGTCGGATCTTTCCCGTCGTGCTCCCGCCGGAAGGCCTTCAGGCGGTGGTTCCGCTCCCCAGTGAGAAGTGGCCGAAGCCGCTGCGGCGCCAGCTGGGCGCCCCCCGCGCTACGCTCCGACGGTGATGAGGGCCTTCTTCCACCAGGGCACAGCGGGATAGATGGCTCGTTTCCAGAGCTGAATGAGTTCGTCCTTCTTGTCGAGCTCGAGCGCTCGGAAGGACGCGTCCAACTCCATCGCCGCAGCCCCCTCGAAGAGCTGTCCGAACAAGCGAAATGCCCGATCGTCTTCGGTGGGAGGGCCGAAGCGAACCCCCTCGAGGCGCTCCAGGATCTGCAGGAAAGCCTGCGAATCCGCTCGCCGGAGGGCGATCCGACAGCCTCGTCGAGCCATTTCCGGAGCCCCCCCGGTGAGGGGGAGTCGAAACAGGCCGTGCTCGATGACGGCCAGGGCTTCGTCTTCGTCGTTCAGCTCGAAGGCCGCCCAAGAGAGGATGCCCAGGCCCCACTGCTCGACGCCGGGCCGGTCCCGCCACCCCCACATCGCATACCGGGTCGCTTCGGCGTCGCCGAGGCAGGCGTGGGCTTGGCCCCGCACCATCCACAGCTGATCGTCTTCATCGAAGCGCTCTTGCTCCGCCTCCGCGTAGCGGAGGACGGTCCGAGCCTCGTTCCCGTAGCCGCAGAGCTTGCTCAGCACGAGCGCGAAGGCATGCTCGGGGTCTCCTAAGGGAGGCGCCTCGCGAAGGGCCGCGCCGAGCAGCTCCAGCGCCCCCTGATCTTCGCGGTCGTCGACGTGGCTCGTGAGGGCCATGAGATGGCTGGACAGGGGCACGGCGCCCGCGGCCAGTCGGGCCCGAACCCCGCGCACCACGCGGACCCGGTCCCCGACGCCGTCGAGGGCATCCAGCCCTCGCGAAACCGCCGCCTGAGCCTCCGAAGGGCTGAACACGAGCTCGATCACCTCCTCGATGGCGCCGGCCCGATCGCCCGCGCCCACCTTCCATCTCACCCGCCGGGCGCGGGTGGCGGGCGCTTCCGCGTGAAAGCGTTCGAGGCTTCGTAGGGCCGCCTCGGCTCGGTCCGGAGGCCCATCGGCCAGAGCGTCGAAGCGACGGGCGAGCACCGTGAGCTCCGCCGGCCGCTCCGCCAGCAGGGTCAGCCAGTCCGGCTCCAGCTCTTCGTGCTCCGCGCCGGCCCCGGCCAAGACCCGGAGACGACGAGACGCGAGGTCGGCGTCTTTGCGGGCTTCGGGCCCCATGCGGTCCAACATGGTTCGAGCCCGCTGCGGATCCCCTTCGTCCTCGAGCCAGTCGAGAGCCAGGCTCCATCCGTAGTGATAGCTCGGCTCGTGTTCGAAAGCGGCCTCGAGCCGCTGCCAGGCCTGCGCCCGTTGACCTTCGCGATCGTCGAGCTCCGCGAGCGCTCCCAGGACGTACTCCGGCTCGGAGGCTCGAGGCAAGAAGGCCTCCAGGGCGGCGCGAGCCGGCTCGAAGTGCCCCTGGGCGATCAAGTAGTCCGTGTGGTCACAGACGTAGCTCCAGGTCCTCCGGTCGAGCTCAGAGGCGCGCTCGAAGCTGCGCGCGACGTCGGCGATGGGCGCCCCGACCGATTCCAGCGCCAGCGTCATGCCGCGCTCGTGAGCAGCCCAGGCTTGGTCAGGAAACCGCCGCTCGAGCTCTCCGGCCAGGTCGAGAAGGTCCTCTCGACGCCCCTGCCGCTCGAGCAGGCGGGCGTAGCCCCTCCAGAGCGGCTGCATTTGGGGGGCGCGGGCGCATGCCTCCCTCAGAGCTTCGATGGCCGCTCCGGCCCGACCCGCGCGCTCGAGGGCATGCGCCCAGCCCAGCACTGCGCCCGCATCCCGCGGGGCACCGCGCGCCCACCGTCGCCACTCCTCCAGAGCGCGCTCCACGGCTCCCGAACGCTCGAGCGCCTCGAGCCACTGGGCCCGAAGCTCTCCGCGGCGGGGCTGCGCCCGCACCAGGGCCTCGTAGGCTTCGGAGGCGCGATCGAAGTCGGCGGTGAGCGCGAAGGCCCGGGCACGCGGGCTCGCGAGGCCGGTGTGGCGCGGATGACGAGCCGCGAGAGCCTCCGTGCCTTCGAGCACCTCGGCAGCGGCGGCGGCACCGGGCCGATCTTCGAGCGCGACCTCGGCGCGGGCCGCGGCGAGGCTGGGCGCGTCCGCCTGCGCCTGCCCCCACCGATCGAGAGCCTCGTCCGCGGCCGCCCGGCCGAGCTGACGCAGAAGCATCGAGGCGGCCTCGGCGATCCCCTCGCAGCGGTTTCCAGGGCGAGCGTAGGTGCGATCCAGACCTGCCCAGGTCTTGCTCCAAGCCTCCTCGCCCAGTCGGGCGGTGACGATACCGAGCCGCTCGATGGCATAGACGAAGGCCGGTGAGGAGCTGACGGCCCGGGCGAAGTGATCGCGGGCGTTCTGCAATCGACCCGCCTCCTCGTCGAGCCTTCCGAGGAGCGCCTCGGCCGACGCCAGGCCGGGATGCACGGCCAGAGCACGCTCGGCGAGCCTCCGGGTGTCGGCCAGGGCCGCGGCTGGGTCCTCAATACGTCGCGCCGCCTCCAGATACAGGCCGGCCCGTTCGATCAGCGCCCAAGTGTCGGTGGGATGCCGAGCTATCCGGGCGTCGAGACGCGCTTCGAGCCGAGCGCGATCTTCCTGGGTCGCGCTCTCCTCCGATAGATGTTCGATCTCCAGCAGCTCGACCAGATCCAGCTCCTCGCCCTCGACCCGCCAGCGCGAGATGAGCTCCACCGCCGCCGACGGACCCCGCTGATCTCGGACCAGCTCCAAGAGGGTGCGGCGATGTCCGATCTCTCCCGGTTCGAGCTTCTTGAGGTCGGCGACGAGACCTTCGGCCCGGGCGAGGTCCCCATCGAGCTGAGCCGCGAGGACCTCGACCCTCTTCACCGCTCGGGGCGGCGCAGAGGCTCTGGCCACCTCGAGATCCGCTCGCCCCTCCTCGGTCCGACCCGCCAACAGATTGCACTCCGCCGCGAACGCAACCAGCAAGCCATCCTTCGGCCATAGCTCGCGCCCTCTTCGCAAAGCCGATTGCGCCTCGTCAGGACGCCCCGCGTTTTCGAAGAAGTTGACGAGCGCCCGCCACGGTCCGTCCGCGCCCACTTCTCGATCTCTTCTCTCAGCTCGGGCTTCGAGGTAGCGGCGCCCCTCGGCCTCCCGGCCGAGGCGGAGGAGACAGTCCGCGTAGGCGTAGGCGTAGTCATGACGCTCGGACTCGACCGCCGCGGCGAGACGGAAAGCCAGGGCCGCGCCCGTCTCGTCGTCGAGACGATCCCGGAGCTTACCGAGAGAGAAGAGCGCGTAGCCCGAGAGCGGCGCCCGGCCCAGGGCCCGGGCGAGCCGTAGCCCCGCCTCCCCGAAGTGCTCAGCGGACTGCATGAGCAGCTGTGCATAGCTGATCTCGACCACCGGCTCGGGCTCCAGCCAGGCTTGGGTCGAGGCGGTGGTGGGGAGGCGCCGGGCGTCCAGGATGGCCTGGAGGGTGCGCCGCCCCTCTTCGAAGGACGCCGCGTCCAGGGTCGTATCGAGGAGGCCCTTGCGCACGAAGACAGACTCCGGAGCCCGCTCGAAGAGCTCGACCAGGGCCACGCGGGCCTCGCTGGGTCGACCGGCGCTGCGCAGGAGGAGGCTCCGCTCGAGCTGAAGCCAGTCCGAGCCGAGACGGCTCGCGTTCAGCTGTTCGAGCGCCGCGCCCACGCCGGATCGGTCCAGCGCGTGGTGGCTCTCCGCGAGCGCCTCGGAGTCGACTTCGTCCGGAAGCTCCAGGCCTTCGGCGGCTGCGGCCCGGTCCGAGGGCGCGATGAGGATCGCGCGCGGGCCCCACGGCCACTGGCCCGCCGCGATCGCATCGAGGTCCATCTCGGCGAGACTGTTGGTCGACGGGTCGTGAAGGAGGGCGAGCCCGGTGGCCGCGTCAAAACCGATACACGCCCAGGCGTGCGAGCTGTCCGTCTCGGCGATCGTCACGACGAAACCCAGGCCGCGCTCGATCAACTCTCGAGCGGCCGCTCCCGTGGCGCGAAAGTATCGAACCGTCCAGTTCCGCCCACGGGCCCAATCAGCCAGGCGGTGAAGCGGAGTCCCGTCCGAGGTCACGGCCCGCACCAGCTCGTCGTGGTCGATGTCGAGGCCCACCGTCGACATCGCCACGGCGGCGCTCGCGGGCAAACAGGTGTCGTGGTCCTGGCGGAGCATTCGATGCTCGAGGAGAACCCGAGGCCGGTGGGCGCCTTCGTCCAGATGGTCCGCGAGACGCGTGTACCAGGGGCTGCGGACCGCACGCGCATGGACCCGAGCGGCCTCGTAGTCTTCGCGGAGGAGCGCGAGCTGGGCGCACAGCGCGGACCGGGCCCGTTGCTCGTGGTGATCCGAGAGGGGCGCGAGCCCTTCGAGCTGGTCCGCCAGCGGGCTCCGAGCCTCGGACCATCCCCGAGGATCCGGCACGTGCCGTCGACGGCATCCCTTGATGCCCGCCCACAGGCCGATGACGTAGGTGAAGTAGCTCTGCCGGTGGGCCTCGGCGGCAGCGAGGAGGCGATCCGAGGCTTCGACGAAGCGGCCGTCGACCTCCATCGCCTCGGCCAGAGCGCCGGCCGCTCGAGCCCCCCACGGCCTTCCCGTAAAGGCCCGCTCGGCCGCCTCTCGCCCCGCCGACCACGCGTGGGCGCGAAGGTGCACGGTGGCTTCGCAAGCGTCGATCCAGGGATCTTCGGGGGCGAGCTCCCGGGCTCGGCGGAGACGGTCCTGAGCCCGATCGAAATCTCGGAACAGGGCCGCGACCGCGGCATGAGAGGCGCACCAGGAGGCGTCGAGCTCAGCGTCGCCCGAGCCCAGATCCGGCGTCTCCTCGAAGCTCTCGAGCACCTCGAAGAGGCCCAAGGGGCGCCTCCGCGCGTCGAGCGCGCAGAAGTATCGAACCTCGGGCCGGTCCGGGGCCAGATCGTGAGCGCGGCGGGCGAGCGCGCCCGAGATCTTGGAGCTCCCCAGGTACCGCGCGAGTCGATGCCCAAGCACCAGGGCCTCTGGCTCGAGGGTGGGGACCACCTCGGGCGCCGACCACAGCCGCCGGGTGGCGGCGTAGGCGTCGAGGAAACGTCCGCGATCGTAGAGGCTCTGGACCGCCTCGACGTCGGGAAGCTGAAGGGGTGCGGGGGGACCCATGAAACTCGAGCGGAACCGTTTTCCGGGAAAGCGTCAACGCCCGAGCGCGCCCTTCCTCCATTCGGGCCACGGCCGGACGAAACTATCGATAGTTAGCAACGTCCGAGCCCGCGGCTCCCGAGAGACCCCGGAGGCTCTCGAAGATAGATATCTCGACCGCGGCGACGGTCAGCGGCAGCCTTCCCAATAGGCCACCAAAGGCGTGGTCTCGAAGCCCGGCGGCCGCGACTCCGCCGTTCCTTGGTAGCACTTTCGGTCTTGCTTGGAAGCTTTGCCCACGAAGGTGAAGTCGAGCCCCAGCGAAGCGTTGAATCCGGTGAAGGCGAGGTTTCGACCCTGCCTCACATAGGTGCCCGGAACATCGAGGGTCTGACCGGATCCCACGTCAGGAATCGAAATGACGGCGGTTCCGTCGGGCCGGAGGGTGGCCACCACGGTGTTGTAGAAGGTGGGGTTGAGATAAGGCCCGAACTGGGCCGTGAGGTCGGCGTTGGGTACGTCCTTGATGTCATCCACCAGCACCTGGTGCTGAGCGTGGGCCGTAGCCACGTGGGGCTCGTTGACGGACCCGAGGTGTACGAACTGAAGGGTGAGGGTCTTCTCCTTTCGGAAGGGCGCCGCCGAGGCGTCGGACGTCAGCGCCGCGAGCGTGATGCCCGCCAGCGCGATGAGGGTGATCGGTTGCATGCGGTTGTTGCGCATGCCACCTCCTAGTTCGCGTCCCTGTCAGGATCGGTCCGAGGGACGATAGAATGGACGGATTCGGGGCAGAGTCTGTTCGAGACTGAGTCGAACGCGCTCAGCGTCGCACGGGCGGCATCGAAGTCGATTCGCGACCCAGGAGCTCGATCTGGAACCCGGGCTGGCCCTCGTCGAGCCATAGCGGAACCTCTTCGATCGACCGCGGTCCGAGGATCACCGCGATCGGGTGGGTCCCCCCGGCCGGCCACCGGGCGCGCAGGCGGATGGAGCCCGAAGGGGAGCGCTCGGTCCTTCCTCCCAGGCGCTGCCACCCGCTCGCCGTCTGACAAAAAGCGCTGAGCTCGAGCTCCTCGACCACGGCCCTCGCGGGCCGAGCCAGAATGACGATCGGCGCACCCGCCTCGAGGGACCGCTCGGGTCCCGCTGAGGGCGCGCCAGCGGCGCGGTCCACGTGCCACCCCGCCTCGACCTCGAACGTGAAGCTCGGAGAGGCCCTCTCGAAGCTGGGCATGAAGAAGACAAGTAGCCCTGCGCAGGCGACGGCAAGACCAGCTGCGGCCAAGCTCCTCCCTCGGCGAGGGGACCGGTCTCGCCGCACCGCATGGAGCACCCGCTGATGAAAGCCCTGATCTAGGGGCCGGAGGTAGGCCAAGGCCCGGGCGATCTCGGGCTCCCGCTCGGCTCGACGCTCCAGCTGGCGGAGATCCGCCTCGCTGATGGGTCCGCTGAACAGGGTCGCGCGGTCAGCGGGGCTGAGACGCTCGAGCGGACGCTCCGCCGCGTCTTCGGATTCCGACGGGTCGCTCATCCCTCGACCGGATCATACCCCTCGATGCGCGTCTCGAGGCCAGCGGCCCACTGGCGAAAGCGCCGGCGCCACGCGTAGACGGCGTCCCGGGACATCGACATGCGACGACATACTTCGTCGACCTCGTACTCGTTGACATACAGGAGCTCGAACAGGGTCTGGCCTCGCTCGTCGAAGTGCTCTTGAAGGAGGGTCATGAAGTACTGGAGGGCATCCTTCGCTTCCGTCTGGTCCGCGGGGCGGCTGGGATCCGGAGGCAGGGCGCGCTCGAGCTCTATGTCTTGGGTGGGAACGTCACACCACGGCGATCGCTTGCCGCTGCGGAGGATCATGCCCACCTGCTGACGGGCGACGAGCTTGACGTAGCTCCCGAAGGAGAGGCCACGCTCCGGGACCCACCACCGCAGCCGACGCCCATCCCGCGCCAGGAGCTGGGTCAGCACCTCTTGCGTCATATCCTCGAGCTCTTGGCGAGGATCCCGGCCGGAGGCCGCGCGCTGAAATAGGACCACCGCCACCTCACGCTGGACGTAAGGCGTCAGGTCGCGAATCAGACGCAGCAGCGCGTCGTCATTCCCCGATAGAGCCTCCTCGAGAGCGGCGGGGGTCCACGTGCCCATCCCTCTCGAGTTAGACACAGGGCTCGAAGCTCGGCCAAGCCGCGACGGCTCCGCCCTCCTACGCGAGGCCCAGCCACGCAAAGAGCGTCCCTCTCGCTCTGGAGCCGAGAAACCATGTCGAAGCGCGACCGATCGAAGTGGGCCCTCGCATAGGAGGCGCGTGATGGACTGCTTTCCTTCGAGAGCCCTCCTCGCGGTCGCCGCGGCCAGCCTGGGCGCGTGTTCCGACGCGCCCCCCACGCTCCAGAGCGCATCCGCCCTCGGTCCCCCCGGAGCCTGCGACAACACCCATTGGATAGGGGTCGCGACGGCCGGTACGTGCTCGAGCGTCGGCCTGTGGGCAGCTACGGCGCTGCCGCCGATCGGGATCTCCGGGATGGTGCCCTGCGCCTACGTATGGACGGGCCTCGGCGACCCCCTGCCCGCCGATGTAGCCGCCCTCCTGGGGACGCCCTCCCTGAGCGACGTCGCCCGCGACTGCCCCATCCTCGCCCCGATGGATGTGATCAGGCGCGCCTCGGGCTACCCCCGGCGCCAAGCCCACCATCAGCGGCTCGGACTGCCCCTGCCGGTCGCGGCGAGAGGCGCCCGGCTCGCCATCCTCGATACCCAACCTCATGGGGCGAGCCATCCCCGCTCGCTCCACGGGCCCCTGATGGTCGGCTTTGCGCGCGAGCTTGCTTGCCCGAGCGGTCAGAGCTGCGGCCTCGACGTGAGGCCCGAGCTCGCCCTCCCGATTGACGAGGCGGGCGAAGTCGACCTCCTGCGGGGGGGATTCTATGGCCGTCTCAGCCATCTGGCCTCGGCCCTGGATAGCGCCGTAGCCGGATGGCAGTCGGACCCGGCAGCCTCCGCCACGCCCCTCGTCCTCTCCCTCAGCCTGGGATGGTCGCCCCAGGGCGAGCTGGCGGACACCATGCCGATCGACCATATGCAGGACCTCTTGACCTATCGCCCCGGCGTGAGCGGGCCGGTGCGCGCGGTGCACGCGGCCCTGGTTCGCGCCCGTTGCGCGGGAGCTCTCATCGTGGCCGCCGGCGGAAACGACCCGACCCTCCGCCAAGCTCCGGGAGCTCTCCTCCCCGCGGCCTGGGCTCGGTTGGCGGCTCCGGAGGAGCCGGAGTGCGCGGTCCTCACGGGAAAGCACCCGGGCAAGGCACCCCGCGAGCCCTCGGGTCCAAAGAAGGACCGGGCCCCGCTCGAACCCCTGGTCTTTGCCATCGGGGGGACGGATCTAGAGGACCATCCGTCCCGCGTGGGGCGACAGAAGGGGCATGGCTCGCTCGTCGTTCCCTCGGATCACGCGGCGCTTCGGACCGCGCAGGGCTACGTCGTCCGAAGCGGGACCTCGATCGCCGCCGTGCGGGCGGCGGCCGCGGCGGCCACGGTCTGGAGCTTTCGCCCGAGCTTGACCCCCGGTGAGCTCATGGATGTTCTGTGGCGCACGGGCGTTCCTCTCGGGCGCAGTACCTCTCTTTGTCCGGGTACCGCCGCATGCCCAGGAGTCCGGCGCATGGCGCCTTGCGAAGCCCTGCAGGAGATCGGTCTTACGGTCTCTTGCCCCGCGGTGCCCGGGGCCGGAGATCCATCGACGGCGAGCGCGCTGGTTGCGCAGCTGGCCTCGGGGTCGCTCCAAAGCGACGTCGCCGCCGTGGCCACCACGGTGCCCACGGGCCTTCCGCCCTACCTGGTCGCCTCCCCGAGCTGCCCGACTCCGCTCGCCTCGCTGCGCCCGGCCCCTCCGTGGCTCTGCCCTGCCGATGAGGTCCCGGCGGCCGGGATATGGCCCCACATCGCACCCCAGCCGGAAGATCCGATGTGCCCTGACTGCGTGTACATGGCGAGCTCGGGGAAGCTGTTGCTCTCGATCAACACCTCGGTGGCCGTGCCCGCCGCCGCGGTCCTCTACCTCCGAAGCCCCACTCAAACGAAGGCCTACGACGTTCTCGGCTTCACCCTGACCTACGGAGGCTTGCTCCCCGGTCAAGTCTTCCTGCTGGAAGGTTTGAACGCGGCCGCCTCCGTGGAGGAGGCGTGGATCGAGTTCGCGGTCCAGAGCGGCGGCTTTACCACCGTCCGCGCGGATCCCATCACGGTGCTGCCGTAGCGAAACGTCTCCGCGCGGCTACTAGCGGACCCATAGCTCGTAGCCTTCCTCATGGCTCTCTGGGGAGGCGCAGGCCTTCCAGCTCTCCTCGAGTGGCCCCCCATCGCCCCTGTCGCCGAGGCGGGGACCGAGCTGCCGGGCGAGACATAGGCCCAGTTGGGCCGAGGCCTGGTCACTCGCGGCTCGGGACGCAGCCACCACGGAGTTTGTGCCCGCCATGAGCAAAGCTTCGGCGAGCGACAGCCCGACCCCGGGTTCGGCGGCGGTGCGGCAGCCGGTGAGGACGACGTAGCGCGGAGCTTCCGGAAGAAGCAGGAGATCGGCGG
>JBCBRU010000012.1:0-35233 GCA_039819565.1 Myxococcota bacterium | reverse complement strand
GGACCGATACTCGGCGACCGGTTCGAGACGTCCGCCCCTCTTCTCCTCGGAGTCCTCGAGCTTCGGCTTCTCGACGAGGGTCAGATCCGGCACTCCCGACCACTGCTCTGAGGGTTTGGCGAGGTTCTTCAGAAAGGCGCGGCCCCAACGAGCGACCTTCGGGTTGCGGGCGTTGGCGGCCGCGACGAGGTGTCGATGCGCCACCCAGGCCCTCCGGCGCTCCTTTTCGAAGAGAGCGAGCTGTTGAAGCCCGGCGGCGTTGAGGCGCCGGGTCCCTTTCGGAGGAGGGCCGTCCTGGATGGACAGCTGGCGGAGGCCGGCCTTCTCGAGGGCGGCCATGCGCTGACGGGCTCGGCTGAGAAAGTACCGATGACCTCGGAAATCGGCGGCCAGGTCGACCCGGGAAGGCCGAGGCGGGGTCACCCGGACCTGATGACGGACCTTCTTGCGGGCGATGGTGTTGCCGAGCCCAGCTCGCTCCCTCAGTTCGAAGCGGGCCGCGATGCGACCGCCTCGACGGGCCTTGGCGGGAATGACCACGGTGTAGACGAAGATCACCTCGGTTTCGGGCCCTCGCGGGACGAACTGAAGCGCGTCCACGCCGCGCGGAATGGTGGGTGAGCCCGCCCGCTGCGGATTCACCATGACCCCCTCGTAGCGGGTCCAGTCCCTCCTGACCCGGGCGGTGGGCACGACCAAGCGCCCCTCCACGAAGGCGGTGTCTCCCGCGGACAGAGCCAGCGACGGACGACTGGGAATCACGGGGGAGATCCGAGCCAAGACCCTGGCTCTCTCGGCATCGGTCAGGGTTTCTTCAGCGCCGGCCTGAGATGGCCAACCCCCGGCGAGGCCGATAAGGGCAAGGCCGTATGCGAGGGGCTGGCGCTTCACGGGCCGGCACCCTAGCACGGGCCCGCCCTTGCGGGCCGGGGCTCGACGTCCGATAACGGCGGGCCGTGAAGGTCACACTCTTTACTGACGACGTGAAGGAGGCGCCCGTGCAGCTCATCGCGGTCGGGGCGTTCGCCGACGAGCCCGACCGAGGGTCGGCTTTCGCGTCTCTCAATCAATGGCTCGACGGGGCTCTGGCCGAGGCCAGCCGCGAGGAAAACTTCGAGGCCAAGCCCGGGCAGCAAGTGGTGTTCAATCTGCCTGCAGGTCACTCCGTCCGCCGAGTGATGGCTTTCGGTCTCGGCGACAAATCGAGCTTCGGGCCTGACGCCGCCCGGCGCATGGCCGCGGAGGCGGTGAAGACCGGCCAGAAGGTCGGGGCCACCGAGCTCGCGGTCCAAGGACTCCCGGATGGGGAGCAGTCTCCGGAGGCGGTGGTGGCCTTGGTTCAGGCCCTCGCCGAGGGCGCGCTTCTCGGAAGCTACAAATATACCGAGTATCTCTCGGACAAGGGGCGCCGTTCGACGGTGGAAGAGGTCAAGCTGGCCTTCGTGGCCGACGACGTTCACGGCGTGAAGGGGGCCGACCTCCGGGGAGCCGTCAAACGGGCGGAGGCGGTCACCGAGGGCGTTCGCTTTGCGCGCGATCTGGTGAACATGCCCCCCAACGAACTCATCCCCGCCGAGCTCGCCGACCGAGCCAAGCGGATGGCCAAGCGCCACGACCTCACTTTCAAGGTCCTTCACGCCCGCGATCTCGAGCGCCAGGGGATGAACCTGCATTTAGGGGTGGGCAAGGGCTCCACGAACGAGCCCAAGCTCATCCATCTAACCTATACCCCGAGCTCGAAGTCGAGCCAGCGCGTGGTCGCGCTGGTCGGCAAGGGCCTGACCTTCGATGCCGGTGGCCTTTCCCTCAAGACCTCCGAGGGCATGATGACGATGAAGATCGACATGGGGGGCGCGGCCGCGGTCCTGGGGGCCATGGAAGCGATCGCGATCAGCAAACCAGACTGCATCGTTCACGGAGTGATCGGGGCCGCCGAGAACATGCCTGACGGAAACGCCATCCGTCCGGGCGACGTCATCACCGGCAAGAAGGGGGTCTCCGTCGAGATTCTCAACACGGACGCCGAGGGGCGGCTGGTGTTGGCGGACGCGCTCGCCTACGCCCAAGACCTCAAGCCCACCGAGATCATCGACCTGGCTACCTTGACGGGGGCCTGTATGGTGGCCCTTGGCCCGCATACGGCGGGCGCCTTCGTGAGAGATGAAGCCCTCTTTGCGCGGCTCGAGCAAGCGTGGCAGGCCAGCGGTGAGAAGTTCTGGCGCATGCCCTTGGAGCGGCAGCTTCGGGAGATGCTCGAAAGCGATATTGCGGACATCAAGAACATCGGCGAGCGATGGGGCGGAGCGATCACCGCCGCTCTGTTCTTGTCGGAGTTCGTCGACTCCGACGTTGCCTGGGCTCACCTCGACGTGGCGGGGCCGGTGTTCGCGGGGAAGGCCAAGGGCGAGATTCCCAAGGGGGGTACGGGCTTCGCAGTGCGCACGCTGGTCGAACTCATCCACCAACCTCTCGAGCTCCAGGAGTGAGCTCGAGGAGTGGGGCTGGACCCGCTGCGATCATCGAGGCTCTGGGGCTAGAGCCGCTCGGCTTCGAGGGCGGGTTTTATCGCGAGACCTGGCGCAGCCCCTTCCGAGTGCCTCGCGAGGCCCTTGCCCAGCACTCCGGAGATCGGAGTCTCGGGACCGCCATCTATTATCTCCTCGGGCCGGACAGCCGCTCGCTCCTCCATCGACTGGCTACGGACGAGACCTATCACTTCTATCTCGGAGACCCGGTTGAGTTGACCATGATTGATCCGGACGGCCGGGTGGTGTCCGTGCGGCTCGGCTCGGACGTGCTCTCCGGGGACACGGTTCAATTCACGGTGCCGGCGGGCTGCTGGCAAGGATCGAGTCTGGTCCCGGGAGGGCGTTTTGCGCTGATGGGGACCACCATGTGCCCCGGCTTCGAGCTCGCCGACTTCGAGCTGGGGCGAAGGGCGGAGCTCCTCGAGGGCCAGAGCGATCCACAGCACCGGGCTCGGATCGAGGCCCTGACACCGGCGGTGGTGGTGGCCGGGCGGTTCGAACTCGTGGCGGCCTCACTGGATCTCCTTCACGCCGAACGGCGCTCCTCCGAGGCTCTGGCCGCGGGTTTGGCCGTCGAGACGGTCGCGGCGGACCTCTACGCCCCGGGCGGCGGGGTGGAGGGGCTCCTTCGGGCGCACGCGGCGGGAGAGGAGCGGGACTGGCGCCGTTGGTACGTGTCGTGGCGGCCGGACGGGGCGCCGTCTGCGTTGATCGGGGTCGTGGATCTCGGAGGACCTCCCGAAAATGGCGAGGTGAAGCTCCAACTGGGGGATGGAATCGCCCAGGTCCCGGGCGTCGAGACGGCTCTCGAAGCGATCGTGCTCCGGGTGTTCCGAGACCCTCGAGCCGCCCAAATTCGGGCCGAAGGGCCGGATTCAGTGCTCCGAGCCGGGGGATTCACTCCCTCCGGAAGGACGTGGATCAGGGGGCGACCGGGGGTGGAGTCCCCGCCCGGGAGGCATTAACGGTAGCGCGTGGCGTCCGAGCCTCCATCTTCGACTTCTTGGCCTCCCCTCACGATCTTGGGCGCAGCTCTGCTGCTCGTCGTGGTCCTGGTGGGAGGCCCAAGTATGGCCACCCGGATCGAGTCAGACGTGGAAAAGCTCGCGCGGTCGACCCTCGACGAGGGGGGCTTTACGTCCGTCGAAGCCGAAGTGTCTGGCCGACATCTCAGCCTGAAGGGGCCCTTGGCTCAGAAGCCCGCAGTGGTCGCCGTCCGTACCGCTCGTGCCGCGACCTGGGCGGGGCGCTTTCCCTTCGCGGCTGGCGTTTCGTGGGTCTCGAGGGATGAGGTTTCCGAGGCTTCTGCGAATTCCACGGCGCCCCCGCAGCCTGTCCTCGACGCGGCGGCCAAGACCCCCTCGGCCCGGCCGGAGCCCACCGCGGGGGGCCGGGCGGTCCGCTGGGCGGACCTCACGCTGTCGCTTCACAATGGCCGTTTCCAGGTCGACGGAACGGTGAACGGGGAGGCGCAGCGCGCCCTGATCGAGGCTCGGGCCGAAGCCAAGCGCACCCCGCCTCGCATCTCGGATATCGCGGTGCATCTCGAGGTCGAGCCGACGGTGGATCTGCCCTCCGACCTCGTTCTGCGGGCGCTGGAAGGTCTCGCCCTGTGTTACGCGGGGGACGCTCGTTTTCGGCGGGGAGACCTCGTTTTTGACTGTCTCGCCCCGGATGAGCGGGTGGCGGGCATTCGCAGCCTCGTCTCGGAGCCGCCCCCGGCCGAGGGGCGCATCGCGGGGCTGTTCGTACGCGGCGTCCGGGCCGAGGTTCCCGAGGACTGAACCTGATGTTTTATCTCATCGCGCAGATCACCATTCTCCTGCTCCTCGCGGCCTTGGCCGGAGCTTTGATCACCTACGGATTCATGCGTCGGGCCCTGGAAGAGGCCCAGCAGGCCGTAGACCGCGCCGAACCCGCTCCGCCCGGTTCGAGCGCTCCGTCGACGCTCCACCTCGCCGCCGACCTCGAGATTCAGGACGGAAGTCGGGTGGCCAAAGAGCCCGACGAGCCGGAGGGGGCGCTGACGGAGTCGGCGTCCGCAGAAGCCCCGGAGCCGGAGGGCGCTTCGGAACTCCCGGCGCCGCGGGAGGCCGCAGAAGCCTCGGCCTCCGAAGAGATCTCGGAGCCGGAAGAAGTCTCGGAGCTGGAGAAGGTCGCAGAAGCCTCGGCCTCCGAAGAGATCTCGGAGCCGGAGGAAGTCTTGGAGCCGAAGGAAGTCTCGGAGCCGGACGAGGCCGCAGAAGCCTCGGCCTCCGAGGAGATCTCGGAGCCCGAAGAGACACCGAAGGCGGAGGGGCTCGCCGAGTCCGCGGCCGCAGAAGCCTCGACCTCCGAGGAGATCTCGGAGCCCGAAGAGACACCGAAGGCGGAGGAGCTCGCCGAGCCCGCGGAAGCCTCGAAGCCGGCGGCCGCCAGGGGCTCGGAACCGGTCGATGGCTCCGCGTCTGCTACCTCTTCGGCGGAGGACGCGGACTCCGATCCCGGCGACGGCGCGGCGACGGACGGCAGCGACCGGCCGGTCGCGAATCTCCTGGATTCAGCCTCTCGGGGCGACCCGGACGACCTCCAGCGCATCCACGGCGTGGGGCCCAAGCTCGCCAAGATGCTGAACAACATCGGCGTGTTTTATTTCTGGCAGATCGCGGAGTGGGGCTCAGAGGATATCGCCCGAGTCGACAGCATGCTGGCCTCCTTCCGGGGCCGGATCGAGCGGGACCGTTGGGTTGAGCAAGCCCAGGGCCTCATGCGCGACGACTGATTGGGAACTTGGCCGGGGTTGGTGGTGTCCAGTGGATGTGCAGGTGGCGATGCGCAAGGTGCCTCAGCCGTCCTCGCGAGAGGATGACGCCCCGCCCCGCGAGGGCGTCGAGGTCGCCGAGTCCGCATCCGCGGAGGTTGAGGTCGGGGCGCGGCTGTGTCGGGCCGTGGCGAGCGGCGACGGTCGCGCCTTCGCAGAGCTGGTGGAGCGCTTTCAGCACCGCATCTACGCCTTCTGCCGCCGGATGATCGGCGATGCTCAAGAGGCGGAGGACCTCGCTCAGGACGTCTTCTTGACCGTGTACAGAAACGCGGGAGAGTTCCGGGGGGACTCGAGCTTCTCCACGTGGCTCTACCGCATCGCTCGCAATCAGACGCTCAATCGCATCAAGTACCTGGATCGCCGAGGTCGGAACATCCGGAGCTCGCTCGACGAGGTGGGTGAGGATCGCCTCGGTAGCGAGCGCCGCAGCCCCTTGGAGCTCGTAGAGGGCCAACAAACGGCCACCCTGGTGCAAGAAGCCATCGCTCGACTCCCAGAGCAGCAGCGCACGGTGCTGGTGCTCCGAGACCTCGAAGGTCTCTCCTACGAAGAGATCGTCGACATCACCGGCCTGGCCCAAGGAACGGTCAAGAGCCGCATTCACCGCGCCCGCAGCGCGTTGGCTGACCGCCTCGCGAGGACCCTCGAATGATCGCCCTGCTTCGGAGCCTCGGTGCTCTCACGTCCCCACATCGCCGCGCGGAGCGGCTCATCGATGAGGCTCAGGAAAGCCCGCTTTCGGCCGAGGACCGTCGTTGGCTCGATGCTCATCTCGAGACCTGCGCCCGCTGCCGCGCGTATCAGCGTCGTCGCGTGCGGCTCTTCGAGGCTCTCGAGCAGGCCCGGCAGGAGGGCCTGCGGGCTCCGGAGGGCTTCGTGGAGCGCGTGCGCATCGCGGCGGCGGCAGGGCGAGCGCCCGCGCCCGCGCCCGAACCGGCGCTCGGGGTGCGGTGGCTCGCCGCCGGCGTAGGCGCGGCCACCCTCGCTCTGGCCGTCTTCGGGGGTGCGTATTGGTCGCCGGGGACGGGGACGGGCGGAGTCCAGGTGGGCGGCGCGGGGGCTCTCGTGGCGCGCGACCATCCCAACCTCGTGATTCGTGCTCCGGGCCTCGGGGCCGCCCGTTTTCGGAGCTTGGTGACGGAGCTCGTGTCCCGGTACCAGGGACAGGTCGATGGCGACGGTGAGGCCCTCACGGCCGAGGTTCCGCGCTCGTCTCTCGTACGCTTCCTCGCCGACCTCGAGCAGCAGGGGGGGTTTGAGGTCGATCTCCTGCGAGAGCCTGCCGACGGCGAAGCCTCCGTGCGGGTCGACTTCCGACTCGACTGAGTGAGCCGGTCAGGGTCTCTACATCAACAGGACGGCCAACCCGGCTCCGAGGGTTGCGCCGATCGCGAGACCCACCCCCATCCCCACCCAAAACCGTCCTCCCGGCGCCGGCACCGGTTCCGGAAGACGAGGAGCCGAGATCGGAGCCCGGGCCGCGGCGTCGGAGAAGGCCGGAGACTTCTCTCGAGCCACGGGCGCCGAGGACGGCGTTCGCGCCAGCGGAGGCGGCGGGAAGGTCGGGGTAGGGGTAGCTTCGTCCAGCTCGCTGTTCTCCGAGGAGGAGTAGGGTCGCGGAGCGGGGACCAGAGGGGCTCGACTCGAGGAGGGCGTCCGGGTCTCCAACGTGGGGAGAACCTCCGAGTCGCCGAGCGGGGCTGGCGGTGGAGGAGGCGGCAGTCCGGGGCGCTCTGCGAAGAGCGGTGGAGGCTCGTGGACCCCGTTGCCAAATCGCTCCTCGGCGCGGGCGAGGATCTCATCGTCGCTCTTGGCCTCGACGAACGACTCCGGAAGCGGTGTCTCACCCGAGAAAGGCTCCATGTCGGGGAGTTCGTCGAGCTCTCTAGCTAGCTCCGGCGGAAGGGTGAAGAGGTCGATACTGCTGCTGTCTTTGCCGAGGAGGCGCTCCAGCTCCAGGAGGGTGTCATCCAGGTTGCGGGGCGCGAGCCGCTCGCTCGGGTCGGGAGCGGTGGCGCCGCGGGTCAGCGCCTGCTCGAAGTCCGGATCCATGTCGGGGACGTCGGGGTCCTCTTGAAAGAGCTGACGGACCAAGTAGCCGACGGTCGCTGGGGGCATTGGGCCGCCCCGCTTGCTCAACTCGTTGAGCACGTCGGCTGCCATGGCTTCCGCGGTGCGGTAGCGCTCCGCAGGGTCTTTTTGGAGAGCTCGGCTCAGGACTTGGGCGATGCCCGGACCGTAGCGCCCCACCTCTTGCTCGAAGTTGGGGAGCTCGTTCCGGGCGACCGCGGCGAGCGTCTCTTTCACGGACGAGCGGGCGAAAAGAGCGCGACCGGTGACCATCTCGAACATGACCACGGCCACGCCATAGATGTCGGCGCGGTTGTTGACGCGTTTTCCGGCCAACACCTCGGGCGCCACGTAGCGCGGCTTGCCTTTCAGGACGCCCTTGCGCAGGCCGCCGTCCCGCGACGTGACGTAGCTGATCCCGAAATCCGTGACTTTGACTTCGCCAAAGAACGACACCAGCACGTTGCTCGGCGTCATGTCCTGGTGGACGACCCCGAGAGCTCGTCCGTCCGAGTCCTTGAGTCGATGCACGAAGGCCAGTCCGCGAAGGACCTCCGAGATCACGGTGAGGGTGAGGTTGATGGGGAGCTCTTCGCCCGCCTGTTGAGCGGAGCGGACGATCTGGTCCAGATTCCGGCCGCGGATGTACTCCATGGCCATATAGGGAATTCCGTCGAGCACCGGCTGATCGAAGACCTTGACGATATTTGGGTGCTCGATGCGGGACATGACCTCCTGCTCGACATCGAACATCTGGATGTGGTCTTCGCGCTCCGCGTCGGCGCGGAGCCGCTTGAGCACGACGAGCTTCTCAAAGCCCTTCACGCCCTTGGCTTGGGCGAGAGCAATCTCTCCCATGCCGCCGCGGTTGACGACGCGGAGGATCTCGTACCGCGGGCGTCGATCGTCCGAATCGAACATCGGGGCTCCGGGAGAGGATGCTAGCACCCTCTCTGTTCCCCCGCTGCCTGACCGTGCCCAGGGTCTTCGCATTCGCTCCGTCACTGATCCTCCCGGCGTGAGCGCAAACGCCCCACGACCCACACCACCGCATCGGTCGTGAAGCCCTTTCGCGTGAGCTTGCGGGCCGCTTTTTCTGGGTCCGTCTCTCCTTGGACCGCCTGAAGCGCGGCTTCGCGTGGATTCCACCCCTCGAAGGCGTGGTCTACGGCACGGGCGGAGAGGTCTTCAGCGAAGCCGCGCTCGCGCAGCTTGTGGGCCACCGCGCGGGGGGTGGCCCCGCGTCGCCGGGCGAGCTCGCCCGCGTAGCGCTGGGCGAGGTCCGCTTCCTCCTCGAGGTAGCCAAGCTCCTCGAGGCGCTCGAACGCGACCCCGATGTCAGAAGACCCGTGCTTGCGCTGGGCGAGCTTTCGCCGGAGCTCGGTCCGGCCGTGGGCGCGTCCGGCGAGGATACGCACCGCGGCGTCGAAGGCCGCGCGAGCTTCGGGGGTCACCCGGGCTCTTGACCGCCGGGGGGCCGGTGACCCCGCGGAGTCGAGGTGGGACGCGTCGACACACTTGCCGCCCGGGAGCGGGGCTCGTCGCCGCCCCGACGCTCGAAGTCATCCCACTTGGAGTCGGAGGTCGACTCGACCCCCTGGACCCGGAGCGCGAAGTTGCTGGGATTGCTGGCCTGGCGCATCGCTTCTTCGTAGGAGATGCTCTTGTTTCGAAAGTGCTGCATCAGGGCCTGATCGAAGGTTTGCATCCCGTAAGAGACATGCCCCTCCGCGATCGCGTCGTGGAGCTCTTTGGTGCGGTCCTTGTCTTCCACGAGCTCCCGCACGCGCGGGGTGGCACGAAGGATCTCCAGGGCTGCCACCCGTCCTTTGCCGTCCTTGGTGGGGACCAAACGCTGGGAGATGACGGCTCGCAGGACGGCCCCTAGCTGCAGTCGAACCTGCGCCTGTTGATGGGGCTCGAAGACGGAGACGATACGCGAGATGGTCTCCGTGGCATCGAGGGTGTGGAGGGTCGACATCACGAGATGTCCGGTTTCGGCTGCGGTGAGCGCGGTCTCAATCGTCTCGTGGTCGCGCATCTCACCCACGAGGATGACATCGGGATCCTGGCGCAAGGCCGATTTCAGCGCATGACTGAAGGAAAGGGTGTCCACTCCCACCTCGCGCTGGTTGATGACGCTTCGCTTGTCGCGGATGAGAAACTCGATGGGGTCCTCGACCGTCATCACATGCACCGTCTTTTGGGTGTTGATGTGGTCGATCATGGCCGCGAGGCTGGTCGACTTTCCCGATCCCGTGGTGCCCGTGACCAGGACCAAGCCCCGCTCTTCCATCGCGATGGTCTCGAGGACTTTCGGGAGTTTGAGGTCGCTCAGAGAGCGCACCTTGAACGGGATGACCCTCAACACCATCCCCACGGTGCCGCGCTGCTGAAAGATATTGACGCGAAATCGGCCGAGCCCCGGGACACCGTAGGCCATGTCGAGCTCGTTGAACTGCTTGAAGCGCTCGCGCTGAAAGTTGTTCATGATGGAGACGGCCATGCGGCTCATCTCCTCCGGTGAGATGCGGGCGGCGTCTTTGTAGGGGACGAGCCGACCGTTCATCCGGAACATGGGGGGAAGTCCGGACTTGAGATGAATGTCGGAGGCGCCGCCCTTGATGGCTACGCCCAAGACCTCATTGAGCTCCATCCTCTCTCACTCTCCCATGTCGACCAGAGCCCCCTCGGCTCGAGCGGGAACGCCCACCCGGGCTGGGTTCCGCGGGCATTGTCGACAGTGGAAGCTCTTCCAGCGCACCTGCGCCACGAAGGCGAGGCAGCGATGGTACGACTCGCAGGCCAGGACGCGGAGCCGAGGCACCTCTTCCCAGTCGACCGACGCGTGCGGCGTAGGCCGAGCCCCGAGAGGGAGCTGTACGAGGTCGATGACCTCGGCCAGGTGTTCATCCTCAGGGGAAGAAGGCCGGGGCACGGCAAGCGCGCGCGGCATACTGGGAGGACGGTCGTTCAACGCCCGAGACCATAGCACCGGCCATTGGTCGTCCCAAAGCGCGCGATGCCTCCAATCGCCAAATCCGTCCGCCGCGCGCGAGCCGGTCCGTATGAGGACGCCGTATCTCTAAACTCCATGGTTTCGCCTCAAGTCTCCGCTTCGCGTGGGTCAGGACCCCTGTGGCGAGGGACTAGCTTCGGCGGGTCAAGATCTCGCGCATCTCGGCGTGCTCTCGGGTGAGGCGCTGGACTTCCCCTTCGAGCTGGCTCACGCGCTCTGCCATCTGACTATGCATCACCGCGAGGTTCTTGAACTCATCCAGCACCATGTCGGTCGAGATCTTGACCGGGGCTGGGCCCTCATGCGCGGCGCTGGATGTGGGGGCAGGGGCCGGCGCGGTCGCCGCGCGGGAGCGCGCGGGAGGTAAGTTGGCTTTCGGAATGGCGGCCGCCCAGCTGCCGGCGGGGGTGCCTGCCGAGGCGGAGGCCGAGGCCGTGGCCGCGGCGGCCGCCGGGGCGGGGGCCGGTCGCGCCGCGTTTCCGTTTGAGGTGGGGGCGGGCGCTCTCGAGACGGCGGACGGCGCCCTGGCCCGAGGGGTGGGGCCCGCCGCCTTACCTCCACTCTTGATGTGGTGAAAGACGCCGAGAGTGATGTGTCGGAGGGTCTCCAGGACGCCCTGTCCGTTCGCTGCGATCGCGGGCAGTGATCTGACCTTCCGCTCGTTGAGCACCGCGTCGAGCTCGGCCTCGGGAGTCAGCTGCGGGAGGTCGCGCTTATTCCACTGCATGACCAGGGGGACGTTGGCGTAGTCGATGCCGTTGGCCGCGAGGTTCTCTTTGAGGTCTCGGAGCGACTGCCGGTTCTCGTCCAGCATGTGGTCCTGCGAGTCGGCGACGAACACGATGCCGTCGGCCCCCTTGAGGACCAGCTTGCGGGTCTCCGAGTAGTAGACCTGCCCCGGCACCGTGAAGAGTCGGACCATGAACTTCATCCCGCTGATCGTCCCGAGGTTGAGGGGCAAGAGGTCGAAGTAGATGGTCCGATCGGTCTCGGTGGCCACGCTCAGGAGCTCGGAGCGGGTCTCGGGGCGCATCTTCGCGTGAATCTGTTGCAGGTTGGTCGTCTTTCCGCAGCGACCCGGTCCGTAGTAGACGACCTTCGCGATCAGCTCTTTCGACTTGTAGTTATAGGTCGGCATGGCCCGGCCGAACCGAGCATCGGGCCGCCCGGACCAAGGGTCAAGAGCAGCTCGCCGGCCCGTCAGGGGAGCGGCGGTCGTTCAGACGCGCGCACGACCTCGGCGAGGGCGAGCCGCGCTCGCGGATCTGCGAAGGACACGAGAGCTCTCGAAAGGGCCAGGGTCTCCGCAGGATCCCCTCCAGCCCGTCGATATTCCTCCAGCAGGACGGGAATCGTAAGGGGATCCGCCTGCTCGGCGAGTCGCTCCATCAGCTCCAGTCGAAGCTCGGCGAGGCCCTCGCGGGCTTCGCCGGTGGGGTTGGCGGCGAGCATCGCGGCGAGCTCCGCGCTGCCGTGGGCGGCCCGGGCCACGAGCGGGACCACGGCTCGCTGGATGCGTGCGTCCGGGTGCACCCGCAAGAGGTTCGAGCGCAAATCCAGCTCGTTTGGGAAATGCTCCGACAGCACCCGCATCACCCGACCTCGTCGCCCGAGCTCTTCGCGCGGGTCATCGGCGAAGCCCAGCATGCGACTGACGAGCTCTTCGCCGGTGAGGGCCCGAAGGGTCCGTCGCGCGGCCCCCGCCACCCGCCGATCGGCGCCCTCCAGGAGCGGGCTGACCTGGCCCTCGTGCGCGGGGCTGCCGAGCATGGTGAGCGTCTCGAGCGCCCGAAGTCGCTCCGGACGATGGCGGCTGCCGAGGAAGTCATGGGCCTCTTGGAGCTCGCCCTGAAGCCGGGTCGAGGAGTCGCGGGTCTTCATGGCCCGATAGCTGCGTCCGGCCTCCCTCGCGGTGGGATCCCGAGGGTCGAGGTAGAGCGCGGCCCGCCAGTTGGGGGTGTCGGGGTCGAGCAGGAAGGCGCGCCCCAGTCGAGTTGTGCCGTGGCGTCCATCGCCGCCCTCGGCGAGGGCCGTGGGCTGGCCAGGAAACTCTAGCTGGGCCAGATCCCAGGCGGTTCGGGCGGCGCGAGCCACGTCCATGGCGCTCTCCAGAGCAATGCGTCCAACCCCCAGCCGGCGCGCCTCGCGCTCCAAGAACTGTACCGCGGCCTCGATGAGATTTTGGCGATCCCCCTCGGGAGCAAAGGGGCGATTCGAGCGGACGGGAGGCCCGTCGTCGGTCTCATCCGCGAAGACGAATCCGTGAAGAGCGGCCATGTAGCGCCCGACCCCTTCGGCGTCGAAGGTGACCCGGGTCGAGGGGCCGCGGCGGCACAAGCGCAGCAGCTCGAGCTCTCGATTCACGAGATCGACGGTGATGTTCCGATGTTGAAAGCCGGTGTCGATACGGTCGAAGCCTCGATGGAGCTCGAGCGAGCCGTCCCGCCCCAAAGCGAAAGCGCGCTGGCCGTGAAGAACCGGCCGACCGTTGCGCGCCACCCCTACCACTGTGATCTCGACGGCGCGGTCCGGAGCCACCCGAGGTTCGATGACGAAGGCTCGGACGCCGGGAAAAGAGGGCTGGAACAGTCGTGCGAGACCGTCTCGACTCACCGGCCGGCCCAACACGCTCTTGAGCGCCCGGTCTATCGCGGGTGGAAACGGCTCGCCGGCCGCGAGGTCACCCGCCAGCTTTTGAGGACCTGGCCGGGACTGAATCCCGGTCTCCGCGCCCTGCTCCGTCGAGCTCCCCACCCGGGCTACATACCTCGGACGCGGGGCGCGGTAGACCATTCCGACGTGGCTGTTGTACTTCCGCCCCCGTGAGCGGGACCGCGGAGACCCTGTCGCAAGTTTGGCGTCGGGTAACGGAGTTCTGGAACCGCGACATGTGGCGGGTAGACCGCCTCTCGGGGACGCCGCCGATGATCGGCGGTCTTCTCATCATCCTCAGCCGCAGCCTCTGGATCATCGTAGATGCGTTTCAGCGCGACCGAATACGGCTCCGAGCGGCCACGCTGACCTTCGTGACCCTGCTCTCGCTGGTGCCGCTGCTCGCCGTCGCCTTCTCGCTCTTCACCGCCTTCGGCGGTCTGCAGGAGGTGGGCGATCGGGTGAAGGCCCTCGTGGTGGACGCTCTCGCGGTGCAGCAGCGCGACGTGGTGAATCAGTATCTCGATCAGTTCATCGAGGGCGCTAACGCGGGCGGCCTGGGGGCGGTCGGTTCCATCACGCTCTTCGTGACCGCGGTGTCGACGATGTCGAACATCGAGACCGCCTTCAACGATATCTGGGGCGTCACCCAAGCGCGGGGGTGGATCCGCCGGTTTCAGGTGTATCTCCCGGTGGTGCTGCTCGGCCCGGCGCTGTTTGGATATGCCTTCTCATCCATCGTCGCCGCCCAAGGGAGCGACACCGTCAAAGCCCTGCTCGAGCAAGCTCCCTTTCTGCGCTTCGTCTTCGACCTGGGGCCGATCGTGGCCTACGTGCTCCTCTTCTTCGTCCTCTACGCCTTCCTCCCCAATACCCGAGTGCGCTGGATCCCTGCCCTCGCCGGAGGGTTGGTGGCGGGGGTCCTGTGGGTGATCGCTCAGCGCTTGTTCACGGTCTACGCGGCGCGGGCCATCTCCTACTCCGCCATCTACGGATCCTTTGGAGCTGTGCCGATCACCATCCTCTGGATCTACGTGAGCTGGACCCTCGTATTGCTCGGCGCCACCGTGTCCTTCGCGGTGCAGTCCGCGCGGACTTTCGAGCCGGAGCGAGATGTTCAGCCCCGAGAACGTGAGCAGATCGCGGCCCGCCTGATTCTCGCGGTATCCGAGCGCTTCATGGCGGGGGCCGGACCCATGGCGGCCCAGGAGTTGATCGACGATGCGGGCGTGCCCCCGAGGGTCGGGCGTCGAATCCTCGAAGAGCTCGTCGACGCTCAGCTCTTGGTGAAGGCTCTCCTGCCCGACGAAGAGACGGGATACACGCCCGGTCGGCCGCTCGACTCGATGTCGCTCGGCGACGTCGTCTCGGCCCTGCGCGGAGAACCCAACCCTCCTCCTTCGGTGGAGCGGGCCCAGAAGCAGGCCCTGGTGCTGCTCAATGAAGCCGCGGTGGCTGAGCAAGGTGCCCTGCGTCGACACAGCCTGCTGGCCCTCGTGGCGGACAAGGACCTCAGCTGACCACCACGCTCCCGGCTCCCTGGGGGCGGTGCGGGCAGGCCTGACCCCGACCCAAGACCTGACCTCGAGGCGTCACCTCGCTCACCTCGCCAAGGTGAGGGAGAAGCGCGCCCTCGGGGGGGCTCTCAGGCTCCGTCGCCTCCACCGCATCGGGGTCGCGAGCCCCTCGGGCCCGCGCCCGCGCCGAGGGTTTCTTGGAGCTGACCCGGCGGGCCTTTCCTCGTGCCTTGACCGCGTCCCCACGGGCCGCCAGCACCGACGTCGACCTCTTCTTCTTGGAGCCGCGAAAGAGGCGCTCCGCGTCCGTGGCGAGGGCGTCCTTTTCGGCGTCGTCGAAAGCGGCGAGGCGCCGCATGAAGGCTTTTTCCTCTCGGCCGAGGTCCGGGGTGGAGGACGGGCCGAGGGTCGCGGCGGGAGGCGCCGAAGGGCGGGGGGTTTCGTGGCTTGGGGGAGAGGTAGGGTCCGGGCGCGCGGCGTCCGGGCCGCTCCCCACGGGTCGATCTTCGCTGGCGGTCTTCCGCACCTCGTCTTGGGTATCGTCGAGAGCGAAAAAAGGTTGCGCGTTTCTGATGACGCAGCAGGCCCGACGGAAAGTTGCCTCGCCGGTCTCCGCCCGCCATCGTCGCGACGGTGAGTCCTCTGGTTGGCGTGTTGGCGCTCGCGGTGTCCGTCCCGACGCCGCAGCGCTTCGGAGCCGAGGTGGAGGACGTCTACGCGCTCCGGGTCAATCCCGCCGGTTTGGCCTTCCTTCGCGGCCACGAGCTCCGGCTGGTCTACGGATATGACGCCCTCGGGCTCGAGACCCACGGGGTCGGGGTGTTCGGTGCTCTTCGCCTCGCCGAGGGCATCAGTCTGGCCGGCGGCTGGGAGCGGGACTTTGGGAGCTTGGACAGCGGAGCGCTCCGCCTCGGGGCGGGCTTCGGGGGGCGGCCGCTCGCGCTCGGCGTAGCCTACGCGCGGGTCGATACCTTCGCCCCGGACGACGTCGATCGTTGGGATATCGGGCTCTCATCTCGCCTGGGACGTTGGTTCGCAGCCGGCGTGCTCTTCGGGGACATAGGAGAGGAGTTTGGACGGCGGACCTACGACCTCTCGGTCGCCGTTCGACCCGGCACCGAGCGGATCACGGTGTCGACGCAGTGGCGCCTCACCGAGGACGAGCCGCTGAACGAGGACACCCTCGACCTCGGGGTGCGTGCGGAGGTCGAGCTCCTCGCCGGGCTCAACGTGGGGGTCGGCGTGGATACGAACCTCGACGTCTTCGGCCAGATCGGTTTCGACTTTGGCGCAGCCTCGACCGGTGGCTTCTTTGGCTACGTCGACGAGCGTGTCCGGGCGGGGGGGGAGCTCGTCTTCCGGTCCGTGCCCGCGCCCCGGCTCCTCGAGCCGAGTCGGGTGGTGGTCATGGGCCTGAGCGGCTCGCTCGTGTCCGAGCCCGAGTTGGATCTCCTGCAGGGCGCCTATCGAGTCGAGCCCTACGGCCGAGTGGAGCGGATCCTCCGGGCCCTCGCGGCCCACGACCGCGTCGACGGGGTGTTTCTGCGCATTGGATCCCTCGCCATCGGCTGGGCTAAGGCCGAGGGCCTGCGCCGAGCGCTTCTCGAGGCGCGCGAGGCGGGGCTCCGGGTCGACTGCCATCTTCCGGGAGCCGGAGACGTCGAGTACTACGTCGCCTCCGCGTGCACCCAGATCCTGGTCTTCCCCGCCGCGGTCCTCGACGTGGACGGCCTCGCTGCCGTCCGCCTCTACTACGGCGAGGCGCTCGCCCGCTTCGGCGTGTCCGTCGAGGTCGAGCGGGTGGGCGCCTATAAGAATGGTCCGGACGTCTACTCGAGAGCTTCGATGAGCGACGAAGAGCGGGAGCGCATCGAAGCGTGGCAGGAGGACGTCTACGACGTGCACCTGTCCGCCCTCTCCACCGGTCGCCAGCTTGACCGCTCGGCGGTGTCGGCAGCCCTCGCCCGCGGGGTTCTGAGCGCCACCGCGGCGGCCTCTCTGGGGCTCGTCGACGCCCTCCTGTACCCGGACGAGATCGAAGCCCATCTCCGAAAGACCTACGGTCGATGGGTCCGCTTTGGTTCGGCCCCCGACCCGGACCCCCCGGCCTATCCCCGTCCCTGGCGGGCCTCTCCCAAGCTGGGCGTGATCTTCGTGGACGCGCCGATCACCGGGGGAGACTCGGCGGCCAGTCCTTTGGGGCTTGGACGCACGGTGGGGGCCCAAACTCTCATCCGGGCCCTCGAGCGCGCCCGCCGAGACGCGGCCGTGAAAGCGGTGGTGCTCCGGGTCGACAGTCCCGGGGGAAACGCCCTCGCGTCCGACCTCGTCGCTCGCGCGGTGGCTCGGCTGGCTGAGGTCAAGCCGGTGGTAGCGAGCTTTGGGGACGTGGCCGCGAGCGGCGGGTACTATGTGGCGGCGCCCGCGCGGGCCATCGTGGCCGAAGCGACGACGCTGACCGGCTCCATCGGGATTTACGCCATGAAGCTCGATCTGTCGGCCCTGTTGGCTCGCCTCGGAGTGGGCGTCGAAGTGATTCAGCGCGGCCCCCGCGCCGCGGACGACGTTCCCTGGACCTCTCGCCCTGACGCCGGCGATCGAGCCGCTTCTGAGGCCCTGCGGGCGAGCTACCGTCGATTCGTGAACGTGGTGGCGAAAGGGCGGAAACTGTCTCAGGCCGAGGCGGAGGCCGTAGCGGGGGGGCGCATCTTTTCGGGTCGGGCCGCTCTCCGGGCGGGGCTCGTCGACGCTCTGGGCGGCTTCGAGACCGCGGTGGCCCAGGCTGCGGAGATGTCCGGCCACCCGCGCGAAGAGCTCCAGATCGTCTCCCTCAACCCGTCTCGTCAGCCGATCGCAGATCCTCTGCAGGCGCTCTTGACCAACGTGGTGACCGCGATGATTCCCGGGCTGCAGGGCTTCCGTCGGGGGCTCCCCCCAGCTCTGCTGCGGCTCGGGGCCAGCCTCGAGCTGGCCGCGGCGGGTCAGCCGCTGGCTCTTCTCCCCTTCGCGGTCGAGATGGAATAGCCTCTCGGAGCCCGCGCATGTCGTCCCATCGCGTCCTGGTCGTCGACGACGAAGCTAGCATCCAGCAGCTTCTCGTGGATCAACTCTCGGCTTTGGGAGTGGAGGTCCACGTGGCCGCCGACGGAGAAGAGGCGCTCGAGGATCTCGACGATGTGGCCCCCTCACTGATTCTCATCGACTGCCTGCTCCGTACGAGCATGACGGGGTTCGACCTTGCCGAGGCCATTCGTAACCATCCGCGCCACTCTGAGCTCCCGATCGTGATGATGAGCGGGGTGCTGAAGAACCCGAAGACCTCCGTCGAGGCCCGGGACCGCTTCGGGGCTCTGGCCTTTCTCGCCAAGCCGCTCGACGAGACCCGACTCGAGGCTTTGGTGGATGAGGTCATCGCGAAGGGTCCACCCCCCGGGCCGGAGGCGGAGCTGGAGAGCGAGGCTCCCACGCCCCGGCCTGCGTCGGTCGGGCCGCCGACCCCGCGCTCCATCCACCCTCGTCCCGAGTCGCCCATAAGGACTTCGGAGGGGGCCACGAGGGACGCTCGTCCCCCCAGAGCCCGGCCGACATCCGGAGGGGAGCCGTTGAGCGGCGCCATTTCGGCCGAGAGCGTGGAAGACGGGCTCTACGTGAGGCGGCCCTTCCCGCATCCCACCGAGGGCGACCTCGAGGACACCCCGGTGGCTCAGCTGCTCGCGGCCCTGCACCACGACGGGGGCACCGGGATGCTGGATCTGACCACCGCCTCCGTCCACCGCCGCGTATACATGGTGAAGGGGCGCCCGACCTTCATGCAGTCCAACGCCGAAAGGGAGAACGTGGGCGCGCTTCTCCTTCGCCGGGGGCGACTCACCGAGCATGACTTTCAGCGCTGCCGTCACTACATGAACGAGCGGCGGCGGACCCTGCAGCAGAGCTTGCTCGAGCTTCGCCTCGCCAGCGAGGGGGAGCTCGGCACCGCCTACAAGCTCTTGGCCGGCGAACTCTTACCTATGGCGGTGGGGATGTCGGCGGGAAGCTACCAGTGGCGAGACACGGACGCTTTCGTGGGTCGGGTTCCCGAGGGGCGTTTCGAACCGATGCAGGTCATCTTTCGGGGGGTGGCCGAGCATGTGCACCCTCCCCAAGTGTTTGGCTTCTTCGCCGGTCGCGAAGATCGTCCCATCTATCCCGCCTCCGAATGGGAGCGGCACGCCGAAGCCCACCGGCGGGTGTTTCCGGGCGCGGCGGCGCTTTTGGGGCGCATCGACGGAAGTCAGACTTTTCGGAGTTTGTGCCGAGCTCGGGATCTCGATCCGGAAGGCAGCCTTCTTCCGTTGTTTGCTCTCGTGACCTCAGGGATGGCGGCCCTGCCGAAGCAGGACGAGCAGAGGCTCGAGGCTGCCGTCTTTCAGGCGGCGGCGGGGGGAGCGGCGCCGGAGGGAGGGGCCGAGACCGTGGATCGGGAAGCAGCCCAGGCGGTGGCCGAGCTTCACGCCGACATCATGGAGAAGGACTTCTTCGGGATCTTCGACGTCCCCGAGACCGCCGCGGTGGCCGAGATCAAGAAGGCCTACTTCTCTTTGGCCAAGACCTGGCACGTGGACCGTTTTCCCGGCGCGGCGCTCGGCCAAGCTCAGCCCCTGTTCGACGAAGATTTCGCTCGCATCCATACCGCCTACGAAACCCTCATCGATCCCACGCTTCGTGCGGAGTACGTGGCGTGGCTGGAACGCCGGCGCCGCGGCCTTCCCACCGACCCCGCCGAGATTCACGCCGCCGAACAGCTCTACGATCAAGCGGTGGCGATGATGCGGAGACAGGACTACACGGGGGCCCGGGAGGTCCTCGAGGTGGCTCTCGAGAAGAACCCCGACCCGGTGTATCGGGCCACGCTCGGCTACGCCGTGTTCTGCTCCGCTCCCGACGACGACCGGTCCGCTTCAGCGGCCGTCAAGCACCTCAAGCGCGCCCTCCAAACGAAGTCTGAGTTGCCCATGGCGCATCAGTTTCTGGGGACCATTGCGTTTCGGAGAAACCATCTCAGCGAGGCCCACAAGTGGTGGTCGCGCTGTCTTCAGCTCGACCCGGAGAACGCCGAGGCCACGCGGGGCCTCCGGGCTTTGGCCCAGACGGGCTCGAGCCCGCCGGGGCCGCGTTCGGGCGGAATTCTCGACCGGATCCGCGGCAAGAAGTGAGGCTCAAGCGCGGATCCACTCCGCGATCTCGGTGAGATGAACCGCCAAGCGCTGCCTGGACTCGTCGTCCGTGAGGTTGCCCTCCTCGTCAAAACGCTGTTTCGACAGAGCGATGCGAAACTCGAGCCCCGGATAGATGTCGGCGCCCATCCCGGCGAGCACACTTCGCAGGTGCATCAGGCCGCGCGCGCCTCCCACGGGCCCCGGTGAGGTCGCCATGACCGCGCACTTCTTCTTGAAGAAGGGAGAGGCGTAGGCCGGGCGGGAGGCCCAATCGATGGCGTTCTTCAGGACCCCGCTCACGGAATAGTTGTACTCGGGGCTGGCCAACAGCACGCCGTCCGCGGCGGTGATGGCCGCTTTGAGGGATTCCACCGCCTCCGGGACCTCGAGATCGGCGTCGAAGAAGGGGATTTCGCGGAGACCCACAACCCGGACCTCGAGGTCGATAGGCGCGAGCTCCGCGGCCGCGCGAGCGAGGCCGGCGTGGGTGGAGGCGCGACGAAGGGAGCCGGGAATGACCAGGAGCCGAGTAGGAGCGCTCACGGCCCAGCACCTATCAGTCGGACGAGCTGGGGGCTACGAAGAGCGTTCTTCGGGCACGAGCCGTTGTTCGATGCGTGCAAGCCTTTCCCGAAGCGTCTAAGTTCGAAGCTTGATCCCCTTTCCGAGGATGTAGGCGCTGGCGCCGATGAGCAGCACGAGGAGGCCGAGGGTTGCCCACCCGGACGGGGCGATGGGTACATCCGAGATACCGAGGAGCCCGAAACGGAGCCCGTTCACGGTGTAGAGCAGCGGGTTGAAGCGGGACACCGTCGCCCACGGCTCGGGAAGCATGTCTATCGAATAGAAGACGCCACCGAGGAAGGTGAGGGGGGTCAGTACGAAGTTAGGGAGGATGGCGAGATGGTCGAACTTCTCCGCGAAGATGGCCGAAATGAGGCCCACGCAGGCGAAGGCGGCAGAGACCGCTACGGCAAAGAACAGTGTCCAACCCGGATGCACGATGCGGACGTCGGTGAAGACGACAGCCACCCCCCAGACCAGCGAGCCGACCAAGAGGGCCCGAAGCACGGACGCCCCCACGAAGGCGATGATCATCTCCGCAGCGCCGATGGGCGCGGTCAGGAGGTCGAGGTAGGTGCGGTGGATCTTGGACTGAAAGAGACTCGAAGAAGCGTTGAGGAAGGCCGCGTTAATCATAGAGAGCATCATCAGCCCCGGCACCACGAACTCCATATAGGGAACGCCGCTCACGGTTCGGAGCCGACTCCCGAGAGCCAGTCCGAACACGAGGAAGTAGAGGCTGGTCGTGACCAGCGGGGATAGAATGGTCTGCAGCCAGACCTTCGAGAAGCGACGCACCTCCTTGAGGAACAGGGTTCGAAGAGCGATGAGGTTGATCTCGAGCCCTCTCACGCACGGGCCTCGCTGACCAACTTGACGAAGATCTCCTCGAGAGAGGTGTGGCGGACCTCGCAGTTGTCCACGCCCACGAGGGCCTGTACCTGCTCGATGGCTCGAGCGAGCTCCCCCGGCTCGCTCCAGGGGACGACGAGCTCCCGGGGAGACACCCGGACACTCCCCTCCGGGAGTCCCGGCGGCATCGCGTGGAGCGGGGCGGCGAGTTGAAAGCGCACTCGGTTCTGCGAGAAGCGAGACATCAGACGATCGGTACGCTCCACCAGCGCGATACGCCCGTGGTCGATGACGCCGACCCGGTCGGCGAGCTGCTCCGCCTCTTCGAGGTAGTGCGTGGTGAGGATCACCGTGGTGCCGCGCTCCCGAAGCTTTGTGACCTCACTCCACAGCTCCTGCCGCAGCTCTACGTCGACACCGGCCGAGGGCTCGTCCAAGAAGAGAAGCCGCGGGGCGTGAGCGAGGGCTTTGGCCACCAGCAGCCGCCGCTTCATTCCGCCGGATAAGTTGCGGGTGTAGGCATCCTTCTTGTCGAGGAGCGAGAAGATCTCCAGCAGGCGCTCGGCTCGGGCCCGGTCCGGCCTCACCCCCATCAGACCCATCTGGTTGAGGATGCTCTGAAGGGGGGTGAAGAAGGGGTCGAAGCTGACCTCTTGAGGCACCAGCCCCACCAAGCGGCGAGCCTGGCGGAATTCTCGGACGACGTCGTGGCCGAACACTCGGATCGCGCCGGACGTGGGCAGGCTGGTGCCGGTGACGCAGCCGATGAGGGTGGTCTTTCCTGCTCCGTTGGGGCCGAGGAGGGCGAAGATCTCACCCGGCTCGACTACGAGGTCGACCGCCTCGAGCGCCGTAAAGCGCCCGAAACGCTTGGTCACGCCCGAACACTCGAGAGGAGCCGCGTCCGCATCCGGCACCGCTCGGTCGCTACCATACGGAGCTGGCGGACACTCGTCGAAAGAAGGGGAGCGCGCGGCGGCCGGGCGAACTCAGCGTTGCGGGAGTGATTTTGCGCCAAGGAGGACGGCAGCTCCAATGAGGCACAAGCCTACCGCGCGATCCAGGCGACTCCGGAGGGCGCCCGTCAGCGACTGCGCGAGCCACTGGGCGCCCGCGCCGTAGCAGGCCAGGAACAGGCCGTCGATGGCGATGTACGTCGCGCCCAGAGCCAAGAGCTGCGGACCGACGGCGAGCTCAGGCTCGATGAACTGGGGGAAGAGGGCGGCAAAGAAGACGACCGCCTTCGGGTTGGCGGCGGAGGTCACGAAGCCTTGGAGGAAGAGCTGCGTCGAAGAAGCCGGCTTGGCCTCCTGCAGGTCAGACTGCGTGGGTCGAAGCAGCTTGTTGAGACCCATCCACAGGAGGTAGGCGACCCCCAGCCACTTCACGACGAGGAAGGCTTCGCCGGAGGACATGAGGAGCGTGGACAGGCCAAAGCCCGCGGCCAACATCTGGAGAGCGTTGGCGGTGAGGTCCCCCATTCCGGTGGCTAGGGAGCGCCGAAACCCGTGGCTGAGACTGTTCGACACCATGAGGAGATGGCTCGGACCCGGAGTCACCATGAACATCAGGACCGTGACGACATAGGCCGTCCATACCGCGAGGGTCATAGGACGTGGGTAGCTTCGTCGGCCCAGGGATGTCGAGCCTCACAGCCGCGGGTCCACCGGTTCGCTCTCGAGGGCGAGAACCCCAAAGGTACATTCGTGCACCCGAAAGAGGGGCTCCTGAGCCACGAAGCGGTGAAGCCCCTCCCAACCCAGGGCGGTCTCCCGGAGGGCGAGCGAGCGCTTACGACCCACCCCTCGAGCTCGGAGGCGCTCCAGCTGGTCCGGAAGAGTGTACTCCGGCCCATAGATGATGCGCAGATACTCTCGGCCGCGACACTTGAGGGCGGGCTGGACCCATCCCTTGGGGCCCTTGACCATGCCGTCCAGCGGCTTGACCACCATGCCTTCGCCGCCGCGAGCCGTGAGTTCCATCCACCAGCGAACGGCCTCCTCCTCTTGATCCGGCGAGGTGACGTCGACGGTCCGCTGGGCGGTGCGACGGAGCAGCTGAGGGGCTGCCGCACACAAGCGGTCGAGCCGCTCCATGTGCCATGCGTGGCTTTCGCCGAGGTACACGCCGCGCTCTCCCGCGAGGACGTGAAAAGGCGCGATCTCGAGGTCCGCGGGGGAGGCGACTGCCCAGCAGTACCGACGATAGGCTTCGAGGTAGGCTTCGACGCAGGCCCGGCGCTCGGCGAGTCGGCTCCGGAGCGAGGCGGCCGCGGGCGTGTTCGAGAGGAGCGCTTCGGCCTCGGTGAGGGTGGATAGACCCGAAGCGCCCGTCGGTGCGTACTGCTCGGTCAAGAGAGACTGCGCTTTGGCGCTCCACGGGAGGATCTCCACATCGAGCGCCACCCAGTCGGTCTCCAGGCGATCCCAGAGCTCTGCTCGCGTCAAGGCTTCCCGGACCTGACGGAGGAGCTCGAGGGTGTAGGTGTCGTCACGGAAGAAGGCTCGGCCGGTACGCGAGTAGATTGCTCCGGACCCGGGCGCTTCGAAGCCGAACCTGCGGACGGCCACGTCATCCTCGCGAAGAACCACGAGGATGGCTCGGGAGCCCATGTGCTTCTCTTGGCACATCACCCTCCCCACGCCGTTTTCCCGGAAGTACGCGAAGCTCTCGCGAGGATGCTCGAGGTACTCCCCGGAGGCCGACGCCGTGGATGGCGACATGGTGGGGGGAAGATAGATGAGCCACCTGGGGTCCAGGGCAAACCTCGACATCACCTCGAGGGCAGCGGCGGCGTTCTCGGCGTGCACGGTGACGGTGCGGTCGAGGCGGGTGCGGACCACCCGCTTTCCGGTGACGTCCTCGAGATCGAGGAGCCCGTGCCCGGGGCGAGGCGCCGGACTTGGCCGCGGAGCTTCGTCGAACCGAACCGCGCCGAGGCTCTCCGCGTAGGCGGAGCGGGCGGGAACCTGCACCACCGTTCGCTCCGGGTACCGCAGCGCGCTCAGGTGCCCGCCGAAGACGCAGCCGGTGTCGAGGCAGAGCGTCCCGTTGACCCACGTGAGCTCCCGAGTGGGCGTGTGTCCGTACACGACCGTGGCCCGGCCCCGGTAGTCCTGGGCCCAGTCGTAGCGCTCCGGCAGACCGAAGCCGTCCGTCTCTCCTGTGGTCTCCCCATAGAGGGCGAACTCCCGCACGCGTTTGGAGGCGCGACCCTGCAGGGCCGCTTTCATTCCGGCGTGAGCAACCACGAGCTGACCGTCGTCCAGAAGGAGATGGCTCACCAGACTGTCGATGAAGGTCATGACCTCCTCTTTGAAGGTCTCGGGCTCGTGCTCCAGCTGCTCGAGCGTCTCGGCCAGGCCGTGGGCGATGCGCACCTGATGGCCTCGGAGCTTTCGCAGAAGCTTCACGTCGTGGTTTCCGGGGACGGCGAGGGCGTGTCCATCCTGGACCATCCGCATGGCGAGGCGGAGCACGGCGGGACTCTTGGGACCTCGATCCACCAGGTCGCCCAGAAAAATGGTCTTCCGTCCCGGGGGAGGGACCGCCGAAGGATCGGAGGGGTCCGCGTCCACCGCGTAGCCGAGTTCCCCGAGGAGGGTGACCAGCTCGTCGAAACACCCATGGATGTCCCCAATGATGTCGAAGGGGCCCTTGTCTTCGCGGCGATCGCACCACAGCCGCGCCCGCTCGATATGCACGGCGTCGATGGCCTCCAGATCCTTGAGGACAGTGATCTGACGAAAGCCCTCGCGCTTGAGACTCTTGAGGCTGCGGCGGAGCAGACGGCTGTGCTCGCGGGGCACGCGAGGCCCGAAGTCCCGGTTGTCTCGCGCCTCGTTGCGGGCGTGGCAGGTGTCCGGATCTACGTCGAGCACGATGATCACGGGCAGGACGTCATGCTCCCGGGCCAAGGCCACGAGGCGTTGCCGGTCCTCCTTACGCACGTTCGTAGCGTCCACCACCGCCAGGCGACGGGCGGCGAGGCGCTTGCCGGCGATGTAGTAGAGGACGTCGAAGGCGTCGGGAGTGGCACTCTGGTCGTTCTCGTCGTCCGCCACCAAGCCTCGGCAGGTATCCGAGGAGAGGATCTCGGTGGGAGCAAAGTGACGGCGTGCGAAGGTGGACTTGCCGGAGCCGGTGGGCCCGGCGAGAAGCACGAGAGAAAGCTCGGGGATCGATAGTCTCATCGCTCGAAGACCCCCATCTGCGTGGGCGCACCCACCTCGGGGTCGACCGCACCCACGGGAAGGATGCGGAGGCGGTAGCCGTGTTCGTCAGCGACCCGTCGAGCCCAGCTCTCCATCTCCGCGCGGCTCCACTCGAATCGATGGTCGCCGTGCCGGAGACGCCCGGCAGCGAGGTTGGCGAAGCGGACGTTGTATTCGACGTTGGGCGTGGTGACGATGACCATCCGCGGTCGAGCCTCCGCGAACAGGGCGCGCTCTACGGTGGCCAAGCGAGGCGGATCGATATGCTCGATGACTTCAACGAGACAGGCGGCGTCGAAGCCGCTCAGCCGTGCGTCCCGATAGGTGAGGGAGCCCTGGATGAGGCGGATCCGAGCCCGCTTGCGCTCGGGCATGCGATCCAGCTTGAGCCTGCGCGCCGCGATCTCGAGGGCGCGGGCGGACACGTCCATGCCCAGAATGTCTTCGAAGCTCGAGTCGTCGAGGAGCGCGCGGAGGAGCCGTCCGTCTCCGCAGCCCAGATCGAGAACGCGGCGAGCCTTGGCCTCTCGAAGCACCGCGAGCACCGTGCCGGTTCTCTGATCGGCGAGGCGCAAAGGCGTTTCGATCTCGGCTTCCGCGGCGTCGCGCGCCTGGTCTGCTTCGTCGGGATCCGTCCCTTCCTCGACGACGAGCTGAGCCAGAGCTTCTCGCACCAGCGCCTTTCGGCGCTCCAGATAGCGGCCTACGATGAGCTCTCGCGAAGGGTGGCGAGGCAACCAGTCTTGCCCTTTCTCGACGAGCTTGGCGATCTCCTCCTCACCCACGAAGTAGTGCTTTCGTCCGTCGAGGACGGGGAGCAGCACGTAGAGATGGGTGAGAACTTCTCGCAGTCGAGCCTCCACCTCGAGCTCGACCCGGAAGTATCGACTGTCTCCCCAGTCGGGGAAGCTCGGGTCGAGCGGAATGGCCTCGATGCCCACGTCGTAGCCGAGGGGTTCGAAGAGCTCGCGGATGATCTTCTCCCCGCCCCGCGCCGAGACGGTGGCCAGGCGCATGGAGAAGGGGAGGGCCTGGTCGACGAGCTCGGGACGATCTCGGGAGCTGCCGTTGAGGCCGGACCGGAACACCTTGGCCAGAGCCACGCTCAGGAAGGAAGACGTCGCGTAGGGGCGGTCGTTGACGTAGTGCTCGAGAAGGCCGCGCGAGCCCCCTCGAACCAGGCGCACAGGATCCACCTCGACAAGGAGAGCGGCGGTGCACCGCTCCTCCGAAGCCTCGGGGAAAAACACGTGGGCTTCGCCAAAAGCGAGTGAGGCCGTCTGGTAGCGCTCCGGGTGCTTTCCGAGGAGAAAACCCAAATCGGTCGCAGGAGCATGGCTCGTGGACAGGGTGAGGAGCATCTCGGTGCACTCATGTCACGGGTGCTCGCGGCGATGAAGCGGACGGCCCTAGCGGGGCGACGGGCTCCCCCGAGAAGGGGATTCGAAAAGGCTCGGCCCACCCGCGCGGCGCCCCCTCCGAGCGTTGCGCTTTGGCGCCGGATGGCCTTTTCCTGAACCCGTGACGCTCGCGCAGTCTAGGCGGAGACGAAGGATCCTCACCGTGGGCCTCGGGGCGCTCACCGCCCTGGGGGTCATGCCGGAGCCGGCCATGGGTTCGCCGTGCGAGGGTAGTTATACGATTGATGGCAGCAGCAGTCCCGTCATGAGTCCCCGGCCTCGGCTCGCAGCCACGTGGGAGCAAGACATGCTCTTCGACATGACTCCTCCCCTGCCTAGAAACTGGGATGTTCCTCAAGTGGCCCTGGAGCGGGTCCCGGCGCCCGAGGCACTCGCGGATTTGGACGACGTCATGTGGTATCGGCCTGTCGAGGATCTGGAGCCCGGCCATAGGTACCGATTCGTCGGCTTGGAGTTCACGGTGAGCGCCTCCGTCGCGGACGCGCCGGCCTTCGGGGCGGACCTCGGGCTTTGGTTCGAGCCTCCGGAAGATCAGGCCAAGCTCTGCGCGCACGGGGGGCGGTGGTGGATCGTGGATCCGAGCTATCCGAACGCGTTCGTTCACCATCGGGTGCTGGTCGAAGTGAGCGGCGCCAAGGGACGAGTCGTCCGCAGGCTGGTGGCTCCTGTGCTGACCGCTCCAGACGGTTCCTTTCAGCTCGAGCTTTGGCCCCTCGCTCGGCCTCTCCGCCAGGAACCTGGCCCTCTTTGTGTATGGGTGGCTCCGGTCGACGATGACGGGCAGGTCGGCTCCTTCGCCGACGCTGGGTGCACCGACCCGAACCTGCGGCCCCTTCCGGCCCGCGGCGCGGAGGACGAGGGATGTACGCATGTGGACGGGTCGAGCTCCGGCGCCACCACGACGCTGTTCCTCTTGCTCATGATCGGCTTCGGCCGGGTGCGGACGCGACGTCGGGCTCGATCGAAGTAGGCGTCAAGACTGCCTTCGCCGGAGCTTCGGCCTCTTCGGCAGAGTGAAGCGACGCTTCAGCGATGGACCGGGGGGGCGGGGCGCTTGGGCAGCCTCTTCGCTTCTTTGTGTCGGGCCATGACTTCCTTGACGCCCCGCTCGAGCTGCGAATCTCGCCCCGCGGCCACGGCCACCGGGTCGTTCTCGACCACGATGTCGGGCTCCACCCCTTCGCCCTCGATGATGTACGCACCCTCGGGACCGTTGGTGCTGAACTCGGGCACGAACACGGAGCCGCCGTCGAGAAGCGGGCCGTGACTGGTGATCCCCACGACGCCGCCCCAGCTCTTCTTGCCGATGAGTGGGCCCAGCCCCGAAGCCCGGAAGGCCCAGGGGAAGATGTCCCCGTCCGAGGCCGAGGTCTCGCTCATCAGGCAGACCATGGGTCCGGGCACGACGGCATAGGGATAGGTACTCACGAACTGGGAGTGCCGCGAGAAGCCGGTGCCGAGCACTTTGCGCCGGAGCCGCTCGATGATCAGCTGCGAGACGAAGCCGCCCCCGTTGCTCCGCACGTCCACGATGAGCCCCTCCTTGCGCATCTGGGGACGGAACCACTTCATGAACTCATAGATGCCGTTCTGGCCCATATCCGGGATGTGGATGTAACCGATCTTGCCGTCGGTGGCCTTGTCGACGCGGGCCTGCTTGTCGAGGACCCACCCGAGGTAGACCAGCGGCTGCTCCGAACCGATCGGTTTGACCAGGACCCGGCGGGCGCCGTCCGCTTTGGGGGCCTGGTTGAGCAACAGCTCCACCGGTGATGCTACCGCCCCGCGGAGGAGCCGGTAGGGGTTGTCGTCGGGCAAGAGCTCTTGCCCGTTGATCTCGAGGACGTACTCCCCCACCTCAGCGTTCACGCCGACCTCGGTGAGGGGCGAGCGATACTTCGCCTCCTCGTTGTGGCCTTGGTAGATCTCCTGGATGCGGTAGCGGCCCGCCTTCTTGTCGAGCGCGAAGCGAGCCCCGAGCAGCGCCACTCCCGGCCGCGGGGGCAGGCCGAGGTCGCCGCCGGCGACGTAGGCGTGGGAGACTTCGAGCTCGGCCACCATCTGCCCCATCACGTCATTGAGTTCTTCGCGGTGGCCCGCCTGGAGCGCCAAGGGCCGGTAGCGGTCCCGGATCGCCTTCCAGTCGAAACCGTGCATGTTCGAGACGTAGAAGTAGTCGCGGTAGCGGCGCCAGACTTCGTCGAAAATGACCATCCACTCCTGTTTGGGCACCACGTGCGCCTTCATGCCCTTGGTGGGGAGGGGCTTGGGCTTGGCGTCCGGGCCTTTCTTGCCGAGCGCGACAACCTGGAGGCCCTTCTTGGTTCGCACCAATACCCGCGAATTGTCGGCCGAGACCGCGTAGCCCGTGATGCCCGTGGCCACGGGCTCGAGCTTTCGCTTGCTGATCTCGAAGGCCACCAGCTTCTGCTGGTTATCATCCCGGCCGAGAAAGAAGGGGCCGCGGTCGTGGGCCACCACGTGGGTGGGCGTGACGAAGAGGCTCACGTAGTTCGAGGTCTTCATCGGAACCTGCACCACCCGCTGGTCGATGCCCTCGAACGCGATCTTGATGAAGCCCTGCTTGCGGAGCGCGTCGACGCCGGTGCCCGGAGGCTCTTCCTTCTTGGGGCTCTGGTCGGCCTTCGCCTCCTTCTTTTCGATGAGCGCGTCGTCGCGAGGGCGGTAGAGGTTCTCGACGTCGGGACGGAGGGCCGTCGCGTACACGCCGTTGGCCTGACTGCCGAACACGTTGAAGTCGATCGCGTCCACCTGAGGTCGGAAGTCGCGGGTGCTCAAATAGTACAGATAGTCGCCCTTCGGGCCCCAGGCGGGGGCGCCCACGTCGAAGGCGGGGTTGGTGACCGTCCGAACGCGTCCGTCCGCCACGCTCCACACGTCGATGACGCCGAAATCATTCGCCTGGTAGCGGGTAAAGGCGAGGAACCCACCCCGCGGAGACCACTCGAACGCGTTGAGCCGACCCCCGGGGTCGGTCGCCACCTTCGTGCGCTTGCGGGACTTCAGGTCCACGACCCAGAGGTTCGCCTGGGCGTCCGCGTAGGCGATGCGGAGGGCGTCCGGCGACCATCGCGGTCGATACATCCGGACCTTGCTCCGAAACGTCAGTTGCCGGTGCCGCCCGCTCTCCTGATCCCGCACCCAGAGCTCTTCCTCGCCGGTGACGTCGGAGATGAAGGCCACCGCGGTGCCGTCCGGGGACCATTGAGCTTCGCGCTCGTGGGCGTTCGAGGAGTGAGTGAGGTTTCGGGTCAAGCCGTGCTCGGTCGGAACGTCGAACACGTCGCCGCGCGCCACCACCAGGGCCCGCTTTCCGTTGGGGCTCAGCTCGAAGCCTTCCATGTGACCCGCCACGCTGACGTGACGGGGCCGGCTGGCCAGGCCCTCGTCCGGGACCTGGATGTCGAGCGCTCGGTCGCGGCCCGAACCGGTGTCGTAGAGCCGAAGCCCGCCGCTGAGCTCGTACACGATCTGCCCGTCAGGATCGGCGCTCGGCCATCGTACGTCGGCGTCTTGATGCTGCGTGAGGGGCTGGGTCGCCTTCGTCTTGAGGTCGTAGCGGTAGAGGTTCATTCGACCGCCGCGGTCGGAGGCAAAGTAGAGCGCGTCGCCGATCCACATGGGGTCGCGGTCGGCTCGAGGGTGGTCAGTGATCCGCTGTATGGGCCCTCCCTCGAGGTCGTAGACGTACAGGTCCTGGGCCCACCCGCCCTGGTAGCGCTTCCAGGTCCGAAAGTCGCGAAACAGGGGCGAGTAGAGGAGGCGACGTCCGTCGGGGGACAGATCGCCCGCTCCCGCCACCGGCGGCGCCAACGCCACCGGAGCGCCGCCGTCGACGGGGACCGTGTACAGCCGGCTCGCCGCGAGGGTCCAGTGCTCGCGGAGACCACGAAAGAGAACCTGACGGCCGTCGGGGGTGAAGCCGTAGACCTGATGGTCGAAACCCCAGCGGGCGGGCAAGGGGCCCCGAGCGGGGTAGTAGGTCAGCTGGCGCGGCTCGCCGCCGCCGACGGGCATCACGTAGACCTGCTCGTCCCCCGAGTACTGCCCCGTGAACGCGAGCATCTGACCGTCCGGCGAGAGCTTGGCGAAGAGTTCGAGGCCGGAGTGGCTGGTCAGGCGTCGGGCGGTGCCGCCTTCCGTGGACACCGACCATAGATCCCCGCCGGAGCTGAAGACGACGGTGTCCCCGCGGACGTCGGGGTACCGCAGGAGGCCCGAGGCGAGCGCCGGGAGAGGGCTGGCCGTCAGGACCAAGGTCGTCATCGCGGCAACGATGAGGGCATGCAGCTTGGACACGCGCGGGAGCCTAGCACCGGGTTGAACGCGCGAGTCGATGACGAAACTCATCTCCCCGAGAGAAAAAGGTGTTTTGTAAAAAGAACGAAGCTCAGCCTCGACGGGTCTGGGGCTTCGCCCCTCTCACGAGATGCTCCCTGCGAAGAGAATGAGGTTTCGTAAAAGAAACGAAGCCAGCCATGAGAGTAGAACCGAGTTTGGGTGAGGACACGACGCTGAACCCCTAGAGGAATAGGGGTCCGGATAAAAAACGAAGCCGAACCCCCTAAGAGAATAGGGGTCCGGGTAAAAAACGAAGCCGAACCCCCTAAGAGAATAGGGGTCTGGGTAAAAAACGAAGCCGAACCCCCTAAGAGAATAGGAAAATTTAAGATAACGAACGAGACCCCTAAAGAGTTACTACTATTGCATACGCGGGCGCCTATTGAACCTAACGCTAGCCCTTGTCGCGGCCCAACTCCGTCGGACCCCTAGCGCTAGCCCTTGTGGCGGCCCAACTCCGTCGGACCCCTAGCGCTAGCCCTTGTGGCGGCCCAACTCCCTCCGACCCCTAGCGCTAGCCCTCTCGGTCCCGGGGCGGTCCGGACGACCGCGCTTCCGCGGACCTCAGTACTCGAGTTCGACGGCCTCGCAGAGGAAGCTCATGAAGTCGGACGCCACTCGGCAGCGCGCTGCGAAGGTGGACAGGAAGTTGGACTGGAGGGCCTCGGCGGCGTCGAAGTCGTGCACCGCGATGAAGTCCTTACGCTTGAGGTCCTCGATGAGAGGGTGATCGTCCGTATCCACCATTTTTGGACGCCGCTTGAGCGACTCGCCGCGCAGCTCGAACTTGTCGGCAAAGGACTTCTTGCGGGTGGCTTTCTTCCACCGCTCGGGCGCTTCCAGGATCGCTTCGCGGATGGCGTTGGCGTACTTCGTCTCGGGGCGCCACAGCCCCGCCCCCATGAACACGCTGTCCGGCTCGAGGTGAAGGTAGAAGCCCGGGGCGTGGACGTCCTTGCCCGCCGCGTGCCGAAATTGAAGGGCTGCGTGGGTCTTGTACGGGGTCTTGTCCTTCGAGAAGCGGGTGTCCCGGTAGATGCGGAACATCGAGCCTCCGTTGGGGCGAGAGTCCGCCACGATTTGCGGGCTGATGGCGTTCAGCTTCGGCGCGAAGCCGTTGATGAAGTCGAGCAGCGGACCTTTGACCTGCGCTTCGTACCGCTCCTTGTTCTCCGCGAACCACTCCCGGTCGTTGTGCACGGCGAGCTCGCGAAAGAAGTCGAAGAGTTCCGGGGGCAGGGTCGGGGCAGACACCTGTACAGTATACCGCCAGCCGCGGGGCCAAGCGAAGCCCCCGGCCCGCGTCTTCGTCCCGCCCCGCCGAAGGCGCGAAGCGGAGCCGCAGCGCTCCCCGTCTGGACGAAGCCAAAGGCGAACGCTGCCCCAAGATGGGACGCAGTGGGGCGTTCGAGCGCGTTCGCCGACGCGAAGGAAGACGGGGACTCGAGCGGAGGCGCAGCCCCCCGTGGACTGAAGCGTGGGTCACGCGAAACAGGACCAGCTTTTGCCGGTCCGGGCCCGACGACGAGCATGCCTGTCTCTCTAGGCACCGTGGATGGGTAGCGGAGCCGCAGCGCTCCCCGTCTGGACGAAGCCAAAGGCGAACGCTGCCCTAAGATGGGACGCAGTGGGGCGTTCGAGCGCGTTCGCCGACGCGAAGGAAGACGGGGACTCGAGCGGACGCGCAGCCCCCCGTGGACTGAAGCGTGGGTCACGCGAAACAGGACCGGCTTTTGCCGGTCCGGGCCCGCTGCTCGTCTACACCCGCAAGCCGAAGGCGCGCAGCGAGCCTTGCGAGCGAAGGTGGGTGTCGTCGGCCCTTAGGGGGCCGGACGACGGGTCCCACTAATCCACTTCGTCTTTGATGCGGATGCTGCCGGTGCCTTTCAGGACCTTGATCGGGCGTCGTGCCGCGGGCCGGCCGGCCGGCCGACGGGAGGGGCGCTTCCCGGCCGAGGAGCTGAAGTCGGGCTTGGCGTCGAAGGGGTTCACGATGCTCTTCGGCTGCACCTTGCCCTCGATGGAGGCCACGGCGCGCTTGGCGTCGCCAAACTCCTTTACGCTCTGCTCGACGCCCCGGACGACCTGGATGACGTCGGAGGCGGCAGTGAGCATATCGAGGTCGAAGTTGGTGAGGTCGAGCTGGCGAACTCCACCGGTGGCCACGTTCACGACGAAGGTGTGGACGTTGAACTTCGCCGCCACCTTGTCGTGGGCCATTCCGCCCGCCACGACGAAAGCGGCGGAGGCCTCCTTGCCCGCTTCGACAGCCTTCTTGACGGCGTTGGCGGGAAGCTGGTTTTCCGCGATCGCGTCGGCCACGGCCCCGACGGCCACCCCGCCCCAGGTCTCCCCAAAGCTCACCGTGAACTCCGGGTTCTTGCCCGGCTTGAGGGTAATGATCGCGGCCGCGGTGGGTACGCCCTCTAGCTCCGCCTGCACGATATGCTGACCGGGCAGGGCCGACTCTAGGCGCACGGGAGCGACCCGCGTCTCTCGGCCATCGAGGAAGATGGTGGCGCCGGGAAGCGCGCTGCGGACGAGGATCTCTGCAGGCCGCGCTTCCACCGCCTCCTTGGCCACGGCTCGAAACCGCTGCCGGTAAAAGCGGCTGTACTCGCTGGCCGGGAGGTCGAAGCCAGGGGCCATCCGGGCTGCGGTGTTCATGACGGCCGCCGCCTTGTCGTCCTCGGCTGCCTCCAGGAGCGCCCGCGCCAGCTCGTGGTGGGTCTGGATGAAGGTTTGGGCGTCTTCGAGCGCGGCGGGAGCGGCGACCATCTCTTTCAGGGTCGACTGATAGGCGGAAATGGCAGCCCGGATGTTCTTGTCCGCGCGGGCCTTTCGAGCGGCGGCGAGGCTGGCCTGGATCTTCTCGCCGGTGGGGGCCGAGGCGCCGTCCTTCGCCACGCCGCCGCGCACCACCTCGAGGCTGCCTCCGCGGGAGAGCTCCTTGACCACGAGCTCGGTGGCCAGGCTCACCTTATCCGGTTCGGCGGAGCGGAAAATGGGCTGGTAGGGAAGGACGAGGATCCGCTGCGCCGTGCCGCTGGCCGCGACCTCGGCGGTGCTCTCGGCCGTCTCGCCGCTCATGTCCTCCTCGGACACGAGCGGTTCATCGTCGTCCTGAGCGAAAGCCGAAGGGGCGAAAGAGAGGGCAAAGGCCGCCGAGAGGAGAGGGACCCACGCGGTTGCGAGCTGCGGGGCCCCGGCAGGGGAGGGGGGCGTATCCATCGTCGAGGCCATGTAGCACGGCATGACACTCCGTCGATCCTCGACCGTCAATATTCAGCCCGCGGTCCGTCACGTGGGAGGCGTCGTCATGAGCTCTCGGAGATAGCCGGCGAGGCTCGCCCTCGGTCCGCGCCGCACGTGCTCAATCACTCGCGCCTCCGGGTCCGTGGTCCAAGGAAGGCCCGAGGGTCGGGGAAGGAGCAGCCGGGGGACGTCCTCCGGGTCGATCTCAGCGCCGGGGTAGGTTTCCAGGAGCACCTGAGCCACGAAGTCCGCGATCGAGCGGACCACGCGCGGGGCCAACACCGTCGGAGGCTGGGCGCGCAGCGCCAAGGCGCGCTCGAGGGCCTCTACGCTCTCGGCGTCGACGCTAAGCTGAATCGACCACGCGGCGCGGGCCGCTTCGATGACGAGTCCTGCCCCTTCGGCCACCGACGACGGGTCGTCCTCGTCTTCTCGCGCGGGGATCTCGTCTTCGAACACGCCCAGCGGCGCCGAGAGGTCGCGGGCTCGAGCGTACTGAAGGACGAAACGCTCCAGCCGAACGGCCGCCCGCCGCCGGCCGAAGAGACCGCGACGTCGGCCCCCGGTATCGCTCTCTTCCCGGCCCAGGCCCAGCCGCTCGAAGGTCTGGATGGCTTCGGGCTCGAGCTCGGATCGGGAGGCCACGACGCTCGCTACCCGCAGGTCGTCCTCGCGGAGTCCGTGTCGGAGCGGCTTCGCGCCCATCGTCATCTCCTGATGACCGACCCGGATCTCCTCGAGGACGACCTGCGGGTAGCGAGCGTCGTGGCCTCCCGAT
>JBCBRU010000011.1:0-38222 GCA_039819565.1 Myxococcota bacterium | reverse complement strand
GGCTACGAAATACAGGCCGAGGCCTCCGATGAGGGCCGTCGCTCCGTCTAGCTCGCTGAGTCGGCCGCGGATCCCCTCCAAACCGTGGGCATTCTGGATGTCGCCTATGCGCAGACGTGGACGTGGCCGCGTCGCGCGTACGCAGCGTTTCAGCTTTGGCCCTATGCCCACGGTTTGGAGGGGATCCGCGGCCGACTCAGCGAGCTAGACGGAGCGACGGCCCTCATCGGAGGCCTCGGCCTGTATTTCGTAGCCGCTCTCCCCATTCTTCAAGGACTCGCGGTGTTCGCAGAGGGATTTCGCCTTTTGGGGCCGGGGCGCCGAGGCCGGCTTCAGCAGGCTTCCTTCTGTGCCTCTCTCCTCGCCGCCGCAGTCTCCGCCCACCTGATCTTCCCAGGTATGAACCGAGACATCACGCATCTCGCCTTCGTCGGGGATTTCGCGATGATCTCGGTCCTGACGTCAGCCCCGACATGGCACCAGACCTCGCGACGACGCACGGGCCTGCTGGCGGTCGTTGCGGTCGGTGCTCTTCTCCCTTACGCCCGTCTCGCGTCCCTGGGTACCGCGGGAACGCGAGACTGGGCGGCCGCGGCGAGAGAGCACACGTGGTTTGTGGATGATCTGGAGTCGCTTCCGGCCGAGGCCCGTATCGTGTACGGAGGCCCGGCGTCGGGATACACCTACTTCTATGTGAGGGCTGCGGGGACGCCGATCACCAATCTGCCCGACGTTCCCCAAGCCTGGCCCGGGTATTATGACGACGATCAAATCGCCTGGCTCATGGACGGCGTACGAGCGCCCCGCACCGAGGCTCTGGTGCTCACACGCGCGCAACGCCGCTTTCTGCGAGAGCGGGATTCCGCATTCGAGAGGAAGTTCGTGGAGCTGAAGTCGGATGGGCGATTCTTGCTGATGGCCAGACGAAGGACGAAGGATCATGGCGGAGACTGAGAGCACCTATTTTGACCCCAATGAGTTCGCCGTCCGCGACGACGGCCTCGAGGAGCGCCACTACTGGCATATCCACAGAAAGCGGGTGCTGGCGCATGAGCTGGGGACGTACCTCGGCGAAGACCGAACCACGGCTCGACTGATCGAGCTCGGCTGCGGGATCGGAACGACCACCACCCACCTGAACGCCGAGGGCTTCCACGTCGACTACTCGGATGTCTTTCCTCGTGCTCTCGAGCTGGCTGAAAAGAACGCACGACGTCGTTTAGGACCGGCCGCTGAGACCCGCGAGTTCCGGGCTCGCGACGTGACTCAGCCACTGGAGGCTCTCGCTCACCGCGGCGTGCTGCTTCTCGATGTCATTGAGCACCTGCCGGACGACGTAGCCGCGCTCACCCACGTACGGGAGGCGCTCGGCGACGGAGAGGATAGGTTCGTACTCGTAACGGTCCCCGCCTTCCAATTCCTGTGGTCGCCCTGGGACGACATCGAGAAGCACAAGCGGCGCTACACCCGTGCGTCTTTGGCGCATGCGCTCGAAGCTTCCGGGTTTCGGGTGGAGCGCATGACCTTCTTTTTTTCGGCTCTGTTTTGGGCGGCCCTCGCGGTCAAGGCGGGACGGACGGTAAGAGACACCCTCCGCGGTGGCCCTCGACCCTACGTTCTCGAGGAGCTTACGGAGGCCGGCTTCACGGGGCAGCGCCTGAATGACGCGATGGTGGGGATCCTCGGTCTCGAGCGGCCCTTTCTCCGGAGGCGCGGACTGCCGCTCGGTACGTCCATCCTAGCCCTAGCCACCGTCGCCTAGGGCTGCGTGGACGGCCACAGTCCGGCGCGGGCGACGATCACGTCGAGCAGCCGGGCTCGTCCGCTCACGAACACGTCGAGAACGAAGACTCCTCGGGCCGTGGTGACCTCCCAACCCACCAGAGGCAGGGTGGACCGCTTTACGGACTCGATCGTCTCCCAGGGGAAGAGATGGCCCCGCACCGTAACCCCGCGATCATCGACGATGTAGGCCATTCGCCAGTAGTAGAGAGCGAACCCAACGAAGAAGAGGACGAAAAAGAGGATCCCGAGGAGAGCGTCCAGGGGAAGGTCTCCCCGGAGCAACGCCCAAGCTCCGACGCCTACCCACAACGTGAGGGCAGCGAGCACCCCGCCGCGAATCCACCACGAGGCACGAAACTCGTGTCGCTGGCGAGCCACACCGACCATCCACCGAACATACGCTCACCGACTGCTGAAGAGTCAAATCGGGCACACACTCATGCGCCGACCGGCCCGATACGAGACTCTACGACCTCAATTCTTACGCGACAGGAGCCCGGGCCGTCTAAGCTGTTGGCGTGAGCGAAGCACGCCGCCCTGTCGCCCCGGCCCCGGAGGCGCACCACCTGCTGCTCGAGACTGCGGTTCGTCGGGTGGGAGACGTCGTTCGCGGGAAATCAGATGTCGCTCGGCTCTCGCTGGTGGCGCTTCTGGCCCGCGGACATCTGCTTTTGGAGGACGTGCCTGGCGTGGGTAAGACGACGCTCGCGCGGGCTCTCGCGACCGTCGTCGGAGGCAGTTTTTCTCGGATTCAGCTGACCGCGGACCTGCTCCCCGTGGACATCGTAGGCGGTAGCGTCATCGATTCGACCTCGGGCGCAATCCGCTTTCGCCCGGGGCCTATCTTCGCCAACGTGGTCTTGGCCGATGAGCTGAATCGGGCCACTCCACGTACGCAATCCGGATTGCTCGAAGCCATGGCGGAGCGGGCTGTCTCGGTCGACGGGCAAACTCATCCTCTCCCCGAGCCCTTTTTCGTCATCGCGACTCAGAACCCGTCTGAGCACTACGGGACCTACCCACTTCCCCAATCACAGATGGATCGTTTTCTGTTCCGGACCGCCGTCGGCTATCCAGAAGCGTCGGTCGAGCGCGCTCTTCTCATCGGGGAGGGCACTGCTCCGCCCCTCCCGGAGCAGATCGAGCCGGCGCTCGAGCCGGCCAGTCTGCCAGGCCTCTGGGCGGCTGTAGACGCCGTTCATCTTGCTCCCGAGGTCGCTGCCTATCTTCAAGCGATCGTCAACGCCACGCGGGAGGCGGGCGAGGTGGACACCGGAGTATCCACCCGCGGGCTGCTTCTCTACGCCCAGGCCGCCCGAGCCCGCGCGTTGGTCTTTGGGCGTCCCTTTGTGAGTCCCGAGGACGTTCATGCTCTCGCGGTCCCGGTATGTGCCCATCGCCTCGTGGTAAAGGGCCAGGAGCGTCCCTCGCGTGGCGAAGTGGAGAGCCTCGTCGAATCACTCCTCGATCGCACGCCCGCCCCGAGCTGAGTTGCCGGTGTCCAAGCCAAGTCCTCGCAAGCGGCGTTTTCCTCGCCCTCCGCGGCGGGCGATTCCTACCGTTCCTGGGATCTTCGCGCTCATCGCGCCGACGTTCCTCGGGCTTGCGGCCGTCACCGCCACCAACAACCTTCTCTTCCTTCTGCTCGGGGCCACGCTGGGAGCGGTCGTGCTCTCGGGAATCCTCTCGGAGCGCAACCTTCGCCCGATCCGCATTCGAGTCATGCCGGTGAGCCCGATCTACGCCGAGGCCCCCGCGCGACTAGAAGTTCGCTTTCTACGGGACGAAGCGCGAGGGCCCGCCTTCGATCTTCGGTACCGGGAGATTCCGAACGGGAATTTCTGGCCGTGGGCGCGCGTTCAGCCAGGCGAGGTCTTGGATGTTCACCTGCCGGTGATGGAAGACCGGACCGCTCGCTGCCTCGGGGAGCGCCGTTTTGCTCGTCGTGGCCGGGTCGCGCTTCACGAGGCGGAGCTCGCCACGAGGTTTCCTTTTGGGCTGCTCATCAAATCAAAGGATGTCGACACGGACCTCGAAGTGCTCGTTCGCCCGCGTCGAGTAGACCGGCCTCCCGAGCTTGCGCGTCCGCCGGGAGTCACGGGCATGGGCGAGACGGCCCAGCATCGTGGACTGGGTTTGGATGTCTACGGCCTCCGTGAGCGGGAGGAGAGAGACTCCGAGCATCGGGTTCACGCACTTCGCAGCTTGGCTCTCGGGCGTCCCGTGGTTCTTGAGATGACGGGTACGGAGCGGCCCCGCGCAGAGCTGGGCGTGGCCACCGGGCCCGATGCCGACCCCGAGTCTCTCGAGAGGACTTTGGAGTACGCGCAGGCTGCATTGCGAGCTTGGGACGAAGAGGGATTCGCGGTCGGGTTGACGACGCACTCCGGGAGCTTCGCTCCGGGCGAGGTCACGCTGGATGGGCTCCTGGATCATCTCGCTGGCTTGCAACCGGAGCTCTCCCGCGGCACCGCTCGGGTCCCCTCGTCTTGGCTGGTGCCGGCCGGCGCCGCCGCGCCGGCGGGGGTCGCCACCTTCCACGTGGCCCTCGACGGGACGCTTTCCGAAGGTGCGCGGGAGCAGGCCGCGTGACCCTTCGCATCGCCCACATCCTAGCGCTCTACGCGACCCTCGCCCTCCCGGTGCTGGGTCTGATGTCCGGATCTCCCTTTCTCCTCGGCGCGGGCGTCGTCTATTTCCTACTTCTCCTCGTGGGTATCCCGCACCTCCACGAGGTACAGCGTCCGCTTCCCCGGACTGTCGTGGTGCATGCATTGACGGTGGCCGGTCTCGTCGCGGCGCTGTCGATCTTTCGGCGAGCGCCTATAGACGCCGGCCTCGGCATCGTGATGCTGGGGGTCCTCAACCGCTTTCTCCTCCGCGGAGGGCAGCGCGACGATCTCATTCTCGTCGGAGCCGCTGGCGTCCTCCTGGCCGCGGCTACGGTGATCACTCCGGGCTTTTCGTTCGCTCTGCTCGTAGTGGCCTTCGTGCCCGCGGCCCTCTGGGCCATGCTCAGTGCTTCGATCTTGGGATTGGCCGAACGCAGCCCGGTCGAGAGTCGCGCGCGGCTCGTGAAAGTCTACGGTGCTCGGCCGGTGCCGCGCTTGGGGGGAACTCTGACCGCCTGGGGTTTACTCTTGATGGTTGCGGGATACGCCGCCGTGTCTTTTTTACCCCGCTACCGCTTTAGCGGCATGCTCGGCGCCGGTGGACTGGTGGCCTTTTCCGGGGCCGGGTCCTCGATGACGCTCACTTCGGGCGGCGTAACAGGGGGAGGCGACGGCTCGGTGGCTCTGCTCGTCGATGGTCCGCGGGGGGATCTCGAAGGGCTCTATGCTCGTCTCTACGTGCTCGACACGCTCGAGGACGGGACCTTTCGCGACGGCGAAGGCACCGTGAGGCACTACCCGCAGGGCCGTGCCGGGAATCGAGAGGGATGCAGGGACGTCACATTGCGTCGCCAGGTCGGCCGAAGCCGCCCCCACCCGGTCGCGGTCCTCGGTCGCCAAGGACCATCCGCCGTATCTCTTTCTCCCCGCCGCAAGCTGCTTCGCTACGACAGCGGTTCCTGGGCTCAGCGACTCTCTCGTAGCGAGCTCGACCTTCGCTACCACGCGTGTATCGGACAGAATGTGCCTGCGGCCCTGCCTCGGTCGCCGACGATTCGCGACGCGCTGCTGACTCGCTACACGCAGCTCCCTCCCGACCTCGATCCACGGGTTCGTGACCTCGCGCAAAGGATTTCCGAGGGAAGCACGGGCCCGGAGGACACCACGCGACGGGTGCTCCGTCACTTCGGTACCGGCTACGCCTACAGCCTCGATCCCCTGCCGGGAACGGAGGAGGATCCGTTGGTTCGGTTCCTTTTCGAGGCTCGCAGGGGGCATTGCGAGCTGTACGCGGGAGCGGTCGCCGTGCTGCTCCGGGCAGCGGGAGTTCCCGCACGAGTGGCCACCGGATACTACGGCGGTTGGTACAATGTGCGAAGCCGAGCCCTCGAAATGGGTTCGGACGATGCGCATGCCTGGGTCGAAGTGTTGATAGACGGTCGCTGGATCTGGGTTGACGCTACGCCCGAGGATCTTCGGGCTCGGCGTACCCACAAGCGCTTCGCCTTTGTACGGGACGTTTGGGATGCTCTCGAGGCCCTCTGGTACGAGTACGTGATCGACTTCGATGACGCGCGTCGCCGGGCCTTGATCGACGATCTCGGTTCGGGCCTCAGCGGCGGGTTCGCGGGTTTCGCGGACAAGGGGAGCGAAGGAGAGGGGCCCTCCGGTCGAGGGCGCCTGCCCCTCTGGGTCGCCGCGATTCCGTTGGCTTTGGGTCTGATAGGCATCCTGGGATGGACTTGGCGGGGGCGACGGGGGGCGCGACTGGACCGACTCGGTCGGCGACTTCAGCGTCTGGTGGGCGGCCGCGAGACCCAGCCCCTCGGACGGCGACTCGAGGAACTCCCCGACGCCTTACGTGACGAGGCACGGGCTGCCGTACGTCTATACGAGCGCGAGCGCTTCGGCCCTCCCGGGGCGAGGCCGGGGCTAGCTGCCGTTGTGGCGGCGGTGGATCGTCTTCGTATCGCGGTTCGGCGAACGCCGCCTCCGTCCTCGAGGGCCTAGATGCGCCCGGCGCAAACTCTGATACCCCTCGGCCGCGCCTCTCGCCGCGTGCTCGCTCGGCCGTCGCTTCGCGACTCTTATCGTCGCCTACCTCGGTAGGCTTCCTCTTCGCCGAACGACCACGCGGCGAGATCCATCACCCGGAGGGGCGGCTCACAATTCACGCCGGGCGCATCTAGAGCGCTGAGGAAAACCTCCCGCGGCGCCGCGCCGGTCCCTGTGGGCTCGGCTCGCACGGGCGTGCTTCGCGCTCGAATCGGTCACAGGGGGCCACCCTGGTTCCTCCTCGCCGCACGATCCGAGCCAACATGGGCTCGCCGAGGTCACCCACGCGAGTCCTTGATCAGCGCTCTAGTCGTCGAGCTCCGGGTAGCGACGAAATATGCCGAGCTCGTTGAACGCGAGACGGCGCGATGATGCCAGGTAGGGCGACAGGCTCGGACGTCCCTGTACGCGTTCCCGGTGCGCCCGAAGCGCGGGGGTGGCTTCGGTCACTCGGGCAAAAGCTCGGGGGAAGGCATAGTCGAGACCCTCGAAGAGCTGGAATACGGCGAGGTCCACGGTCGAGAAGCAGTCTCCCACCATGACCTCCCCCCCGTTCACCTCCAGCACGTCTTCGAGGTGCGAGAGAAACTTGGCCATTCTTCGTTGTGTGAAGGCCCGGCTGCGCCGTTCGGCCTCCGGTTTCTGGTCCTCATAGTAGCCATCGTGTTCCATCGGATGATGCGAATCATGGGCCTCCATGACCAGATCTGCGACCGTCAATAGAACTTGCATTGCATGGAGTTGCCCCGCCTCCGTACGCGGCCAGAGCTCGTGGCGCCGCCCGAGCCAGGCGAGGATGTTCGGAGTCTGGGAGATCGCTAGCTCGCCCCAGCAGAGGATGGGAGGGGCGAGATGGGGGTGCCCCGGGTTTCGTCCGCGAACCCAGCTCAGGACTGCTTGTACGCCCCCTCCGTTTGCCTCGGCGCCGCGGGCGACGTCGTCGTAGGAGCAACCAGCTTCCTCGAGGGCGAGCCTTACGAACTCGCCGCGGCCCGGCAAGCCGGGCCAATAGATAAGTCGGTAGCGCTGGTCGGCCATACCTCGAGGGAAGCGGAGTCTGAGGGCCCCGTCAAAGCCCGTCGCTTGCCTCCTTGGGCGCAGTCGGTATGGTGCCGCGGGTGATGCGCCGGGTGCCCCTCATCTTCGCGCTGGGACTGCTCCTCACGGTGGCGGCGGAGGAGTGGCTCCGAGCGGCTCCCGACGTGACGACGGCCACGGTCGCGTCCGTAGAGGCCCCGGCCGCGGCGGCTCGAGCAGCCATGAGTCGACCGCTCGGGGTCACGTCGACCTGGGGAGAGCGCGCCCGTAGCGCCCTGGGGCTCGCAGTCATGCTCGGGATCGCGTGGCTCTTCTCGACGAATCGGAGGCGTATCCCGTGGCGTCTGGTTGGGGTGGGGGTCACGCTCCAGATCGGGCTCGGGCTTTTGACGCGCACGGCGGCGGGAGCGTGGTTTTTCGCCGGGTTCAACGAGATGGTGACGAGCCTACTCGCCTATACCACCGAGGGTTCGGCTTTCATCTTCGGAGACCTGGCTCGCCCCGGGCATACGGCCTACATCGCCTTCGGCGTTCTCCCGACGATCATCTTCTTTTCATCACTCATGGCGCTCTTCTATCACGCGGGGATCATGCCCCAGCTGGTCCGACTCATCGCCCTCGGGGTTCAGAGAGTGATGGGGACGAGCGGGGCGGAGACCCTGTCGGCAGCTGGGAACATCTTCGTGGGTCAGACCGAGGCGCCCCTCCTTATCCGACCCTTCATCGCGGGTATGACGACATCGGAACTCATGGCGGTCATGACCGGGGGCTTCGCCACCGTCGCGGGTGGGGTGATGATCGCCTACGTAGGCATGCTGCAAGGCGTGTTTCCGGATATCGCCGGCCACTTGCTCTCCGCGTCCATCATGAGCGCCCCGGCGGCGCTGGTCACCGCCAAGATCTTGGTGCCCGAAACGGAGACGCCCAAGACGCTGGGGGGCGTCCACCTCGATCTCCCAAAAACGGATGCGAACATGCTCGACGCCGCGGCGCGGGGGGCGGGCGAGGGGTTGACCCTTGCCCTTAACGTGGGCGCCATGCTGCTTGCGTTCACGGCGCTCGTGGCCACCGCCAATGGTCTTCTCGGTTGGCTCAGCGGGAACCTTCTCGGGTTCGACACTCCGCTGACGCTCGAGCTGATGCTCGGCTGGCTGGGCGCCCCGCTCGCGTGGATCATGGGCATCCGCTGGGAGGACGCCCAAACCGTGGGCTCCCTGCTTGGAGTGAAGACGATCCTCAACGAGTTCGTGGCGTACCTTCAGCTCTCGCAGCAGGCCGACGGCATAGCGCCCCGAAGCATGGTCATCGCGACCTACGCGCTCTGTGGTTTCGCCAACCTAGGATCAATCGGGATTCAGCTGGGGGGGATTTCGCCTCTCGCGCCCGAGCGTCGTCCAGATCTCGCCCGACTCGCCGTGCGCGCCGTGCTAGGGGGCACCCTCGCGGCCTTCATGACGGCGTGCGTCATCGGAGTTCTCATATGATGAGCGCGGAAGCGGTACCTCTTCACCTCGCAATCCCCAAGGGGCGCATGTACCAGGGCGTCGTCGACCTCCTCGCCGAGGCGGGCGTTCGGCTACATCACGGCTCTCGAGGATATCGTCCCAAAATCAATCTGCCTGCCGTGGAGGCGAAGCTCCTGAAGCCCCAGAACATCGTCGAGATGCTTGCGGTGGGGACTCGGGACGTCGGCTTCGCCGGTGCCGACTGGGTGGCGGAGAAGAGCCTCGAGCTCCACGAAGTGATGAACCTGGGCTTGGACCCTGTGCGGATCGTAGCCGCGGCGCCGCGGGAGCTCCTGGTGGACGGTCGACTCCCTTCGGAGAGTCCCATCGGAGGCCCACTGCGCATCGCCTCCGAGCTGGAACGGCTCACGCGGAGCTGGATGTCCGAAGCCTGTCCAGGAGGTCGCTTCGTGCGGACCTACGGAGCCACGGAGGTCTTTCCGCCGGAGGACGCCGACGTCATCGTCGACGTTACCCAAACCGGAGCGACCCTCGAGGCGAACGGGCTCGTCATCGTAGACGAACTCATGCGCTCTGCCACCCGCCTCTACGCGAGCCGGCAGGCCATGGCGGCGCCCGCGAAGCGCGCTCGAATCGAGGATCTGGCCACCTTGCTGCAGTCCGTCATCGCGGGCCGGGAACGGGTCATGGTCGAGGTCAATGTCGGCGTGGATGCCCTCGATCAGGTCGTGGCGAGCCTTCCCGCCATGCGCCAGCCCACCATCTCAAAGCTCTACGCTCACGGTAAGGCGAGGGGCGAGGCCGTAGGCTATGCCGTCAAGGCAGCCGTACTCCGCTCAGTGTTGCCTGGGCTCATCCCCCAGCTAAAGGCCTGTGGAGGCACTGACATCGTGGTCTCTCCGGTGTCCCAGGTCGTCCCGTGACAGGGCTCAAGCCCGCAGGAAGGCTTGCGGGGTTGAAGCCCTACCGTCCCCCCCGGGGAGGCGGCGATGGGGTTCGACTTCACGCCAACGAAGGACGGTCGCCGTCGATGGCGGTCTCCGACGCTCTCGCAGGTCTTGATTTCGCCGAGTATCCCAGCGCAACCGCGATCGAGGAGCGTCTCGCCGAGGCCTACGGTGTGGCCTCGGAGCAGGTGGTGCTGACCGCAGGCGCTGACGACGCTCTAGCTCGGCTGGCGCTGGCCTATCTGGAACCAGGGCGACGAGCGGTCCTCATGGATCCCACCTTTGAGATGATTCCCCGCTACGTACAGGTGGCGGGGGCCGAGGCGGAACGGGTGCCGTGGTTCGATGGGCCTTTTCCAGAGGCCGGCTTCGCCGAAGCGCTCGATCGCGCCGACGTGGGCTTCGTGGTCAGCCCCTCGAGTCCCGCGGGAGAGGTTGCGTCGCAGGCAGCGCTCGAGCGCCTCGCGGAACGCGCGCAGGCCCAGGGAAAGCTGCTCGTGGTGGACTTAGCCTACGTCGAGTTCGCAGACGTTGATCCCACCGCGGAGCTGCTCGTCCGCGGAGCAGCGGTCGCACGCACCTATTCAAAGGCTCTCGGGTTGGCCGGTTTACGGGTGGGTTACGTCATCGCGGGGTCGGACGTCACCGCGTCCCTTCGCGCGATAGGACAGCCGTTCTCGGTCAGCAGCCCCTCCTTGGCCGTCGTGGGGGCGCTCTTTGACCGCCGACAGACCCTGGCCTGTGCGGCCGCCGAGCGGGTACGCACCGAACGTGAGCGCCTACGCGTCGGTTTAGAAGAGCTCGGGGCTCGGCCGATTCCCTCCCAAGCCAATTTTGTGCTCGCGCAGTTTGGTTCGAGCGCAGAAGCTTTCGTCGAGGCCTTGGCCGAGCTTGGCTACCGGGTGCGTCGTTTCGTGGGGTCGCCTCCTCTCGATGGATGCGTTCGTATCACCTGTCCTCAGGACGAGGAGACCCTCGAAGGTCTGCTGGCCGCCATGGCCCAGGCCGCGGCGAAGGCACGAAGGTCGGAGTCATGACTCGCCTCGTGCGCAAGACAAAGGAAACGGAGATAACGATCGAGATCGATCTCTACGGAGGTCAACCTCGCGTCGAAACCGGGCTCGGTTTCTATGACCATATGTGGACCGCGTTGGCCCACCACGGGGGCTTGGGATTGAGCGTTCACGCGAAGGGCGACCTTCATATCGACGACCATCATACCGTTGAGGACGTTGCCCTTGCCGTGGGAGCGGCCTTCGATCGCGCGCTTGGGGACCGGGTGGGCATCGCTCGCTTCGGGCACGCCTACGTGCCGATGGACGAGGCTTTGGCGCGCACCGCTGTCGATCTCGTAGCTCGACCTTTCTCCGTTGTGAGGTTGGGGTTTCGTCGAGAACGTATCGGCGAGGTCGCCACCGAGAATCTGGTCCACGCTCTTCAGTCCTTCGCCTCCGCGGGGCGCTTCACGCTCCATACGGAGGTTCTGTACGGAGACAACGACCATCATCGCGCTGAGGGGGCGTTCAAATCGGTGGGGCGTGCCCTTCGGATGGCCCTTCAGCCAACCGGGGGGGCGGAGGCTCCCAGCACGAAGGGGACCATGGGATGACTCGTGAGGTCGTCATCATTCGTACCGGCGCCGCCAACCTTGCCAGCGTGGCGGCTGGCTTCCGTCGACTGGGGGTGACACCTCGCTTTACGGAGCTGGCCGAGGACGTGCGCGAGGCAGCGTATGTCGTGCTCCCGGGGGTTGGAGCCCTGGGACCGACGCGGCGTCGACTTGAGGCTCTGGGGCTCGTAGAGCCGATCATCGAGCGAGCCCAGCAGGGACGACCGTTGTTCGCGGTGTGCGTCGGGTTGCAGATGCTCCTGACCTCGAGCGAGGAGTCCGAAGACGAACAAGGGCTGGGCATCTTTAGCGGCCGCGCGGCCCGTTTTCCGAGCCACGTCCGGGTGCCGCAGCTGGGCTGGAACGAGGTCCGGGCGCCGGACGCAGCTCGCTATATGGTGAGTGGGGAGTTCTATTTCGCAAACTCCTACCGGGCGGAGCGCGCTCCTGATGGAGTTCTGGCCGCCTTTGCGGAGCACGGAGGTCCTTTTGTCGCGGCCTTCGAGCGCGGGTCGCTCCTCGCCTGCCAGTTTCATCCTGAACTCTCGGGCAAGGACGGAAGGGCGGTGATGGGGCGATGGCTCGAGAGCTCCGGGGAGGGAAGCTGATGCTCAAGAGACGGGTGATTCCTTGCCTCGACGTCAAGGACGGTCGGGTCGTCAAGGGCGTCAAGTTCCAAGGGCTTCGCGATGCGGGAGACCCCGTGGACCAAGCTCGGCGCTACGCGGAGGAGGGGGCGGATGAGCTCGTGATCCTCGACGTCTCTGCCACCCCCGAGGGGCGAGGCCATGCCGTGCCTACGGTCGAAGCGGTTCGTGCGGTGCTGGATGTTCCGCTGACCGTAGGGGGCGGCGTGCGCAGCGCTGCGGACGCGGAGGCCTTGTTGTCGGCAGGAGCTGACAAGGTCGCGGTCAACTCCGCCGCAGTGGCGAGGCCCGAGCTGCTGACGGAACTTGCGAGCAGGTTTGGGGTGCAGTGCACGGTCCTCGCACTCGATGCTGCTCTGCGACTGGGCGGAGAGGGATGGGAAACCGTGGTTCGCTCCGGACGAGACCGTACAGGCCTCGATGCTGTGGCCTGGGCGGCGGAGGCCGAGAGGCGAGGGGCGGGCGAGATCCTACTCACGTCCTGGGACCGGGATGGAACCGGTGCAGGCTACGACTTAGCACTCCTCCGGAACGTTCGAGCGGCCGCCGCCGTTCCGATCATCGCCTCCGGCGGCGCTGCCCACTCCGAGCACCTCGCGCAAGCCCTTGAAGTGGGTGCGGATGCCGTTCTTGCGGCCACCATCTTTCACGACTCTCATACTTCCGTAGGTTCGGTGAAGGCCGACCTCGCCGGAAGAGGGCTCCCGATGCGGGGTGCGGAGTGATCGTGCCCTCGATCGACCTCAAGGGAGGTCACGCGGTTCAGTTAGAGCGTGGGCGCGAGCTCAAGATCGATGCAGGGCCCCCTGAACCTATCGCGCAGCGCTTTGCTCGTGTAGGCGAGGTTGCGGTCATCGACCTCGATGCCGCTCTTCGTGAGGGCAACAATCGGGCCCTCGTCGAGTCCCTTTGTCGGCGTCATCGTTGTCGAGTGGGAGGGGGGCTCCGCTCGTCCGAAGCCGCGCTGGATATGCTGGACGCGGGCGCCGAGAAGGTCATTATCGGCACCGCCGCCACGCCGGAGGTGCTCTCTACCTTGCCCCAGGAGCGCGTTCTCGTGGCCTTGGACGCCGTTCATGATGAGGTGGTCGTGGATGGTTGGCGCACCAAGACCGGCGCTTCGGTCAAAGACCGCATGGCAGAGCTTGCCCCCTACGTGGGAGGCTTCCTGGTCACGTTCGTGGAGGTTGAGGGCACGATGTCAGGTCTCGACCTCGATCGCGCAAAGGCACTGAAAGCGGCCGCGGGAGATCGAACGCTCACCGTCGCGGGCGGGGTTGCGACCCCCGACGAGGTCGCTGCTCTGGACGCTCTCGGCATCGATGCCCAGATCGGGATGGCCCTCTACAGCGGCGCCTTTACTCTCGCCGATGCCCTCTGGGCGGGGGTGCAGACCGACCGACCGGACGGCTTGGTGCCGACTGTGGTGGTGGACGCTCAGGAGCGCGCTTTGGGTCTCGCCTACTCCTCGAAGGAGAGCCTGCAGGTTGCTCTTGAAGAAGGCATCGGATGTTATTGGTCGAGGAGACGCGGCCTGTGGCGCAAGGGAGCCTCCTCAGGGAACACGCAGGAGCTCCTGCGCGTGGATCTCGACTGCGATCGTGACGTTTTTCGCTTCATGGTGGAGCAGTCTGGTGAGGGATTCTGTCACCTCGAGACGGAGAGCTGCTTTGGGCCCCTCAACGGTCTGGGGACCCTGGCCCGACGCCTCGCCGACCCCGCCACGAGGTCCCGCCCTGGTTCTTACACGGCGCGGCTGTTCTCGGATCCCTATCTTCTCAAGGCGAAGATTCGAGAAGAGGCGGGTGAGCTCGCCGTGGCCGAGGGGCCGGACGAAGTGCGCCACGAGGCGGCCGACGTCATCTACTTCGCCCTCGTGCGGGCGCTGACCGAAGGTGTTTCGCTGGCTGAGATCGAAGCTGAGCTCGCGAACCGTGCGAAGAGGGTCCGTCGCCGAAAGGGCGATGCCAAGCCTCCGCCCGTAGGCTAGTACCCTGACAGGGGCCTAGATGCGCCCGGCGTAGATTCTGATACCCCTCGGCCGCGCCTCTCGCCGCGTGCTCGCTCGGCCGTCGCTTAGCGACTCTCATCGTCGCCTACCTCGCTAGTCCCCCGGTGCGCCGGGCCAAGCTCGCGCTCAGCGAAGTCGCCAAGAAAAGTGCGAGGGGCTGTCGAACTACGCCCCTTCGAAACGTCACTCCTGTGAAGGCGCGACCAAACCGGCGCCAAGGAGTTTCGAAATGAATACGACGACCACCCCCAACCTCAAACTCCAGACTCTCCCGGGCGCTTTCGGCGTTCGTGGTGCGAGTTCGTTCGCGCTCAAGGCCGAGGCGCTCCTCTCTCTGGCCGGCCTCGAATACGAACGGGAGGTCTCCCAGCCCCGCTTCGGGCCTCGTCAGAAAATGCCCGTGCTCCATCACGGCACGGTGGTGGTTCCAGATACAAGGAACATCCAGAACTATCTCGAGCGGGAGTTCGGCGCCGACTTCGATGGGCACTTGGCTGCCGAGGATCGTGCGCGAATTCCCCCGCTTCGGCGCATGCTCGAGGAGCATCTGTACTTTGTGCAGCTGTACTTTCGATGGAACGATCACGCTGACCTCGTCAAGGAGACCTTCTTCGCAGATGTGCCCTGGCTGCTTCGGAGCACCGTCTTCCGTATGGTTCGGAAGAAGGTCGACCAGCAGCTTTGGGCGCAGGGCACGGGCCGCCTCCCCCGTGAAGAGATGATTGAGCGAGCTCGGGAAGACCTGGAGGCGCTCCATCTGGCTCTCGGCGACCGTCCGTTCTTCTTCGCGGACCGGCCCGGATCCCTAGATGCCACGGTGTATCCTCTTCTTCTGAACTTCGTCGCGCCCGCAGCGCCGAGCCCACTGGTGCCATGGGTGCGTCCGTTCGCCGACTACATCGAGCGGGCGGAGCAGCACTTCTTTGGCTCCCGTCCGGCCCTGGCGGACCTCACGCTTCGTGCGGCCTGAGTTACGTTGAGGGGCGCTACATTCCGGGGCTCACGCGGGTCCAGCGCCACCGAGAGACCTTGTCTCCGCCTTCCGCGCGAACTTCGAGGGCGTCCCCTCGTCGGAGGTAAACAATCCGCTGTGGAAAGTCGTGGCTCAGGTTTTCGAAGGTCACGCTCCCGGGGGTCTGAGCCACCTTCTGAAAACGCGTAGGCGGCTTACCTCGCGGCTGGGCGAAGAGGGCCACCCCCTGTGCATCGGCGGCGATACGGAGAAACTCGAAGTGGACGACCCTCCCGCCCGAGAAGCTGCGGTTGACCGCAAACATCATCCCGCCCTCTGACGAGGTCCAGCGCTCCTCGGTCTCGAGCTTAGACGAGCCCCCGCGCCACACACCCTCGAGCCAGCTCAGTCCGTGGAGGCGGGCATCGGCTGCGGGGCTGGAGGCCGGAGCGCAGAGGGCCGGAGCCGGCCCACTCATGATCGCGAAGGCGGCTGCGGCGGTCGCAAGGGAAAAACTGCAGCGGAGGCGGCACATGACCCCCGTATTCTCCCTGATCATAAGCGCACCGGCTACGGTGTGAGCCTACGGAGTTGAGCTTGCTCCAGCTGCGCCCCCACCGTCTCATCCGTGCATGCTTCTTCCTGACAAGCGACCCGAGGACCTCGCGCCCGCCGGATTGGGCGCGCTGAGCGAGGACACGCTCGCGGCGGCAGCGAAGATCGTGGGAGATGTTCGCCGCGACGGCGAGGTCGCGCTTCGCGCCCACGCGGAGAGGCTAGGAGACCTCGAACCGGGCGCTCCTCTGGTTCTGCCTCGCTCGCATCTCGAGTCTGCGCTGGAAGAGCTGCCGGCCGATGCCCGAGGCGTGCTCGAGCGCGCCGCGGTTCGAATTCGAGATTTCGCCGAGCGACAGCGAGCCGCGCTCACCGACATGGAGCACACGCTGCCGGGAGGCGGTGGGGTGCTCGGCCACGAGGTGGCTCCGGTCAGTCGTGCGGGGTGCTACGCTCCCGGGGGCCGATTCCCGCTGCCGAGCACGGTGCTCATGACGGCGGTGACGGCTCGAGCCGCCGGCGTCGATGAGGTCTGGGTGGCTTCACCGCGTCCTGCTCCCGTGACCCTGGCGGCTGCGGCGCTCGCCGAGGCGGACGGGGTGGTGGCGGTCGGTGGTGCTCAGGCGATCGCGGCCTTTGCTCACGGAGCAGGCCCCATACCGGCATGTGATGCCATCGTGGGACCGGGCAACAAATGGGTCACGGCTGCGAAGCAGCTCGTCGCCGGGCTAGTGAAGATCGACATGCTCGCGGGTCCCAGCGAGGTCCTGGTGATTGCTGACGACACCGCGGACCCAAAGACCGTGGCCGCCGACCTCCTCGCCCAGTGTGAGCATGATGTAGAGGCGAGAGGACTCCTCGTAACGCCCAGTGAGCCCCTCATCTTGGCCGTACGGGCGGAGATCGAGCGCCAGCTCGCCACGTTGCCGACCCGCAAGACGGCCGAGCCGGCCGCGCGAGATCACAGTGCCGCGGTTCTGGTCCCTTCAATCGAGGAAGCTTGCGCGGTGTCGAATCGGGTGGCGCCAGAGCATCTCGAGGTGATCACGCAAGACCCTGAGGCGCTCCGACCACGCCTTCATCACTATGGCGCGCTCTTTCTCGGCGAAGGGGCGGCGGAGGTGCTCGGGGACTATGGTCTGGGGCCCAACCATACCCTTCCCACCGGCGGAACGGCTCGATCCGTGGGTGGGTTGTCCGTCTTCGATTTTCTCCGCGTCCGCACCTACATGCGACTCGACGGGGCTCCAGAGGCTGTTTTTCGCGACGCCGCCGCGTTTGCCCGTCTCGAGGGGCTCGAGGCCCACGCGCGCTCCGCTGAGCGTCGGTTGGGTGAGAGCGAACCGCACCCTTGACCCTCGCTGAGGGTTTCTATTCTTCCTCCGAAGATTTTGAGGCTCCGCAGCCGCCGCGATGAGCGGCGAACGGAGCTCGACCGGAGGTAGTTTTGAACCCAGATCGTTTCACCGTAAAAACCCGAGAAGTCTTGGGTCGGGCACAGGCCCTGGCTCGTCAACATGGGCATCAGCGGCTGGAGTTGGAGCACGTGTTCGCGGCCGCTGCCGAGGATGCGGAAGGGATGCTGCGGGCCGTCGCCACGAAGATTGGTGCCGACCTTGGCCGGCTCAGCGGCGACCTCGACCAGCAGCTCGGAACCCACGCGAAGGTCTCCGGCTCCAGCGCCCAGCTCTACGTCGGCGACGACTTCGTACGTGCTCTCGATGCGGCGGAGCGGGCCGCGGCAACCCTCCAAGACGAGTACGTGAGCATGGAGCATATCCTCCTCGGTGCGTTGGAGACGACCGGTCCCGTGGCGGCAATCCTTCAGCGCCACGGGCTCACCAAGGAGGCGATCCTAAACGCCCTCCGCGAAGTCCGGGGGAGCCATCGCATTCAGGAAGAAGATCCAGATGGGAAGTTTCGAGCACTCGAGAAGTACACCGTAGACCTCACTCAGCGCGCAAAGAGCGGAAAGCTCGACCCCGTCGTAGGACGAGACGAAGAGATTCGTCGCACGGTTCAGGTGCTTTCGATGCGTCGGAAAAACAACCCCGTCCTGATTGGGGAGCCCGGCGTAGGAAAGACCGCGATTGTCGAGGGCATTGCGGCCCGCATCGCTTCTGGCGACGTGCCGGAGTCATTACGTGGTCGGCGGCTTCTTTCCTTGGACCTTGGTGCTTTGGTGGCAGGGGCTAAGTTTCGGGGTGAGTTCGAGGAGCGCCTGAAAGCGGTGCTCAAGGAGATTACCTCCTCCGAAGGCCAGATTGTCCTCTTTATCGACGAGATTCACACGCTCGTGGGGGCTGGGGCCGCGGAGGGTTCAATGGACGCCTCCAACATGCTGAAGCCCGCCCTTGCTCGAGGGGACCTTCACTGCATCGGGGCGACGACCATCTCCGAGTATCGAAAGCACATTGAGAAGGATGCTGCCCTCGAGCGGCGCTTTCAGCCGGTCAAGGTCGACGCGCCTTCCGTCGAGGAAACGATCGCTATCCTGCGAGGTCTCCAGGAGCGCTATGAGGTGCACCACAGGATTCGTATTCGAGACTCCGCCCTGGTGGCGGCGGCGACCCTGTCTGACCGATACATTTCGGATCGCTTCCTGCCCGACAAGGCCATCGACCTCGTCGACGAAGCCGCCTCTCTCGTGCGTATCGAGATCGATTCGCTTCCGAAACCCATCGACGAGGCGGAGCGCAAAGCACTGCAGCTCGAGATGGAGCGCCAAGCCTTGAAGAAGGACAAGGGCGCCGGGAGCAAGGACCGGCTCGGCGAGATCGAGCGGGAGATCGCCGACCTCAAGGAGAAGGCGGGGGCCATGAAGGCGGCCTGGCAGGCGGAGAAGAGCGCGCTCACGGCCATCGCGGAGATCAAGGAGAAGGCGGAGCAATTGCGTACGGACGAGGAGATCGCCACTCGACGGGGTGAGCTGGAGAAGGCGTCCCAGATCCGGTACGGAGATCTTCCGGGTCTCGAGCGGGCTTTGAAAGAGGCCGAGACGCGGCTCGCGGAGGTCACGCGGGATGGCTCATTTCTTCGGGAGGAAGTCTCGGATCACGAGATCGCCGAGGTCGTGTCGCGCTGGACCGGAGTGCCGGTAGCCAAAATGTTGGAGAGTGAGGTCCAAAAGCTCGCTCAGCTCGAGACCGAGCTGCATGCGCGAGTCATTGGCCAGGATGAGGCCGTGTCGACGGTCGCGAGGGCGGTGCGTCGTGCTCGGGCCGGGCTCAAAGATCCACGTCGTCCGATCGGAAGCTTCCTCTTCCTCGGCCCCACCGGGGTGGGAAAGACGGAGCTCGCGAAGGCCCTCGCTGAGACCTTGTTCGCGGACGAGACGAAAGTCATCCGCGTCGACATGAGCGAGTACATGGAGAAACACGCCGTGGCTCGCCTCATCGGCTCGCCGCCTGGATACGTAGGGCACGACGAAGGCGGATTCCTGACCGAGGCGGTTCGACGAAACCCCTACTCGGTCGTCCTTTTTGACGAGGTCGAGAAGGCTCACTCCGATGTGTTCAACGTGCTGCTGCAGGTGTTGGACGACGGGCGGTTGACGGACGGCAAGGGGCGCACCGTCGACATGAGCAACGCGATCGTCATCCTGACCTCGAACCTGGGCTCCGAGGTCATTCAAGGCCATGTCTCGGAGCCGGAGGTAATGAGAGGACAGCTCGAGGCCATCCTGAAGGCGAGCTTCCGTCCCGAGTTCCTCAACCGACTCGATGACGTCATCGTGTTCGAGGCGCTGCGTCGTGAGCAGGTCAAAAGGATCGTCCCCATCCAGCTCGAGGCGGTTCGCGCTCGTCTCGGGGCTCGAGGGCTGGCCTTGAACGTGACGGAGTCGGCCCTCGACTGGCTAGCGGAGCGAGGCTACGACGAGGAGTACGGAGCTCGCCCTCTCAAGCGGGTCATCCAGCGGCACGTGGTGGACCCGCTGGCCATGGCCATCATCAGCAGGGGGCACGATGAGGAGAGGCGTGAGGCGCGGGTAGACGTCGAAGGCACCGAACTCCGAGTCGAGCTTTTGTGAAGCGAGACGTCGCCCCCCCTGCGGGGGGCGGCGGCGTCTGAGTCCAAGAAGCCCGAGCTCGTTCGCTCGTGCCGTGGCGGAATGGGCGAGTCCGGAGGTCGAACTACTTCTGGGTGGCGGTCGCCTTCTTCTCCTCGAGCGCGGCTCCGATGAGGGCCGTCGCGGGCGCGATGACGGCCAGAAGCACACCAATCGTCACCAGGAAGCTCGCGGGAACACCGTCGAACAGACCGAGACCCATGCCCGCGGTGAAGATGCCGCCAAAGAAGAGGACGAAGGCGAGGATGAGGAAAGACCGGAAGCTCTGCATGACGTGACGAGGAGCAAATGGTGGACCATCTTGCTGTCCTTCAATCGCCCATTTCGACCATGGCAATACGCCCCAAACGCCCGAGGCACTGGGGCAGGCTGCCCCACTTTGGGTGCGTGTCGAGAAGGGTCGGAAAAAATCCCATGGGCGACTTCGGACCGTCGTGCTACCCAGCGGCCCGCCCAGAAGGCGACCGCGCATCATGTCCGGTGACCACCTCCACCCCCGGCCGATTCTGGCTTTGCTGTGGCTCCTCTTCGTGGCCACGGCCTGGTCCGGGCCGGCTCAGGCCGCCTCATCAGACGCCACGGCTCTAGAGGGCCGCACGCTTCGCACCATTCGCTTCGAGGGCTTGCGCCGGGTCGAAGCGGCTGCCGCCAAGCTCGGCCTGACCAGCCGAGAGGGACGTCGCCTGGCTTTGAGCAACGTGGCCGAGGACGTCCAGGCGGTCTACGGCACGGGGTACTTCAACGACGTGCAGGCTTTCGCTGAGCCGGCCGGAGCGGGCGAGGTCGACCTCGTATTCGTGGTCAAGGAAAAACCGGCGGTTCGCGGTGTCGTCATCAAGGACAACGAGTCGATCGGGGACGACGACGTCGAGGAGGTCGTCGACATTCGGCCCTTTACCATTCTCGACGAGAAGAAGGTCCGCCAGAACCGGCAAAAGGTCCTCGATTTGTATCGAGAAAAGGGCTTCTACCTCGCGGACGTCGAGTCGGAGCTGGTCGACGTGGGCGACAACCAGGTCGATGTCGTGCTTCGCGTTATCGAGAACGCGAAGGTCGAAGTTCGTTCGATTCGCTTCGTCGGCAATCGCAACATCTCTTCCTCGCTGCTGAAGAGGAGCATCGAGACCCGGGAAGGCAACCTCATCTCGTTTCTGACCGGGGCCGGCACCTATCGAAAGGACGCCTTCGAGATCGACCTCCTTCGCCTCTCGAGTCAGTACTTCGACCGCGGGTATATCAACGTCCGCATCGATACCCCCGACGTCGAAATCTCGCCCGATCGTAAATACGTGTACATCACGATGCGCATCGAGGAGGGGGAGCAGTTCAACGTCGGAGAGGTGGGCTTCTCTGGCGAGATGCCCGAGGACGGCACGGACTTGGCCGACCTCGTGAGCACCAAACCGGGAGAGGTCTTCAACCGGAGCAAGCTCGGGAAGGACCTCCAGCGCCTCAAGAGTCGCTACGAAGACGACGGCTACGCCTACGCCAATGTCACCCCTCAGACGCAGGTCGATGCTTCCGAGCGCATCATCGATCTGATTTTCGATGTGCAGCGCGGATCCAAGGTCTTCTACGAGCGCATCGACATCGTGGGGAACACCAAAACCCGAGACAAAGTCATTCGGCGGGAACTCCGAATCTACGAAGGGGAGCTCACGAGCGCTTGGGATCGGGAGCGAAGCAAAGCCCGCGTAACGGCCCTAGGGTACTTTGAGACCGTCGAGATCACTACCAAACGGGGAAGTCAAGACGACCTGCAAATCGTCGAGGTCAAGGTCCAAGAAAAAGCGACCGGCACCTTTCAAGTGGGAGCAGGTTTCTCTTCGGCCGAAAACTTCATTGCCACAGCTCAGATCCAGCAAGACAACTTCCTGGGGAATGGGCAATCCCTCCAGCTTTCTGCTCAGATTTCGTCCCTGCGGCAGCTCTTTCAGTTTCGATTCACCGAGCCTTATCTTTTCGATACTCTGGTCAACTTCTCCTTCAACGCCTTCAATACCGAGACTCAGTTCCGCTCCTTTATTCGTTCGGCGACAGGCGGCGATCTGACGGTCGGCTACCTGCTGACCGACGAGATTCGAGCCTTCCTCACCTACAACCTCGAGTTCGTGCGATCTCGCGGTTCGGACGGTTCGGTCTCCGGACAGCCGGCCTTCTTCCCGTTGAACAACAGCGGCCGGATCTCGAGCGTACGGCTGACCGGAACCTACGATTCTCGCGACAATCGTCTGTTCCCGACCCGGGGCATGTTCCACTCCCTGTCCGCTGAGTTTTCGGAGACGTTCCTCGGGGCTTCAGAGAATCGGACCTTCCAGCGATTCCGGGGCTTCGCGCGCTTTTACCAGCCTCTGCCGTTCAACGGCGTATTCAAGGTCAGTCTGCGCGCGGGCTATCTCAACTCGACCGCGACGCAAGCACTGTCTCCCGCGGAGAAGTTCATCATGGGAGGCATAAACACCCTCCGTGGCTACCTGCCCTTCCGTATTGGTCCCGAGCGCCGTGCGCTTCAAAACAACCGGGGCAACGCGGGTCTCGACCCCTACGGAAGCAGCTTCACTTTCATCGAGGGCGGAAATAAGGAGTTCCTCGCGAACGTAGAGATTGAGGTGCCGATCTTCCAACAGGTGGGTATTCGCGGAGTTCTCTTCCTCGACGCTGGTAACGTCTTCGCGGAGGAAGAGAACTTTTTCTACCTGGGCGGAGATGTTCGAGGGTCTCCGTGCCGGCCTGGAGAGCTGCTGGTCTTTCCCGACGGACGGGACGCGGTCTGCCCGAACGTGACCTTCGACTACGAGAGTCTCCCGGCGGGGCTTTTCTGGTCAGTCGGATTCGGCTTCCGATGGTTCTCGCCGATCGGTCCCCTCCGTTTCGAATGGGGCATCCCCCTCACGCGTCGGCCGGACGACCCGGCCGGGCCGCTCTTCGAGTTCAGCATCGGCAACAGCTTCTGATGGAGAGGCTCTGCCTGCTTCTCCTCTTGAGCGGGGGCTGCGCGCAAGCTCCCCGGACGACCGAGCCCCCAGCCACAGTGACGAATGCGGGCCACCGCTCGCCGGTGAGGCTTCAGCTACTCGCCCTCAACGACTTTCACGGAAACCTCGAGCCTCCCGCGGGCGGTCTCGCGCTCCCCGACGGGGCCGTTCCGGCCGGCGGCGTAGCCTGGCTTGCGGCGCACATCGAGGCGCTCCGTGGTCGAGCTCGAAACACTTTAGTGGTCTCCGCCGGCGACCTGATCGGAGCAAGTCCACTCATCTCGGCCCTCTTTCACGATGAGCCGACCATCGAGGCCATGAATCTCATCGGGCTCGATTTCAATGCGGTAGGCAATCACGAGCTTGACGAGGGCCTAGCGGAGCTCTTGCGCATGAAGCACGGCGGTTGCCATCCCGAAGCGGGGGCCGAAGCGTGCACCACCGAGTTCGCCGGCGCGGAGTTCGACTTCTTGGCGGGCAACGTGATCGGGTCCGACGGAAAGACGATCTTCCCCGCCTTCTCGGTGCGCAGTGTCCAAGGCGTGCCCGTGGCCTTTATTGGCCTGACGCTCGAGAACACGGCCGGAATCCTCCCGGCCGAGGCCGTGCCGGGGCTAGAGTTTCGAGACGAGGCCGAAACCGCGAACGCGCTCGTCCGCAGCCTCGAGAGTCGGGGAGTGCGCGCCATCGTGCTTTTGCTCCATGAGGGGGGCTTTCCCGCGTCTCGAGACCCCAACGCGTGCGCGGGCCTCTCGGGTCCCGTCGTGGACATTCTTGCTCGCTTGGATCCCGAGATAGATCTGGTCTTGAGCGGCCACACCCACCAGGCTTACGTCTGCCGCCGTCATGGACGCCTGCTCACGAGTGCGGGGAGCTTTGGGCGGCTTCTTACTCAGATTGACGTGGTTCTCGACCCCTTCACGGGCGACGTTGTCCAAGCCTCGGCTCGGAACCTCGTCGTCCATCATAGAGAACAGCCCGACCCCGGTCTGGTGCGTTTCGTCGACGACTACGCCCGTCGTGCCGCGCCTTTCGCCGATCGAGTCGTGGCCAGGATGAGGGGGGCCCTCGAGCGCACCCGGAACGCGGCCGGGGCCTCGACGCTGGGGCGGGTGATCGCGGACGCTCACCTGGCCGCTACCCGGTCCGCGGGTGCCGAGCTCGCCTTCATCAACGGGGGAGGCATCCGCACCTCCGTCGCTCCCGTGCCGGGCGCGGACGGTCTTGGAGACATCACCTATGGTGAGCTGTTCAGCGCCCAGCCGTTCGGGAATCTGCTCGTAACGTTGACCCTAAGCGGCGCCGATATCATCGATGCCCTCCAAAGCCAGTTTCGCGGATCGCGGCCGCACTTCATGGATGGATCCGAGAACCTCCGCTACGCGTGGACTGTGGATGGCGCGGGGAGGTCGCGGGTGTTGCCGGAGACGGTTCGCCTCGACGGAGTGGCCCTCGATCCGGCTCGGAATTACCGCGTGACGGTGAACGCGTATATGTCCACCCGCGGGGTGTTCGCGCGCGGCCAGGACCGCGTGAACGGGGGCGTAGATCTCGACGCCCTCGTGTCCTTCCTGGCCCAAGCTTCGCCTTTGGTGCCTCCACAGCTCGGCGGGGTCCGGCGGCTACGCCGCTAGAGACCTCCTCCGTTGCCTCTCTAGGGGGCTGGGGGCAGCCTTGGTGCATGCAGGTCATTGAGCTGGCGGGCGAGCCGTTTGACATGGGCGTCGATTTCGGGCGCCAAGCTCGCGACGAGATTGGCGAGCTCTATCGCCTGCGTCTCGCGAATGCGATCGCGCAGGCGCGGGAGTACGGAGCGCGCGCCGTGGATGAAGAGTGGCTCACCGCCGTCTCGGAGCGCTGTCTACCCTACGTGCAGGCCCACCATCGTGAGGGGTTCGACGAGCTTCGGGGCATCGCCGAGGGCTCGGGGCGCCCTCTGGCTCAGATTTGGTCAATGAATGCGCTCACCGATCTCCGCGACGTGGCGGCGTTTTCCGAGCTTCCAGCTCCCTCCGCGCTGCCCGAAGGGGAGGGGTGCTCCTCGATCGTGGTGCACAGCGACGCGTCGACCTCGGGACCCTTGGTGGGTCAGACCTGGGACCTAGGTACGGACAACATGCCCTTCGTCCGCATCGTACGCCGTCGGCCCCGCCGAGGGCCTAGCACGACCAGCCTGACCACCGTGGGGTGCCTCAGTCTCATCGGGGCCAACGATCAGGGCCTCGCGGTGGGCACGACGAATCTTCGTAGCTCGGATGCGCGCCTCGGGGTGGGCTACCTGGACGTCATCCACCGGATGCTCGCGAGCCGGACGTTCGAGGAGGCGCGTGACAGCCTGCTGACCGCCCATCGCTCGGGCGCTCACTACTTCTATCTCGCGTCGGCGGACGGACGCCTCTCGACCTTCGAGGGCACGGCCGGCCAGGTGCGAGAAACGGCCGTCGCGTCTGGTTTCCTCGTTCACTGCAATCACATGCTTCATCCTGAGAATGTTCCGCTGGAGGTTCGAGGCACGCCTACGGCGTCGACACACCATCGGCAGGAGCGTCTCGAGGCGCTCGCCCGCGCAAGCTCTCCGCTAGGGCCCGAGGACCTGCGCGACTTCTTCGCGGATGGTGAGGGCGCCGAGCTGGCCATCAATCGGAAAGACTACGGAGGGATCAGCAGCAACGGTTCCGTGGTTGTCGCCCCTGCCCGAGGCGAGCTTTGGGCCGTGCACGGCCCGGCCGATGTCGGTCGTTGGGAGAGGTTCGCGACGTCCTGAGCGCGCGGTCTTGGTCCAGACCCGGGCCCCCGACGTCCGTCCGTTGACGCCGATGTAGCTTCGGGTGACGTTCGCGCGCCGATGGGCCGGCCCATGTATCCCTTTCTTTCGCTTCTCATCGGGGTAGGAGCGAGTCTGACCTCTGGGCTCGCCACGGCTCAGACGGACGTCTCGGCTCCGGGACGGACTCAAGATATCGAGAGGGTCGAACGCGGAGCCTCGGTGGCGGTCGAGTTTGGCCCCGCGTTTCTCATTACTCCGGACGACGACACCGGGTATGACCTCGGCCTTTCGGTCGGGTTGTGGCTCGGCTTCGACCTCGGCCCGATCTTCAGGTTGTCCCTGGGCTCAGACTTAGTCGGCGTTGGAGGCTCCACGCAGGTCATGGATGAATCAGGGTCGACCCTGGTCCTTCGCGATCGTCTCTACATCGCGCCCAGTGTCCGAGCGGCCCTCGCACTCCTCACCTCGGAACGCGACTTTCTCTGGATTCGGGCCCAGGGCGGACTCGGAGTCTTCCTTGGCGCGGAGGACCTAGCCAGCGACGGAGACCTTGGCGTGGCCTTCGGCGCCTCTATCGCCTACGAGCACTTCGCAACGCTTCGACACTTCTCCTTCGGGGTGCAGGCCGGACTGACCGGTTACCTGTCTCCGGACCTTGCTCTCGGGGTCTCTGTGATGCCCAGCTTGCGGTACAGCTTTTGACCCTGCGGACTTTGCGATTTAGCGACGGTCGACGGGCGACCCTCGGCCGCCCGTCGACGATGCGGCGGTGAACGGCTAGGTTTCACCACAGATGGTGCAGGAGGCCATGGGACGGGTCGAACCCAACGCGCTGGAAGCGCGGGTGGCTGCGCTGTCCGCCGAAGGACGCTGGCGAGAGGTGGTGGATGCCTATCGCCAGAGTGCCGTCCGAGCCCCCAGTCCAGAATGGGGCCGAAGGTGGTTCGCAGCGGCCGCCCATCACAGCCTCGAGGCTCTCGGCGACCCGGCCGCCGCAGAGACCTATCTGCGGCGGGTCCTCGCCTCGGATCCGGGTCACCTGCCCGCCCTCCAGGGGCTGGTCGGTCTCGCCCTTTATGCGCGTCGCCCCCACCGCGCGGCGATGCTTCTAGAAGCGGCCTGGGAGGCGGCACCGCCCCAGGACCGGGCGCCCCTCGCGGTGCGCCTCTCCGAGGTCGCTCTGGATGAGCTCGATGAGCGGGAGCGTGCCCTAGCCGCTTGCTTCCTAGCCTATGAAGCCGACCCCAAGGCCGGGAGCTTGACCCGAGCTCGACGGATTCTCCTCGAGGACGCTCGGCCCGTGGAGGCTGCCGATGTTCTGGATTTAGAGCTCTCGCATCGCCTCAAGGTCTCGAGCCAAGGAGGACTCGGGACTGCCCTCGCAGAGCTCAACCTTGCGGATCTCGATCCTCGGGTTCGAGCCTTGGCTGAAGCCTACCGGACCTTGGGGCTCGTGCTCTCGGACCACGCTGTCTTTCATGCCCGGGCCCAGGAGCTCTTGGAGAGAGCCCGCTCGCTGGGGGACGAGGGGGCATTGGCCGCTCTCGACGACTTGGAAGCTCGCGCCCATGATTGGGAAGCTCGCGCCGAGGATGCCCAGCGACGGGGGCGCGAGGCCCGGGACAAGCGGGAAGCGGCGGCCGCATACCTCGAGGCGGCTCAGTTCTATCTCGTCTACGGGCAAGAGGCCCTGCGCGCCGAAGAGTGTTTCGATCGCGCGCGGCTCCTCCATCCGGGCCACCGGGCTACGCTTCGCGTGCTCGAGGCGGTGGAGGGGACGGCCGGACGACATGCCGACCTCCTGAAACGCCTCAATACGGCCGTGGCCACGGTGAAGGACCATATGGTTCGAACCCGCCTCTTAGCTTCCGCGGCTCGCACCGCCGAGGCCATGGCGGAGGCCGCGGAGGCTGCGGGAGATGCTGCCGGAGAGGAAGCGGCCACGGAGGCGCTCACCGACGCTCTTCGCCGGGCCCACGAGATCTCGCCCGACGATCGGGAGCTCACGGTGCGCCTCTCTGCGCTCCTCGCAGACCTGGGGCGGCCGGAGGCCCGAGCTGAGGTGTTGGAGCGATTCGTTCACAGCACCAGCGACCCGGATTTGATGGTCGAGACCCGCCTGGAACTGGGGCGAATGTCGGCCGAGGAGCTTGGTGATGCGTCCCGCGCACGGGTGCATTTCGAGGCGGCGCTCGCGCTTCGACCGGACGACTTCGATGCTGCCAGTGCTCTCCGCGCCCTCTATCGAGACTCGCACGAGCGCCCGCTCCTCCTCGAGGCGCTCAAGGTCCTGAGTCTTCACGCTCCGGACTACGAGAGCTCGCGAGGGTTGGCCCGCGAGCGTCTCGAGGTTGCGCGGGAGGTCAGTCGGGAGGAGCGTTTGGCGGCCTCTCGAGCTTTGTTTGAGCTCGAGCCTACGCTCGAAGCCGAGGCGGAGTTGACTGAGATGGCAAGATCCTCGGGTCGCCTCGAGGCTCTCGCGGAAGCTCTCCTCAAGGCCGCTGGGGGCGCCGACGGGGAAAGGCGGCGTCAGCTTCTCCGGAGCGCGGCGCGACTCCTGGACAGCGATCTGCCCAAGCCGCGGGAAGCCTCGAGAGCTTGGCGCGAGTTGCTCGCGTTGGATCCCGAGGATGACGAAGCCCGAGAAGCATTGGAGCGTCATCTTCGCGACGAAGACGACCCGTCCGCGCTTGCCGAAGGACTGAGCGCTCGCATCGCCGACGCCCCATCCGCGGACGAGCGCCGTCGCCTTCGCCTTCGGTTGGCCGAGGTCTTCGAGCGGCGCTTGGATCGGCTCGAAGACGCGATGGGGGTGCTGGAGAGCACGCTCGAAGACCATCCTGAGGACGAAGCGGCGCTAGCTGCTTTGGCCGAGCTCTACGACCGTACGCAGCGTCTCGAGCTCCTCGAGGGGGTGCTCGCGAGGCTGGAGCGCCTTCACGGGGCGGACGCGAGCACCCTCAGCCTCGTCCAGACCCGCCGCGCTCGTGTCCTCGAACAGCTCGAGAGGGAGGATGAAGCGGCCGAGCTGTGGCTCTCAGTCTTTCCGACCGCGCCGGATCTCGCCCTGGTGCCGTTGGAAGGCCTTTTGGTGCGTGGCGTCGCCGAGGTCGAGATCGCTCGCGTCTTGGAGCCGGTCTACGCGTCGCGCGGACTTTCTGGGCCCCGCCGCGACGTCCTTATCATCCTCGCTGCGACGACCGAGGACCCCGAAGAGCGCCGATCGGCTCGACGCGAAGCGGCTCGACTCAGCGTCGAGCTCGGCGACATCGAGGCAGGGCTGGACACGTGGATTCAGACCTTCGCTGAAGATCCTGAAGATGAGGACGCGCTGGCTCGGATCGGGAGCCTCCTATCGCGCTCGGAGCGTCCGGAGGAAGTGGCGGAGCGCCTCGAGGGGATTGCCACCCGCCTGGAAGGGATGCCTCGAGCGCAGGTGCTCACCACGCTGGCTCGACTGTGGTCTGAACTCAATCCGGCTCGGGCCCGGGATCTCTTTGAAGGAGCGCTTTCGGCCGATCCGGGCCACCCGGCGGCCCTGGCCGGTCTCGAGCCGCTGCTCGCCCCCGAGGCGCCCGCGGCGTTGGCGGCCGTCCTCGAGACCCAGCTGGCGGCCGTGGAAGACCCCAGCGCGCGCGCGCAAATGGGTCTGACGCTGGGGGCGCTCCGGGAAGAGCGACTCGGGGATTCGGCGGGCGCGATTCAAGCTTGGCGAGATGTCTTGGCTGCGGATCCGCACGAAGCCCACGCCCTCGCCCGACTCGCGACTCGACTCGAGCCCGCCGCGGACTCTGCTGAACTGCTCACGGTGCTAGATAGGTTGCGATCAGCCACGACCGAACCGGTCGCCGCGGCTCACCTCGATCTTCGCGCGGCCGACGTCCTTCGCCTCCACCTTGGCGAGCCGGACGAAGCCTTTCATCGCTACCTCCGAGCTGTCGAGGCGGTTGGAGGCCACGAGGAAGCGGTGCGAGGACTCGAAGCGCTGATGGCGGAACCCCGCTTGGCCGCCCGGGCCGGAGCGGCTTTGGAACCCCTCCTCGACGGAGCCACGCAACCCGCCGTGAAAGCGCGCGCGATCGAGGCGCAGGCCGAACACGACACGACGCCGGAGAGTCGCCAGGAGCGCGCTCTGGCCGTGTCCGAGCTGCGTACCCACGCCGGAGAGGCAGACGGGGCCTTCGAAGGTCTTCTTGACGCGTTTTCAGCGGGCAACCTCTCCGCTCCCCACTGGCCTGTGCTCGTGACCCGAGCTCAGGCAGCGGGGCGGCTCACTGAGCTCGCGAACGTGGCCGAGGCCCTGGCCGCGGCTCGGTCCGACGACACCGAGCTATGGCGTTTCTTCGCGCGCCATGCCCCCACCGACCTCGCCTCCCGAGGTTGGGAGGCGGTGCTGAGCCAGGTACCCGGCGATCCGGAGGCTTTGGAGTCCCTTGAGCGTCTCACCGCGGCGGGGGACGATCCGGCCGCGCTCGCGCGGGTGCTGGAGACTCGCGCCGAAGCGACCGAGAGTGCCACCGAGAGGGCGTCCCACTATCGGCGGGCCGCCGAGATCTGGGAGCACGCCGCCGAGTCGCCTGAGCGTGCGCTCGCGGTGCTTCAGCGGGCTCAGTCGGCCGAAGAGGGGGACCCTCGAGCGTGGGAGGCCGCGGCTCGTATCTTCCTCGACCTCGAACGCCACGAGGAGCACGCGGACGCGCTTCGAGAGGCCGCCCTCAGGACCGAAGTTCCGTTGGCTCGAGCCCGGCTCTTGCTCACCGAGGCGCAAGCGCGCTCAGCCTTGGGGGACGCGGCCGGTGCGGTCACCACCCTCGAGATTGCGGCTGCCGCCGCTCCTGACGCTCGCGACCTTCGGACCTCTCTCGAGGGTCATCTGCGAGGTCCGGCCGCGGTCCAGGCTGCCCTCGCGCTGGAGCCGATTTACCGTCGAGCCGGCGACTGGGCGAGTCTGGCCGACGTCTACCGCGTCCTGGCGGAGGCCTCCACGGATCCGCAGGAGCGGACCGAGCGGTGGGTCGCCATCCGCTCGATTGAAGAGGAGCGCCTCGGTCGAAACGATGAGGCTCGGGTCGCCGCGGAGCGAGCCTTCCTCGAGCAGCCGACGCAACCAGACTTGCTGGAGGCCCTCGAGCGAACCGCGCTTGCGGCCGGGGCGGGGGCAGAGCTCCCGGCTCGCCTTCTCGAAGCTTCCGCGCGTTGCTCTGCGCTCGAAGATCAGCGCCGTATTCTCAGCACCGCGGCTCGCCTTGCGGACACCCACGCTCCTGAGCGTTCGGCGGAGCTCTGGTCCCGGCTAGCGGAGGTCCAGGAGGACGCCGAGACTCTCGGCGAGCTCGCGGAGCGCTTGGAGGGGGCGGGTGACCCTCGGGCCGCGGCGGAAGCTTTGGAGCACCGAGCTCGCCGACTCGAGGAGGACCCTAAGGATCGGGGGCGCGCTCTACTCGAGGCGGGCTTGGCCTTCGAGGCTCTCGATCGAGATCGCGCTCGAGGCCTCTTTGCGGAGGCTCTTCGCGACCTGGACGATCCCAGTGGGGCCGTGGCGGGGATTCAGCGAACCGGCTCCGAGCATCCCCAGGAAGTCGCGAAGGCGCTCGAACAGGCCCTTCCGCGCTTGGAGGGGGCAGCCCGCTCCGAGGCTCTCATCCATTTGGGACGCCTGCGCCATGCCGCGCTCGAGGCTCCGGAGGATGCCTTCGAAGCCCTGTCGGTGGCTCTCGTCGATGACGATGAAGGTGCAGATGGTGCCGCCGCAGAGCTCGAGTCCTTGTTGGCTTCGGTTCGAGAGGGCCGGCCCGCCTTGGTCCTGAGGGTCGCCGATGCGCTGGAGCCCTTTTTGGCGAAGCGCGAGGCCTATGCGCGGCTCATCGCCGTTAAGGAAGCGCGCGCGGAAGCCGTTGAAGCGTCCCAACGAACCGCCATTCGACGCGAGATCGCCGATATCTACGCGGAGCCGCTGGGTCGGCCGGAAATGGCCTTCGTTGCTCTCGCGCGGGCCTTCGCCGAGGCCCCCGAGGACGACGAGCTCGTATCCTCCCTGGAGGCGCTCTCCGAGCGCGCCGGGACCCGCGAAGAGTGGGCGGATCTCAACGTCGAGGCGCTCGAGAACACCCGCAGCGCGAGTCCAGAGCTGGCGCGACGGGCGGCCCGTCTATCGGACGAGGTTGGGCCCCCAGAGCGGGCGACGACACTGTGGGAGGGGGTCCTGCGCCAAGTACCGCAAGATCGCGAGGCCCTCGACGCGCTCGAACGGCTCCATCGGAGGGCTGGACGGGTCCGAGAGCTCGCTCAGATCCATCGGGTCATCGCGGCCACCGCGCGTCCCGACGAGGCGAGGGCGCGGTATACGGAAATCGCTGACCTCGCTGAGAACGAACTTGAGGATGTCGAGCTCGCGGAAGAGGCCCTCGGCGCGCTTCGGCGTTTGGATCCGGAGAACGTCGATGTGCTCCGTCGTCTGTCCTCTCTCGGGGCGCGCGCGGATCGTCCGGGAATCACCGCCGAGGCCCTGGAGGCCGAACTGGGTCGCACCGAAGCCGCGGATGACCGGGTCGGCCTCCTGCTTCAGCTCGGAACCCTACGTCGAGATCGTACGGGTGACCTTGAAGGTGCAGTTGCGGCTTTCGCTGAAGTCCTCGAACTTCGGACGGACGATCGGGGGGCTGTAGCGGGCCTGGCCAGTCTGCTTCGCGACCGAGAGCTAGCCGTCCCGACAGCGGCTCGGGCCGCGGAAGCGCTGGCTCCGACCTACCTTCGAGCCGCCGCCTTCGAGGACTACCTGGGTTGCCTCGAGAGACGGGTCGAGGCCACAGAGGGGAGGGCGAGAGTCGAGCTCCTCACCGAGATCGCTGAGGTCGAGGAAGATCGGCTGGGCCGTCCCGATGTCGCCTTCGCGGCCGCGCGCCGTGCCTTTCACGCGGATGAAGCCCAGGACCCGGACGTTGAAGCGCGGGTCGAGCGCCTGGCTCGAGCGCACGGACTCTTCGAAGAACTGGCTGCTGTCTATCTCGACGAGGCAGATGCAACCGACGTTCCTGGGCGGGCTCTCGAGCTCCGGCGCCGAGTGGCTCGACTTCAATCTGAGGAACTCTCGGATGCACCGCGTGCGATCGCCGAGTTCGAGCGCATCCTTGAGGAAGCGCCGGGCGATCCGGAGGCGCTCGAGACCCTCGACGAGCTCTATGCGCGTACCGAACAGGCGGATCGCCGCGCTGAGATCTTTCGAAGGCGCATCGCCCAGGCCGCCACCCCCGACCAGCGTGCCCAGCTGATGCGCGGGTTTGCTGAGCTGCAGGCGGGCTCCCTCGACGATCGTCCGGGGGCGATAGCTACCTTGCGGAGGCTGACTCAGCTTGCTGAGGACGATCTCCCCGCGCTGCGGCGCCTCGCCGACCTATTGGAGCAAGAGGGGCGAGACACCGAGCTTGCGGATACACTGGAGCGCTTAGTGAGGCTCGAGGACGGGGCCGCGAGCGTGGCTGCCCGGGTTCGTTTGGGTCGTATCCGGGCGCGCTCACTCGGGGATCTCGGCGCTGCGGACCGCCTGTTGGCGGAGGCTCTCGATACGGACCCAGAGAACGCTGAGGCGCGAGAGTTCCTCCAAGAGCGTTTCGAGGACGCGGTCGCCGAAGACGATCGAGCTACGGCGCTGGTGAGTGGTGAGCTGCTCGCCCGCGCGTTCCGCGCCTCGGAAGCATGGCCGGAGCTCGTCAGCGTTCTTCAGCTCCGAGCAGGCCTGGAGCCTCGAGTAGTGGAGCGCGCTCGGCTCGAGCTCGAAATCGCGCGGGTCCAGGAGGAAAAGCTTGGGGAGCCGGGGCTGGCCCTCGCCACGTTGACGGGGGCCGTCCGAGAAGCGCCTGGCATCGCCGATCTGGGAGCCGCCCTAGAGCGTCTGGGTCTACGACTCGAACGTCCGGACGTGGTGGTCGAGAGCTACGCGGCGGCCCTACCTCACGCGGCGGATCCAGAGGTTCGAGAACGCCTCGAACGTCGGATCGCAGTGCTGGTCGAGCCCATCGACCCGGAGCGGGCTTTTTCCGCCTGGCAAAGCGTTCTCGCGGCTCGTCCTTCGGACGCCGAGGCCCTCGAGGCGCTCGATCGCCTCGGCTACACCCTGGGACGATGGGCGGCGCTCACGGACGTCCTCGAGCGCCGGGCCGAAGCCGCATCCGAGCCCATCGCGCGATCAGCGATCCTCACGCGGCTCGGATTAATCTGGGACGAGCGCCTCGACGAACCCGAGGAAGCGCTGGTTGCCTTGCGTCGAGCTCGGTCCGAGAACCCTTCCGCCCAGGAGCCCTTGGAGGCGCTGGCTCGGCTCCTCGATCCCGAACGGGAGTCTCAAGAGCTTGGCGAGGTCCTCGAGGCTCTCACGGCGACGGCGCCCGACGCGGGAACGGCAGCGCGGGCCGAAATTCGACTTGCGGAGCTGGCAGCGGGGCCTCTCAATGATCCGGAGCGTGCCCTCGCTCTCTGGTCCCGACGCGCTGCCGTGGATCCAGGCGATGGTCGTGCCCCTGCCGCCTTGGAGGAGTTGTACGAGCGCACGGGTCGGTGGACCGAGCTCGCCCAGCATCTCGAGGGGAGCCTCGAGCGAGCTCGGGACGATAGAGAGCTCCTCAGAGTTCAACGTAAGCTGGGTTTCGTTCGTGGTGCCCGCCTGGGAAGCACCGAAGAGGCGATTCGCTCCTGGCAAGAAATCTTGCGTAAGAACCCCAATGACGTCGAAGCTCTCGAGGCTCTCCGCGACACCTATCGCAGAGCCGAACACTGGGAGGAGCTGGTGGGGGTGCTTCGAAAGCTGGTCCCTCTCCAGCCGGACGCGGCTGGCGTCAAAGCCCTTCGATTCGAACTCGCCGAGGTCTTGCTCGATCCATTGGGGCGGATCGATGAAGGCGTCGAAGCGGCCCGGAGAGCCCTCGATCTGGACCCCCACACCGCTTCCGAGCTGATGCGGTTGGAAGAGATCTTCGAGGGGGCAGGGGCCGACGTCGAGGCGGTGCGGGTCAAGACGTCCCGCGCCGAGTCCGCCGAAACAGACGGCGAGAAGGTCGAGATTTGGTTCGAGGTTGCTGAGCTCTACGAGCATCGCATCCAGAGGCGGGCAGGGGCCCTGTCCGCCTACGAGCGTATCCTCGACCTCGAGCCCGAGAATCGACGAGCCTACGAAGCCCTCGTCGGCCTGCTCACCGATGTGGGTGACTACCGCCGGATTGTTGAGCTCCACGATCGCCGCCTTGAAGTGGTCGAAGACGCCGAATCCCGCCGGTCTCTTCTTTTCGCGATCGTCGAGGTTCAGGAGAAGTGGTTGGGGCACCCCGACCTTGCTTTCTCGGCGGCCTGCCGTGCCTTCGCGGAGGACGGGGCCGACGCCCGGGCCCAAGCACTCGCTGAGCGACTCGCGGAGGAGACCGACAACTGGGACCTCCTCGCGGAAGTCTACGAGGCTCAGATCGAGCAGGTGGGCGCCGAACGGACGCTGGAGCTGCGGCGTCGGCTAGGAGAGATCGCGCTCGACCATCTGAGCGATCAGGAGGAGGCGGAACGCCACCTGGCATGGGTCCTCGAGCAGCGCCCGACGGATGCCAGCACACGGGATCGCCTACGCGGCGTGTTCGCTCGGTCCGGACGCGCGAAGGACGAAGTCGAGCTCCTGGCTACGAGCGCGGAGGCGAGCGCCGACGTCGAGGTCAAGAGGCACCTCTTTTTTGAGATGGCCCGCATCCAGGAGCGGGCGCTCGAGGACCCGGACGCGGCTATCGCCAGCGTGAAGCGGGCCCTCGATCTCGACCCAGAGGACCGCGAAGCGCTCGAGGGGGCAAGTCGCCTATTTCGAGAGCATCGGCGCTTTCGACCCCTTGTGGACATCCTCGAGCGTCGCGCGGTCCGGGCAGCGCCCGAATCGGAGGTCGCGCTTCGGTTCGAGATCGCCGAGGTGGTCGAGAAGGGCATCGAAGACGTCCCGGGCGCGGTCGAAGCCTATCGTGAAGTGCTCAGGCGGCAGCCCAACCACGAGCCCACGCTCGAAGCGCTCGAGCGGATTCACACCGAGCGCGAGAGCTGGCGGGATCTCGTGGAGATCCTCGAGCGGCGGGTGGCCGCGGAAATAGACCTTCGTCGGCGCGTGGACCTTCTCACTCGGATCGCGAGCCTTCGAGAGGAGCGTTTCTCAGATCCGCAGGGCGCGGCGGCAAGCCTGCTTCAGGCCTTGGAAGAGGCCCCCGACGATGTCGCCACCCTCGGCCGCCTGGAGAGGGTGTGGAGGGCCGAAGGGGAGGGCGAGAAGCTCCTCGAAACGCTGGAGCGCCACCGAGAGCTCGTCGAGGCACCTGAGGAAGTGGCTTCGCTGTTGCTCGAGATGGCCCCTCTTCGGGAGGCACGGGGAGACCGGGAGGGGGCTGAATCGGCCCTTCGCGAGTTCATGGAGGTCGCCCCGAACGGTCGCGAGGGGCCGGCCGGGCTCGGACGGCTCTATGCGAGCGCAGAACGCTGGCCGGACGCGCTGGCCATGATCGAGCGAGAGATAGAGCTGGTCAGCGAAGCCTCGGAGGCTGCTGAGCTTCACTATCGAGCGGGCCGACTCCTCGCGGACCGAATGGGAGAGCCCGACGCCGCCCGCGCAGCTTACGAGCGCGGAGTCGAGGCGGATCCTGGTCATGGACCCTCTCTCCGTGCTTTGCGCCTCGTTCGAGAAGCCGAGGGAGATTTCGAAGACGCGATCGAGCTCGAGGCACGAGAGGCGGAGAGCACTGAGGACCTCCTGGAGCGGGCCGGGCTCTACCACCACGCGGCTGAGGCGGCGCTGGAGCGTTTCGACAACGTCGAGCGTGCCATTGAGTATTTGGAGAGCGGGGTGGCCTCGCACCCCGACCACGCTCCTAGCCTCGAGCTCCTTTCGGAGCTCTATTTCTCGGAAGAGCGCTGGACAGACGCCGAAGCGCTCCTGCTCCGGCTTGTGACTCGGCTGGATGCATCCGAAGATCGGTCCGAACTAGGGCGGCTTCACTATCGGCTGGCGTACATCGCCGAGAAGAATGGCGACGGTCCGCTCGCTCTAGAGCGCTACCACGCGAGCTACGAGCGCGACTCTACGTATCTTCCGACCCTCGAGGGGCTGGCTGGGGCGCTCCTGCGAGCGGAACGTTGGGAGGACGCCCAGCGCGTCTACCAAGCCATCCTGATCCAGCATCGTTCAGCGCTGACGGACGCGGAGGTTGTCGATCTTCACTTCCAAGTGGGTGAGCTCGCGATGCGCCTCGAGCAGCTCGAGCGAGCCCGCAAAAGCTTCAACCGAGTGCTTGATTTGGATCGAAGCCACGTCCCCACCCTGGGCGCCTTCGCCGACTTGGCGGAGCAAGAGGGACATTGGGAAGAAGCCTACGAGCTGCGTGAGCGCATGCTTGCGCTCCTGATCGACGACGGGGACCGCTTCGCCGCGCTTCTAAAGCAGGCGGAGTTGGCAGAGCGCCGGATTGAGGAGCCGTGGCGGGCGATCGACGCGTACGTCGAGGCGCGACGCCTTCGGCCGGACGACGTCTTCGTGCTGCGCGCGCTGGTGACGTTGTATCGGGATACGAGCCAGATTCCGCGCGCCCTCGAGGTCCTCGGAGACCTCGGCTTGGTTTTGACGGAGCGTGAGGACCGCCGGGACGTCTTCCTGCAGATGGCTCGCCTCCACCACGAACAACAGGGCAACGCGACCGCCGCGGTGCAGGCTCTCAACGCTGCGCTGGACGTCGACCCCGGCCACGTAGAAGCCTTCTCGCGCATCGAGCAAATCCTCTACGAGGCTCGCGCGTGGTCTTCTCTCGAAGAGAACTACCACCGCATGCTGAAGCGCTTGCCGAAGTCCATGCGGAAGGCCCGCGTGGTGCTGTGGCACTCGCTCGCCGAACTCTATACCCGCGTCCTTCAGAACCATGAAGGAGCACGGATCGCCTATGAGGTGCTCCACCGGCTGGAGCCCGAAAACCACGCCGTCACCTCGGCTCTCGCAGAGCGCTATGGCAACGTCCCTGACTTGAGGGCCAAGGCGGCCGAGCTCTATCTCGGGCTTCTCCCGGTTGTCGACGACCCCGCCGAGCCCGCTCGGTCCTTGTTCAATCTCTTCTTCGAGATGGGGGCCCTGGACAGAGCGTTCTGTGCTCTCGGGGCTCTCGTCCTGATGGGCGTCGCGGACCCGACCGAACTCAAGGCGCACGATGGTCTCTTACGCTTTGCGCCCCAGGGGCTGAGTCGTGCTCTCACGGATAGCCTGTGGCGGGAGCGCCTTCTCCATGAGCACTGCCGAAACGAGCTCGCGACGGTGGCCGCAATCGTGTACCGCGGCGCCCCCTCACTGTTCGAGGGCCGCCGTCGCGCGGCGGGGCTCAAGCCTCGCCGCGAACGCGTAGACCTAGGCGACACTCGAAAGAACGCGCCGGCGAGACTTCGCTTCTTCGACGTCTGGTCACGGCTTCAAAAGGTGATGCACGTCCCCGAGGCCGAGCTCTACCTTCGACCCCAAGGCCTCGAAGCCCCGGTGCTGCTGCCCGGTTCGACGCCCGCGCTCCTGGCCGGGCGTCAGCATGGTATCTTTGCCACCGCGTCCCTGCGGCGTGTGGCCTTCACCCTGTCTCGCCAGATGGCGCTGGCGGGGGGGCCTCCGAGCGTTGTGCGCCCTCGAACATGGCTGCGAAGGCATCCCCAATCTCCTCTTCCACGATTTCACTTCCCGACCCCTCCACGACGGCCTCGGT
>JBCBRU010000010.1:0-38691 GCA_039819565.1 Myxococcota bacterium | reverse complement strand
TGGCTCCCTCGAGAGCCCCTGGTCCCCAGGCTCCTCGGAGGCACACCACGGCTGGCCCGCACGTCTCAATAGAGGTCGAGCTGAGAGGGAGCGCTCTCCTCTCTTCCCCGTACCGTACCGTGAGCTGGACCTCGGTCCAGAGTTCGATCGGGCCCGTCAATATAACCTGCAAATAACTCCGAGAGTCACCTTCGACGGTCAAGGCTTCCGCTCCAAGAATCGTCAGGGCGTCCCGCGTGGCCGCTCCCGGATCCACGAAGGTGACATCACCGCATGCGCTCACAGCAACACCGAGAGCGAAAAGAGCACCGGGGCCGAGGGCGGTTCGATGGAGGACGGGAGAGCCAACTCCGCGAGCGCTTCTCGGGCACAGGATTCCACGGTTGGGGGAGGCCGCACTGCGTTGACGACGCGCGTCTCCCCCACCCGACCTTCCGAGGTCACCTTCAGCTCCAGATGGAGTCGAATTTCGTCTCCCCGACGGGGAGCGCACGCGGCGAGGGCGGAGACGACGCGGGCACGGAGAGCGCGGCCCATCGCTTCGTGCTGACTCTGGGAGCGGGGCAGAGGAGGGGGATGGGGTCGAGCGATCGAGGCACGCGCCTTCCTCGGCCCATCCGGACAAGGACATCGCTCCGGGGCCGCGAGGGAGGTCGTGGTGCCCGTTTCGGTAGCCCTCGACGCGTTCACAGGGGGCTGCGAAGGTCTGGAGCGCGCGTCGACCCCAAGGCCGACGATGAGGCCCAAGCCGAAGCTCAGGGCGAGTCCGGGCCAGCCCATGTGCCGCCTTCGCCCTGGACGCGGCCGCGCGCGCCGGAAGGGACGGGGCCGGTAGGGCCTGGATCTGCGCATCCCGCCTCAACCGTCGCCCCCATCGACGGGCTCCTCAGAACGCGGAAATCGCCCTCCGCTCTGAAGCAGCTGTAGGAGGAGCTGGGGATCGAAGCGAAGCCCCAGCTCCCCAGCCATGGCTCCAAGCTGGTCCAGCAGGAAGGCCTGACGATCCCTCTCCACGAGCCCCGAACACATCGAGAGTGACGCAGCGCGGCCTCCCGCCCCCCGAAGCTCGGCGGACAGAGGCCCGTAGAGCGCAAGAGGACTGGCCACGAGACCGTCGAGCAAGCCGAGATCGAAGCCTTCGACGGCTCGACATCGGGCTGCCATCACGTCATCGCCCACCCCTTCGTCGGTGACAAAGAACCAGTGAAAGACGCGGTCGAGAGACACTCCGGCGCGCGCGTAGCTGAGCCACGAGGCCACCCCCTCTTGGGAGGAATGGAGAGTGGAAGCCCCAGCGCACTCGGGATCAGAGTGAGCGCTCCGGCGTGCAAGGGCGTCGATGTGGACAACGACCACGAGGTTTGGCGCTTCCCCAAACAGCGTGCGACCGCTCGTGCCCGGCAATCCGGGCGGGTAGTTCGTAGCGACCGTCGTCAGTCGCGCCCCGAAGTCCAGGAGGGGATCGACGGCGCAGCCGATGGGCTCGGGCGGGGGAGCTTCGGCCAGGGCATAGAATCTCAGCACCTCCTCGGGGGGCAGCGCTTCGGGATCTTCAAGCCCGCATCCCCACGCCGCCAGCACGGGCGACACGGGCCGCTCGTCGATGGGCAGCAGCACCGCCTCGGTGACTTTGACGCCCAGCGCGGCCAGGCCCGCCACCGACTCCGTCATCAGGGCATCAAAGGTCGTGGCGAGATTCGTGGTGGTTCGGTCGAGCCGCACGGCAAAAAGAAGCTGAGCGGTGACGACGTCCTCGGTCTCCGGAGCCACGATGGTGTCGCCAGTGAGCGGGTCGACCGCCACCGGAAGACATGAGAAGGGCACGAAAAAGGGCCGCACGGGCGGGCTCTCGGGAGGCTCGATGATGATCGTGCACCCCGCGAGGCCTGCAGAGAGGACGAGCAGCGTCGCCGACATGCGCGGGCGGCTTCCCCAACCCTTCGCCACCTCAGACTCCTCCGTGCGGGTCGACCGAGGCAGGGGCGCCCGGCCCCAAAGCGTGGGGGGCAGGCGCCCGAGAGGCGGCGGCCAGTGCGGTGCGTACCACCTCCTTGCGCGCCATTCGGGCGTCTACAAGGTCGGCGGTCACCCGGAGCGAGAGCTCGTCTTCGACGGCCGGCCGAGCCCGAGGGGGGCAGGATTCGAGGAGTCGCTCTCGAATGTCGGCGGGCGCTGACCGCAGGTAGGCCACCCAGGAGGCGAGCGAAACCACGGCCCAGGCTTCCTCGAGAGCCTCAAGCGGAACCTTAAGAAGCGCCGACTCGAGGGGGAGACTCTTTGCGTTTCGCCGCACGAAGTCAGGTCGGTCTCGCTCGAGACGATCCAGCAGCTCGTCCTGCGCGCTGGTGGGGAGTGCGTCGAGGAGGTCCACAAGGTGATCCGCCTCCCATCCTCCGACTTCGGCGGAGTCGGCCTCCTCCCGGACCCGCGCCGCGAGCGCCGCGACCTCGTCCGGGTGGGCAGGGGGTGCTTCGACGACGTCGCGAACCAGCTCGGTTCTGAGCTCGGGGTCGAGCCCGAGAAGGAAGCCCTCCACCAAATGGCCGGGGGCATGTCGCAGGAGCACGTGGGTGAGTCGGTGATCGTCGAGCTCCGAGACGAAACCGACAAAGGCCTCGGGGCTCCAACCCAGAAGGGGCTCCAACTCCGGGCGCACGTCGTCGGCCCGATGGGCAACCCGGTCCGCGACCATGTCGGCTTGGACCCTGCGCAGCATCTCGTCGCGCTCCTCGTCGGTCATCGGACCCCTGAGCACCTCGGCCGTGCGCGCCCCCGCAGCCCGAAGCGCGGGGCGTACTTCGGGGTCGTGGGCGAGGTCTTTCACCACCCCTTCCCCCAGCAGGGCGACCGCTCGGGCCACCACCTCGTGCTCTCCGGCCAGCAGGAGCCGCCGAAAAACGCGGCGAGCGCTGGAACGGTGAGCCGAGAGGTGCCGCTCGACATCCTCCACCGTGGGCGGGGGCAGGCGCTGGCGGGTCGCGCTGACTTCGGGGAGGGGCAACGCCGATCCCGAGCTGGCCGCGGCCGACTCCGCCCGCAGGTCGAAGGCGAGGTCCTCCAGGCGGCGAAGCACCCTGAGGACCAGCCAGGCGAGAAGCGCAAACAGGAGCAGGAAAGGGGTCACCTCAAGCGCCCGTCGCATCGCCAGTTCGCTCCAATCCGCGGGCGGCGCCGGGAGCCGGGACGCTTGCGGAGGTGGGGATGGGGTCTGAATGACGATGGGCGCCGCGGGAGACGCCGGGGCCGTCTCCGGCGGCGGCGATACCAGGGGCTCGGCGGGGACCGGGAAGGGTCTCACCTGTGGCGTCACCCGAACCGGGCTCGCGATCTCACCCACGCGGGCTTCGAGACGCGAGATAGCAAAGGCCCGAAAGCTCTCTCCGAGAGCTCGGTCAAAGAGGACGGTGAGACGAACCTCTTCTACTTCGAGACGGGTCGGCGCCGGACGGGTGTCGAAACCCGGTTCGACACGGGCCTGAAGACGAGCCGGGCGAGTCTTGAGGTCGACGTCGATGACGTCGCAGCGGCCGCGACACAGAGGCTCGAGGGCTCGACGCGCCTCCGCCCGAAGCTCAGCCTCGGAGGGCAGAGCCGCCGCAATCATGAGAATGAAGAGCTCAGAGGCCCACACGGATCACCACCCGGCGGGCCCGCTGACGTCTCGACGCCAACGACTCCGCGTCCTGGGCCTCCGGCGGGCGAGTGTCCGCGAAGGCCGAGATAGATAGACGTCGGTTGTCGACAACCCCGCCCTGCGCAAGGGTGGTTCGAACCTCGAGGGCGCGAGCGGCCGACAGATGCCAGTTCGATGCGAAACGCAGGGTGGAGATCGGAACGTCGTCGGTATGCCCTTCGACCACCACCCGATAGCGAGGCGGTAAGGCCCGCAAGAGAGTGCCGACCTTGCTCACCAGCGCGTTCCCCTCCGCGGTGAGCTCCGCGACTCCGGTCGGAAACAAGATCGCGTCCTCGAGACGGATGGCCAGCCCGTCAGCGTCTACAGAAGCTGCGACCCGCCCTGCCAGACCCTCGCGCCGCGCCAGGTCCGCAACCTCTGATTCGAGCTCCGCCAGCGGTTGTGGTCGCCCGGAAGCGAAGACCTCGGGGACACGCTCCACCGCCGCGAAGGAAATCCCGGCCAGAGATACGAGCAGGACCATGAAGGCGAGGAGGTTCGTCACCAAGTCTGCGTAGGAGATGAGCCACGGGTCCTCGCCGCCGTCCGCATAGGCGAGCAGGCTCTGCGCCACCTCTACGGCGCTCCTCTTCATGCTCGAGGTCCTTCCACCGCGACGGCCTGGACAGGACGACTCGTATCTCCCACCACGGCGCGTCGGACGTCGTGCACGGGGCGCCCCTGGTGCACGAGATGTATCGCTCGCTCGACGAGCCGCTGCTCCTGAGCCCCATTGGTGAGATAGGTCCGAACCCGTTGTGAGATTGGCATATACACGCAGTAGCAAAGGACGAGACCGTAAAGAGTGGCGAGCAGTGCCATGGCCATTCCCGGACCTAGGCTCGCGCTATCGTCCAGGTTCTCGAAGAGATCTACCAAACCCATTATGGTGCCGATCATCCCGAAGGCAGGCGCGTACCTCGCCAATCCCTGGAGAAGGTCATCCGCCGCTTTGACTTCGGACATCCAACCAAAGGCCGCGCTGGCTACCGCCTCGTGCAACGCTTCTGCCTCCAGTCGTTCGAGTAGGTACGGAGCGAGCAATTTTACTTGCTCGCCTTGGGCGCCCGCCAGTGTTTGCTCAGCATCGCTCCAGCGCGCCTCGCGTACCGCGCGGGCGACTTCGCCCATCTCTCGGGACGCATGTTCTAGGCTTCGTCTACGGTCGTGAGCAAAGGCCCGTCGCACCACCGCGAAGTTCTGTCGGAGACTCCGAAAGGGATGAGAGAAGAGGGTGACCCCAACCGGTCCAAGGACGAGGAGCGTGAGCGCCGCCGGATTCGCCAGTCCCCGCGGCGGAGCCACGCTCTCCAGGACGGCGCTGGCAGCGAAGGCGCCGATAGTGATCAGGAGACCGAGGAAAACATGCACCTTTATTCTCCCCTCTCCTCGAGCCCCTCGAGTGCCTGCAAAAGCACCGGGTCCTCGGGGTCTCGAGCCAGGGCTCTTCGCCACACCTCCCGGGCCTCCGTTGTACGGCCCAGTCGGGCCAGCAAGGTCCCTTTCATCTCGAGGATGCGTCGATCCTCCGGAAACTGGCGTTCCGCTTTGACGAGCTCTACGAGGGCAAGCTCGAATTGGCTCTTTCGATATAGCTGACGCACACGGTTCAGAGCGCGGAGATAGCTCGGAGCTTCCGTCTCCGCCGCCGCGACCTCTTCGCCAGCGGCGCGCTTCGCATCGAGGATCTCTCTATCGGCCTCGGTGGCGACTAAACTCTCTCCGTCCGTCCCGTCCAAGCGCAGGGGGATGGAGGCTTCGAAGGCCGGCGAGCCCGCCCCAGCCGGAATCTCGATCTGCCAGGTGCGTTGGCCGTCCGACATCTTGATGACATAGGGCGTCTCGGCCCGCGCGGGAGGCATGGAGTCCGTGAGGAGCTCCTTTGGCACTTTGATCGTTCGCGGCGCTGAGCCACAGCCTGGGCTGGCGAGAACCAAACAGATGACGATGATTCGGACGCGCATCGAGGTCACCAGTTGAAAGACAAGCCCACAGAGGTGCCGAGACCGCCGAGCTTGGCTTGCGCGTTTCCGTTGGGGCCGGCGTAGGCCGCTTCCAATACGTAGGTCGCGTAGGCGTAGAGGCCGAAGCGGTATCGCAGCAGCAGCTCTGCCCCGAGCTGAAACACGGTCGTATTGCCTTCTGTCCCGGCTATAAAGGCGCCCGCCTTGCCCCCTACACGGAGTTCAGGGCTGACCAGGTCGGAGGGGAGGGGAATCCACCAGGCGGCGGCGGATACGACGGCGCCCGAGAGAAGCTCGAAGTTGACGAAGCCCATGAGGTCGAGCCCGAAGAGGATCTTGCGGTCCGTCCCGAAGCGCTCGAACAGACGGAATCCTGCTGTAGCGCCGAAAATATCTCCGTCGACGGGATCGTCGTAAGGCATGAGCATGATCCCTGCGGTGGCCGCGTAACCGAAGACCGGCCGCCCCTCGAGAAGGGCTTCCAGATCTTCGAGACGCCCTTCACGGGTTTGTGGGGCGTCGCTCGAGCGCAACAGCATCGGCGTGCTGTCGTCGGCGCGATATGTCTCTGCCCAGAGAATCTCTCCGTTCGTCGACCGGAAGAGGATGAAGTCGAGCTCGAGCAGGCCTTCCTCGGGCTCGAATCCAAAGCGTACGTCCAGGAATGCGCGAACCCCGAGCTTTTCACCGAGAGCGCGCAGCGCTTCGAGGGAGGTCACGCCTCGGGTGATGACGATCTGGTCTCCTTCGACCCGGCTCCGGGTGGCCTCGCACTCCAGGCAGCGCACGACTCTGAGCTCCGTGCCGCTTCGCAGCGTCGTCCAGACTCGACTTCGCACCTCGGCCGCAAAGGACGACCGAATGTTGCTCCCAACGGCCACTTGGCGAAGGGCCAGTGGGGCCACGCTCCGAGGGTTGAAGGTCTGGAGGCGCGCCACGGCATCGGCGAGGACCTCGTCGAGGACCTCGGAGAGCTCAACTTCGCCGCGGGTTTCGCGGAGAAGCTTCGCCAAGGCTTCGCCGGGGGCGGGCTCGGAGCGAAGGCTTCGAGTCTCGGGCAACGCTGGGCGATCCATCTCTGCGTCGAACCCCGGGGCTACGCCGACGAGGATTGCCCACGCCATCCCCGTCACTCCGAGCTGCACGGGGGCGACGTAGCACGCGCGATCCAGCCCCCCAACGCGAGGGGCGGGGTGTCCGGCCGCGGATCGTAGCGACCGAAAGAACGGCGCCTCAGAGGTCCCAGCGGAGTCCTAGGCGAATCCCCCCGACGATCAACGGACCTCCTCGAGCGGCGTCGGTAGGACCGTTCGCGACTTCCGTAGACAAGGACGCACGGCCGAAGACGCCGAGCCACCACCGCTCCGCAAGGAGCCGATCGACCCCCAAGCCCAACTCGAGGGCAGGACGCACATCGGGTCGGCCATCGGCGAGGACAGCCACCCGCCCCTCCACCCACGGCACCCACGCCAAGACGTCGAGGGCCGCGGCCAGGCCGAGCCCTACCGAGACCCAGGCTCCCCCGGCCTCGGCTCCTCCGAACTGCACGCCACCATCGAGCCAGAGCCAGTCATCCAGGCCCCACCAGAGGTCGAGGCCTCCGAGGCCTGCGGCCGCGCCCTCGGCAGTGAGCGCCCCGGCGGCGCCGGAGGCCGTGAGGAGGGCCTCACTCTCGGCAGCCCGGGCGAACGAAGCACTGCCGAGCCCCCCCGCAAACGACGCCAGACACACAGCCACGGCACGCCTCACGGGGAGAGACCATCCATGGGGCCGCGCGCTCGGGCAACACGGCGGTTGACTCTTCCAGAGCGCGCAGACATGAGCGCGGGAATGTCTCGGAAGAGCAAGAAGCGACGCGCCCAGGAGGAGGCCGAACGCGAGGAGCTCCTGGCCCCGGACGCCTTCGAGTCCCAGGGTCGGACCTGGGCCCAGTGGTTCGAAAAGAACATGCCCTTCGTGCTCGGCGGACTCGGCGGTGTGCTCCTGCTTATCATCGTCTTCGAGCTGGTGGCGACGAGCGGGCAAGGCGCGGCGGCGGCACAGACCCGCGAGCTCGTCACGGCGCTCGATCAGTACCGCGACTCCCTCTCTCTTCAGGCCGTGTTGACCTCGACGGACGCCGAGGCGCGAGGTCGGGAGTTAAAGAAGGCCCGAGCCAAGCTCGCGCCCGTCATCTCGAACGGGAGCGCCCCCCCCGACCTCGTCCGCCTCGCCCGGCTGTACGACGCGGACATGGCCCGACGACTCGGACTCTATCGCGAAGCGCTGGCCGGGTTCGACGCCTACCTGGAGGGGAGCCCTGAGCTGGACGAGCTCGGGTTCTTCGCGCTCGAAGGGAAGGGGTATGCGCTCGAGGCCAAGGGCGACAATGCCGCCGCGCTGAAGGTCTTCGAGCGCCTGGCCAGTACGGAGCGCTGGTCCGACTATGGGCTCAAACACGTGGCCCGAGTGCGACAGTCGCAGGGCGACCTCGCCGGAGCTCGCACCGCCTATGAGAAAATCATCGGCCAGGACCCTGCATCGCCCCTCAAGGACTTTGCCGAGCAGCAGCTGGCTGCGCTCCCCTGAGGCTGCTTCATGCATCCGCTGGCTCTGGCTTTGGCAACGCTCCTCGCGGGCGTCGACCCTGGCCCCACCACCTCGCTCGCCTGGAAGGAGCTCGCGGCCGACGAGCTGAGGCCCCGTTTCGGGGTCCAATGGAAGGCAGACCTCGGGACTTTTGAGCTGCTCGCCACCAACAAGGAAGAGTGGACCCGACCGCTCGTGACCGCGGACGGCGCGCGCGTATTCGTGGGCAGCACCAAGGGGCGCCTCGAAGCTCGAGAAGTCGAGAGCGGCCGGCTCCTCTGGAAACGAGATGACATGGGCGCCATCGGTGCCGACATGGTCGAGTTTCGGCGCCTCGTGGTGGTCGGGTCGGACTCCGACGCGGTGGCTCTGGGCAAGGTCCGCGGCACCGAGGTGTGGCGGGTGCCCCTGGGCTCCCGCATCGGGGGGGCCGTCACCACGACGGGCACCGTGGCCGTTTTTCCCATCCGCCCCAATGGCTTCGTGGCCGTGGATCTCGAGGCCGGAGAGCGCCTGTGGCAGGTGAAGCGGGCAACCCCCGAGGGTCTGACCATCCGCGGTCAGGCCGGAGCGGTTGTCGATGCGCAGCGAGGGCTCGTGTTCCTCGGGTTTTCGGATGGAGCTCTGGTGGCCGTCCGCCTGAACGATGGCTCCACGGCGTGGGTGGCTTCGCTCGGCAAGAGCGGGGAGTTTTTCTCCGATGTGGACGCTCTGGCGCGCCTTCCCGATGGAGATCTTCTCGCCGCATCCTACAACTCCGGCCTCTATCGCATGGACCCGAGCAATGGAGCCATTCGGTGGCAGCGCGAGACGCTCACCCGCATCGTCGGGCTCGTAGCCACGCCTTCCGGCCGCATTCTCGCAAGTGAGGGGGAAGGGCAAGTCCTCGGCCTCGACCCCGCCAAAGGCTCCGTTCGCTGGCGCTACCGAATGGAAAAGGGAGCTCCGAGTCTCGCCGCACTCCTCCCCGAGGGTCGGGCCGCCATTGCCTCAAGCCGCGGTCCGGCGGTCATTCTGGCCACCAGCAACGGACGGCCGCTTCAACTCGTGGCCCCTGGACCGGGCTCGAGTGTGGCTCCCCGGGTGCACGGCCGGAGCCTGTTCATTTACTCGAACGGAGGACTTCTCTTGGCCCTCCGAGAGAATGCTCCGAGCGGCGTCCTCGTTCGTTGACCTCTTGCTTCTTGCTCGACTCGAACATCTCTGGAGGAGCCGGCGGCCCCAAGCATGTTCCCTTTGATCGAGCAGCCGACATGGCTGGGACCGCCGCTAGTGAGCCGTTCGGAAATCGAACGGTGGCGTCGCTGCCTCTAAATTCCGTGATCGCGCTCGCACGCTCTGCGAGCATTGCGACAAAAATGTCTCGGTGCGGCACCGTCATGCGCACGAAGAGTCACCGTGCCATCACCAAATACAGGGGATTTGTTCAGTCGAAGGACCGCGTCGTACCTCCGCCGAGGTTGGCGCCTACCTTGCTCTCTCATACCGCGCGGGCCGGTCCACCGGCCGCCAAAACGGAGGAGAGCCCTTGGACCCTTTCCAGAATGACTCAAAGTTCCTCGCTCGATTCCGCGCCGGCGAAGCCGCCGCGCTCGACCGCGTTTACCGCCTGTACTACCGGCCCTTACGTAGCTTCATCCTCCGTGGTTTCGCTTTTCAGAGCGAAGGGCGGCAGCTTTATTTCGGAGGGATGGTCCAAGACTCTGACGTCGAGGACGTGATCCAAGAGACCTTTCGCCGAGCCTTCGGGGTGCGAGCCCGCGAGACCTACGACGGCGTTCGGCCCTACAAGAACTACTTGTTCACGATCGCGCGAAACGCCGTCATCACCGACCTGACGGTCCGAAGCCGCCAGATTCCCGTGGGAGAAGCGCTGATGCGAGATGCGCCCTCCGACGAGCTCTCGCCGCTCCAGTCGTGGGTGCTCTCGCAGCGCTGCACCTTCGACCCCGACGACACGCCGGTGTGTGAGGAGCGCCTCGAGAATCTCGAGATCTACGGCCTCCTGGCTGCGTTCATGGAGTCACTCGACGACGAGAGCCGCGTCTTCTTCGAGACCCGGTTCATCGGCCAGCTCTCCCAAGAAAACACCGCCCGAGAGATGGGCTGGAACCGCGCTCGAGTGCGCAAACTCGAAGCGCGGCTTCGCAAAGCCTTCCTGACCCACGCGTCGGGAAGCGGCTACCTGGAGATGCGCGCCGAAGCCCGAAAGGTGCGTCGCGTCGAGGACCCCGATCAGCACGAAGAAACGCTGGCTCGCTCTCGGGCCCTGTGGCGCGAGGGCCGCGCCGAGGCCGCCCACGAGCTCATCTTCGAAGCGGCCTGAGGCTAGCGAAGGAGCGGAGAGCCAAGCTGGTCCGCATCGCTCATCGCTCGCCGGCCGCGTCCATTCACGCTTGTTCACGCATGTTCGAACGTGCACCGGTGGTGGTCGGCGCGCCCTTCCCGGCCCGCCAGCTCCTACGTCCGATAATGTACATTATGTTAAATATCCGCAGACGTCGTTGGGTGGCCCCTCTCGGCCTCCTGGCGGCGCTCGGCGTCCATGCGGCGTGTAGCCCCAGTCCGGTGGGCAGCGGAGAGTGCGCCACCGACGCGGACTGCCGTGCCGGTTCAGTGTGCCTCATCGACGTCAAAGACGACGTGAGCGGAGAGCCTCGGACCTTCAGCTACTGCACGACAGCTTGCGCGAGCGACGCGAGCTGTCCTCGCGATCGGCAGTGCCGAGACGGAAGCTTCGCCCGGAGTCCGCGGCAGAGCCTGTGTGTAGACCGGGTCCGGACCTGCCTGGCGGAGGATCCATCCAATGGTCTGGACGACGACTGCGATGGCACCGTCGACGAAGACGCCGTACCCGCGGCCGAGGGCTGCCTCGACTCCGCTGGGTGTGGAGGCTTTGTTTGCACCGCCCCGGTGGATGGTGCGACCACGGTCTGCGGGCCGTCGAATCCGTCGGCGGCCCTTCCCTTTGCGCCATGCTCCGCGGGGGCCGACTGCGACAACGACCTTTGTGTTGCGGGACTGTGCTCACCGATGTGCCGTTTCGGGACCGACACCTGCCGCGGAGTCCAAGTCGAAGGGCGAGAGCGAAGGACGGAGTGTGCTCGTCACGTGGCCGCAGAGCCACGACCGGAGCACAACAGCTGCCAGATCGAGTGCTCGCAGGAGCGATGCCCAGCGGGCTCCACCTGTGTCTGGAGAGACGTGCTGGGGACCCTGGACGATCAGCACCTCTTCGTATGCTCGGAGCTCGACGCGCAGCTTCTTCCGCTCGGCGCCGCCTGTCCGAGCAACTCCACCGAGGACGATCTCAAATGCCAGCATGGGCTGTGCTTCGGGTTTACCTGCACCCGCCGCTGCGGGGGTCCGGGGGCTGACTGTTCGGACGTTGGACCCGGATTCTCCTGCATCGAGACCACCCTCATCTATGGACTCCGGGAGTTCCAGGCTTCGATCTGCCGAGACCTGGGAGGGGGCTCATGAGTCGGCATGCTCGCCCCACGGAGTGCGTGGCGTGGCTTGGCCTAGCGAGTGTTCTCGCCCTGGGAGCGGCGATCTCAGGGTGCGCGACGCAGACCGGCCGCACCCCACGAAGCTACCTCCGAAGTCACCAAGACGAGGTGCCTTTGGCGAGGGTAGACGTCATCGCCCTCTCGGCGTCCCGACACCCGCTCGACGATGCGCGTCTCGACGTCGAGGTGTTTCCGCCCCCGGACCGCGAAGCTCGGCTCGCGGGGGACCGGCTCGTCGACCCTGTAGAGAGTGAAGCCCTGTCGCGGGCCATCGTGGTGCAGCTCGAGGAACGAGGCTTCGAGACCCGGGTGTTGGACGTCGAGACCCTCGAGGAAGCCCTCACGGCCACGGCGTCGGGCGACGCCACCTTGGTGGTGCGGGCGGTTCCCGTGGAGCCCCTGTTTCTCCTGGAGGATGTAGACGGGGGTCAGGTTATCGATCCCGGCTCGGTCGACGCGAATCTTCAGGTGCAGCCGGGACTTGGACTGGCTCGAGCCACCGCAGGCCGGATTTACGTTGGCCAGGCTTTTCTCTACACCCGGCCCAACGGAGTACGGCTTTGGAGCGAGCAGCTTCCCGACTTTCCCCGGGATGGCTTTCTGCGGCGGGACGGCGCTCTCCTCGGCCAAGGCGCCGTGGGAAGCGCCGCCGCGAACCGGCCCGTCGCGGCCATGAGAGCCTCAGCGCGAGATGCCTTTTTGACTCGGCTTCTTCAGAAGTTCCCCACCCCTAGAGCGGGCACAGAGAGCGGCCGGGTCGCGATCGGGTCTTTGGACGCGGCGGCCGAGGACCGCCGTCAGTCCTTTTTGGATGCGAGCCACCTGTCTATCGAGGTGGGCACAGGGTGGTCCTTCGAGCTGCTCGAGAGCGAGGTTGCGCTCGCCGACGGGACCACCCTCCCCTCTCTGGGCAGCGCCGAGTTGGCCCCCAACGGGGGGCTTGCCGCGGTTGAGCTTCGTTTCCGCTGGGTGCTCCCGGAGGGCACGAGCTTCGCGGCCGGAGGCTGGTGGGGCGTCATTCCCGGCGGAGGCGTCGAAAGGTCGGTGTTTCGAGGCGGGGAGGTCGAGCGCGAAGACGACATTTTGGGCCCCCTCCGGATAACTGGAGAAACCCTATTCGGCGGCACTCTCGGCGTCGGAAGGGTCATCTTTCTCGGCACCAGCTGGCTCCTCGAACCCTCGGTCCACGCGCTCGTCGAGCGCTGGGAGTTCTCGGCCTCGCCGGCCGCGGCGTTTTCCCCGAGCAGCCACACGCGCCTCGGAATCGAAGGGCGCTTGGACCTTATGTGGCTCGTCGGCGGAGGCCCATTCATGATTCGCGTGGGGGGAGAAGCGAAAGGGGGCTTGGACATCGATGGGCAGCTCTTCGCCGGCTTCGGAGCCTCGACCGGGCTGGGGCTCTTCTTCTGAGGGGGACGCCCTCGCCCTTTCCACCGGGGGCCGTGCTAGCCTCCCGGGCCCGTGGCGAGCTTCACTCTCGTCGTCCAGGACCGCGAGGTCCGCCGTTTTGAGCTCACGGCTGCCGTGACCACGATCGGACGAGCCCAGGACAACGACATCGTGATCAACAATCTCGCGTTGTCGCGTCGTCATGCCGAGATTCATCGTCGCGCGACGGGCTTCGAGGTCCTCGACCGAGGCAGTCAAAATGGCGTGTTCGTGAACGATGAGCGGATCGAAGGGCCGCGCCCTCTCCGCAACTCGGACGTCGTCACCCTCGGGACCTATGCGTTCGTATTTCACGCCGACAACGAGGACGAGGACGAGGACGAGCCCTCATCTCCTTGGGCCCAGTCCGAACGTCAGGATGTCGAGGATGCTTCGAGCGAGGACCCGACGCCGCCTCCCGCCCGCGTGGAGCCGGCCACCCCCCCTCCGCAGCTCGTGCCGGGTCCCGCCCCAATGGCGGTGCTGAGCTACCAAGGACTCGAGATCCAGCGCGTTCCTCTCGAAGCGGAAGAGTGTCAGGTGGGACGAGCCCAGGAGTGCGACATCCAGATCACCGAACGCCGTCTCTCTCGCCGACACTGCTTGCTCTACCGAGACCCCGAACATCGGTGGTTCGTGAAGGACCTCGGCTCCCAAAACGGAACCTACGTGAACCGGCAGAGGGTGCGCGAAGCTCAACAGCTCCGTCACGGCGATGAACTCAACTTCGCGGATTACAAGGTGCTGTTCGTGGCCGATGCCGCCGGCTGGAAGAACGAACGGGACGCGTCCCGAGCTTCTGCCACCCCGTCCGCTCGACCCGGCATCGAAAAGGAGAAGACGGAACTCCCGGAGGCGTGGAGCGACGCCTCCGAGGTTTCGGCCCCCCCGGGGCCAGTGGTGAGTGAGCCCCCTCGGATCCGACGCAGCCGGCGGAGTGCAGAAGCGCGAGGGCCTGCCCCCACACCCGAACGCCCTACCCGCCCCAAGGGTCGGCGACCCCGCCCGAGTGCGAGTCGGGCTCCCGGCGTGGAAGTCAGAGGTGTAGCCACCTCCGAGCCATTCACCGGGCTTGATGTCCCCGACATGGAGGGCGAGAAGCCTCGCCCCGACCCCAGCCTCGATGAGTGGTACGCGGCGCGGAGCGAGAACGACGAACAAGAGGAACCCTCGGTTCTCCTCGAACGCAGCATCTCGTCCATGTCTCAGGTGCTCTCGACCATGATGGTCGACAAGCGCGAACTCGACCGCAACCTCGAGGTCGCGCGCCGAGGACGCCAGTACTCGGTGAGGGTGGAGTGGAATCGTGAGGTTCTCTTCGATGGACTCCTCGAGCGTGAAGTCACGGTCCTGGGGACCGACTCTGAGGCAGACCTGGCCCTTCGGGGTCGGTACGTAGCGGGTCGTCACAGCCTACTCGTCAAGGTCCGGGACTCGCTCTTGCTGGTCCGGCTTGGTTCGTCATCGGTGGCGCGCGTTAACGGACAACCCCGCCTTCAGGCCTTCTTGAAGGGCGGCGACGTAATTCAGATCGACGAGACCCAGATTCGGGTGACCGAGGGCTGAGGAGCTGGGCGGCGGGCTTCGGGTCAGTTGTCGTTGAGTAGGCGATCTGCGAGCCGCTGAAGCTCCGGGACCCGCTTTTCCACATTCACCAGAAACTCGGCCCCGCCGAAGCTCACGCCCTCTCCGGTCGGCAGCGCCCGGTGGTCGCGCCCAGACTCCTCCAGCTGACCGAAAAGGGCATCGAGGGCATCGACCAGCACCATCCACGGGTCCCGATCATGGGCTCCGGAACGATAGGTGACAGAGATCTCGATCTCTGTAGAGCCTGAGGTCAGGACCGCTTCCACGCCGCCACCCTTGGTGTCCATGTCCACGCGGAGCTTGTCGTCGGGTGGGATCTCCCAGCGCTCTGCGAGAAGCTGAGCAACCCACTCCCCGAGTGGAGGCTCACCCCATGTGGGCTCGTCGTCGTTCATGGACTCGCTTTAGCGAGGAGATTGGGTAAGGCGTCGGCCAGCTTGCCGCTTCCGTGATCATCCAGGATTTTGAGGGCGGTCCGAGCCCACCGCATGCCATCTTTCGCTTCGACGTCGACGAACTCCTCGTCAGCGTCTCGGGTCGCCGTCCCACCAGCGCGGGCGCGGTGGGCGACCGCGTGCGTCAGGGCGTCGGCCAGGTAGGCCTTCCCGTTGGGCCAACGTCGAGTAATCCGCTTCGAAGTCTTGAGCGTGGACCAGCTTCGCGACAGCTTTCCCGCCCGCCCGTAGGACGTAGCCACGAGCGCGCTCATCGACGGCTCGAGCGCTGCTTGCAGGATCGCCGTCCGAGCCTCGTCGAGTCCGGGGCCGACCACCAGGTACGTGACTCCGCCGAGCGTCAGCCGCCGCACGAGCCCGTGGCCATCGAGGGGATTCGGTACTACGACCACCGCTCGAGGCGCCCGAAAGCCCGGATCGCCGAGTACCTTGCGCACCGCCTCGAGATCCTTTTCCAAGGCGCTCGCAAGCTCCTTCATGAGCGCGCGTTGATCTCCAGCCACGCGGTCGAACACGGTCGCCAAGCTCGCCTCGGAACGAAAGTCGCCCAGGGGCGCCAGCTTCTTGGCGAGGGCGCTCGCCGCCGACGAGGGACGAGGGGCGTCAGGAGCCATGGAGAGGGCCGCCTCGATGTACGTGGCGATCGTCTCCGGATGGGTCTCGAACACCTTCCGGACCGCCGTCAGCGAAGAGGTGCTCTTGGCGGCTCGAAGCGCCTCTCTCACATCCTCCCGGATAGGATGAAACACCGGAGCGTTGAGCGGCGGCCCCTTCCGCTTCGGCTCCTCTGCGTAGCCGGCGGCATTGAGGGCCGCGAAGAGCGTGAAGACCTCTTCGTTCGCAGAAAGCTCGATCCCGTGGTCCGTGACGAGGCGCATGGGCGCATCCCCCGGAGCCCCCGCGAGGCCAGAAAGCAGGGTGAACGTTGCGATCGCGATCGCCATCCGCAGTGCATAGCAAACGCGCTCGCCCACATCGAGCCAGATGAGCGCTGCCGCCAGTATCGAGACCGTGCGGAGGGCGGCACTTGCTCGTCGGTCGTCTGCGCGACAGAAGAGAAAGCCATGCCCGAAGGTCAACCTACCCGCTGGATAGCGGTCGCCGCGCTGGTCGCGCTCGCTCTCCCTCGCCTCGCCGGAGCCACCACGGTGGGGGAGCTTCGCGAGATTGACGCTCCTGTTACCGCCGGACAGCGCATGCCCGCATTGTCCTTCGAGCCTGACCCCACGGACCCGACGCGCGGGGTGTACCTCCTCATTTGGGAAGACGACCGCAACGACGATGGCACTCCGAATGGGGCGGGCTCCGATCTGTATGCGGCCCGCATCGATGAGACGGGCATGCAGCTGGATGCGGGGGGGGTGAACATCCTGGAGGCGGCCGCCCGACCGGGAAACCAGAGCCAACCGGCGCTGGTCTTCGCGCCGGCCGCCATCCCACCGGTGCACTTTCTGGCCTGGACGGATCCCCGAAATGGCATCCAGGACATCTACGCAGCCCGGTTTCTGACCTCGACGATGTCCGCGATTCCGTCCGCCGGCATCCAGATCACGAGCTCTCCCCTCGATACGGACGCGTTTCCCACGGTAGCCTTTGGCGGCACGACCTTCCTCGTGGGGTACCAGACCAATACGGCCGGAGGCCCCGTTCAAATCCAGGCGCAGCGCCTGTTCACAGACGGCACCTTGGATGGGACTCCGATTCGTATCGACAACGGGCTCAACCCCGTGGCCACGGCCGTGGGCTCGACCTACGTCCTAGGCTACGAGACCGCCCTCGCCCGACTCCGGGCCACCCGTATCCCTGACGCAGGAGCGGTCACCATCACAACCTCGGCGGTGTCGACGAGTACCCCCAGTCAGGGGCTCGTGGGGCTGGCCCCGGTGGGTCTCGACGTCTTCGCGGTCTGGCAGGACAACCGAAATCCGGACCGAGACATCTACGGGAGCGCTCTCGACCCGGCCACGCTCATGCCCCGATCCGCTAGCGACACGGTCGTGGCCCGAGCCCGAAACAATCAGCTGAGCCCAGGCATCGCCGGTCACGCCGGAGGCGCTCTCGTGGTTTGGCAAGATCGTCGGAACACCTCCTCGAACGCCCAGATCTACGGCACCCGGCTCGATGCCCTCGGTAGCGTCCGTGACCGAGACGGATTTCCGCTCGCCACGTTCTCGGGCAACGCCTTTGAGCCCGCCGTGGCCAAGGGCCCAGGGCAGGACTACCTGCTGGCTACTATTCGTTTTGGGAGCCCGTCTCGCCTCTACTATCGTGTCGTCCGCGACGAAGATCCCGCCGGCACCATGACCGCCTCGGGCCGCCGGGTGGTCCTTGCCGACGGCGTCGCCACCGCCACCGTCGGGTTCGGGGTAGCGCAGGGCGCGAGCGGCTTCCCCGTCGTCGATGGAACCCTCTACGACGTCACGCTCGACTCCATCGGTCCTACGATTGAGGAGCCGGACCTCGACCCCGTCCGACCCGGGGTTCAGGTCGCGGCACTCGCCGGCACTGTGCAGGTCAGCCTGCGCTCGACAACTCGCGAGACGGTCACGGTTTCGGTCGCCTCGGTCGAAGGGACGTCGTCCGGCCAGACCACGGTGGAGTTCCTCAACGTGGTGCCGGTGGCCTCCAACATCGCCATCTCACCCTCGAGCCCGCGCTCTGTGGAGGACCTCAACCTGACCTATACGTACTTCGACGTGAACGGGGACGTGGAGATGGGCACCGAGATCGTTTGGCTCAAGAACGGGGGTACCCAACCCGCCTTCGACAACATGACGACGGTCCCCGCCATGGCCACGGCGCGAGGAGAAAGCTGGCGGGCCTGGGTGCGGCCTGGGGACGGCATCGAACTCAATCCCACTCGGGTCTTCTCGAGCTCGGTGACCGTCGGCAATACGCCCCCGATCGCGGTGGGCGCAGAGATCGTGCGGGACAACGACCCGAGCCTGCCCACCCGCACGGGCGACGGCATCTCGCTTCGCTATCGCTTCAGCGATGCCGACCTCGACACCGAGGGAGCCACCCGCATCCGGTGGACGGATCGTGGAAATCCCATATCCGACCTCGATCAAGCCACCTCGGTGCCTCCGAATCGAATCTTCAAAGCCCAGGTGTGGAGAGCGACCATCGTACCCAATGATGGCTTCGAGGATGGGACCGCGGTCACCACCTCTACGCTCACCGTGGTCAACACGACGCCGATGTCGAACGCCGGTCCGAACCAAGAGGTGATCGAGCGGCGACGTGCCCAGCTCGATGGCACCCTTTCCAGCGATATCGACCCGCAAGACGTGCTGCAGTACACCTGGGTGCAAGCCTCTGGCCCCGTCGTGACCCTCGACGACCCCACCTCGCCCACGCCCAGCTTCATCGCGCCCTCCGTACCCAGCGACACCATCCTGCGTTTTGATCTGACGGTCAGCGACGGTGAGGCGACGGCCCCAGCCGACCGCACCGTGGTCGATGTCCGCGCGGTGGCGGACGCGGACGGGGACGGACTCGATGACGAGGAAGAAGCGATGGCCGGGACCGACCCCGCGAGCCGAGATACGGATCGGGATCAGATCGAAGACGGTCCGGAGTTCGCTAACCTGCTGTCCCCAGTCGACGCGGACACCGACGACGACGGGCTTCGAGACGGTCAGGAAGGACAGGCTTGTCGGAACACCTGCGACCCGGCGCCCTTCGAGGACTCGGATGGCGACGGGCTCATCAATGCTCTCGATCCTGACAGCGACGACGACGGCCTCCCGGACGGACTCGAGCTGGGGATTGCGCGCCCCCTAGAGCCCTCCACCTCCGGCACCATCGCGGTGGGGGGCACCGACGAGACCGCAGGTCAATTTGTTGCCGACCTCGACGTCGGCACCACCACGGATCCGACGGTTGCCGATTCGGATGCCGATGGGCTCCTCGACGGACAGGAGGATGCCAATCGCAACGGACGAATCGATGCCTCCGAGTCGGACCCGAACGATCCGCTCGATCCGGGCATCGCCTGTAGCGGCGACGCGGACTGCCCCGGAGCTTTGGTCTGCGTCAACGGTACCTGCGGAGAAGACATGACCCTGACCTGCGACCCGCTTCCCGATGCGCTCGAGTGTTGCCTCGTGGCCTGCGACGCGACGTCGGTCACGACCGACGCGGTGTGCGTCGCGAACAACTCTCGCGCTCAGTGTCCGGTCGCCGCCTTCCAGTGTGCGGCCGGGACCTGCGTGGGGGCCCCGCCGCCCGATCTCGGAGACGGCTGCGTCTGCGCACGGCCGTCGGATCGGCGGACGGCGCCGTTCGGGGTCCTGCTGGGCGTGGCGGTGCTGGGCCTGAGGCGGCGGCGGCGTCGCTCAAGGCTTGCGGAGCTCTAGCCGTACCGTCACCGACCGCCCGGGTCGGATTCGAACGACGCGCTCCGCGCGTCGGCCGCCGGGCCCCACCACCACGATCCGATGTCGCCCGGGACGGAGAGCGATGTCGCGCCGCGGCGTCCTCCCCCGGGTCCGTCGTCCGTTGATGATCACGGTGCCCTGAGGCTTTGAGAAGACGCTCAGGAAACCCTTCTTGCCGCGTACGTGGCTCCGCTTCGCGGCGGCCGCGGTCCTACGCCTACGTCGCCGTTTTCGTGACGAGGAGGTTCGGTTGGGATCGACAGCGGGAGCAGAAGCCTCCGAGGAGCCGTCGCCCGAGCGGTCGCGAAAGGTGGAGATGATCCCCAAGCCGCCGATGAGGGCGGCGAGTCCACCCACCACCCCTCCCAGCAGAAAAGGTCGCCGCCCAGAGCGAAACTCATCCTGCAGGGCGAGCAAGACCGAGCGGCGCCTAGTAGCGAGGCGCACCGTTTTCTCTTCGGCGTCAAACACCGACCCGGAGGTCGAGGCGTCCGGGCGGCTCGCCGCGAGCGCCTCCACGCGGGCTCGCTCCACTTCGTCTCGCTTTGAGGGTCGGAGGCCGGGCTGATCCGGAACGAGCCCGCGACCGAGGGGTATCCCCGGAGCGCCTGCGCCTCGCTGCACGAGAGCTGCGCGCTCTTCTTCGAGCTCGGCCTCTTCCAAGCCTCGAGCCGCCCCGAACCGCGCCTCGAGCAGCGCCGCGAGCGCCGGCGCCCCTCCCGTCCCCAGCTGCTCGAGCAGGGGCTGGAGCGCTTCCGCAAGCTCAATGCCGTCGCGATATCGGCGGGCCGGCTCCTTGGCTAGGCATCGAGCCAAGACTTCGTCGACGGATCGCGGCAGGTCCCGGGCCCGACTCGGAGGCGCCGGACGGAGAGACTGCACGCGCTCCAGAGTCTCAATCGGCTCGTCGGCTCGAAAACAGTTCGCTCCCGTCATGAGCTCGTAGATGAGGGTGCCGAGAGAAAAGACGTCGCTCCGGGCGTCGAGGTCGTCACCGCGCGTCTGCTCTGGAGACATGTAAGCAAACTTGCCTCGCAAGATGCCTGTCGAGGTGGACTCCGACGACTCTTCTTCGATTCGCGCCACTCCGAAGTCGAGGATCTGCACGCCGCCGTCGAAGCTCACCATGACGTTCCCGGGGCTGACGTCACGGTGCACAATACCTAGGGCTCGTCCATGTGCGTCGGCCCGACGGTGGGCGTAGCCGAGCCCGCGCGCCGCCTCTTGCCCCACGAAGAGGGCGAGGTCAGGGGGCAGCGCCACCGGCCGCCCATCTGGCCCCGTCAGGATACGAGCGAGGTCCCGTCCTCGAAGGTACTCCATGGCGAGGAAAGCTCGGCCCTCCTCCTCACCCACCCGTCGCACAGACACGATGTTCGGATGCTCCAGCTCGAGCGCGATCCGTGCCTCCCGGGCGAAGAGACGGGTTCGAAGCTCTTCCTCCCCGAGGCCCGGCCGCATCAGCTTAAGGGCCACGCACTCGAGCTCCGGCGTCCAAGCTCGATAGATCTCGGCCATGCCTCCCCGCGCGAGCCTCCGCGTGATTAGGAAGGGACCGAAAGCGACCGGTTCGGTCACCGTCGCCAATGCCAAGCCTCGGCGTTCCAGGTCACCGGCGTGGTGGTGCCCGTGGGGCGCCACCCCTCGAGCTGGCGCGGACGGAGGCTGACCTCGTGGCGAAACAGAAGAGGCACGAGCGGTAGGTCCTCCATGACCTGATTCTCGATCCGATGGAGCACGCCAACCCAATTCTCCACGTTCGGTGTTCGCTCCGCCTCGGTCAGCCACCGGTCTACGTCCGGGTGGCTATACCCGGACGAGTTTAGGCGTCCTCCTGTCTTTAGGAGCGTGGTTCCCGCCCAATCGGGGCGAGTACGAAAGGCGAAGAGGCTGAGCGGAGACTGGGTGCCGCGCTGGATGGCCTCGAACAACGCCGGAAAAGGGCGAGCCTGAAGCTCGATCGTGAAGCCCGCCGACTCCAGGGTGTCCTCTAGAACCACCGCAGCTCTCTCCGCGGCTTCGCTCCCAGCGGCGAAGGTCAAAAGCAAAGGCTCCTTTCCGAACAGGTCTCGGAGCGTCGAACCCGGAGAGGACGGCGTCACCTCCGCTCTTGAACGGTGGGCAGGATGGGCTGGGCCATAGAGTCCATACGCGGGACTGGCCCAGCCACCGTAGACGAGCTCCGCCAGTCGCGGGCGGTCAACGGCCTCATGCAAAGCGCGGCGTACCTCGGCGCGAGCGAGCAGAGGATGGTCGAGTCGAAGCCCGAGCTGAAGTAGCAGACCGCTCGGCTTGGCTTCCACCACATGAGTGTCTTCGAAGCGCTCACCGAGACGACGGGCCAAAGCAATACCGAGGCCGGAGGCTGCCCCCAACGCGTGAATCCCCCCCGCGGCGAGCTCCGTCTCGAAGGCGTCGTCGCTCGGAAAGAACCGGAACACGAGCTTGTCCAATCCCGGCCGCGGTCCCTTCCAAAACGGATTCCGAGTCATGATCAGGCTCTGCCCAGGGGTCCAGCGTTCGACTCGGAAGGGGCCGTTGGTTACGGAGGCATCGCGTCCCACGCCGCGAAACCCCCGCGGACGTGAAGCAGGATAGGCGTGCGCCGGAAGCACGGCGTGGACCCGGGGGTCGGAGACCCCTCGAAAAGGCTCCCGCCAGGTCACGGTGAACTTCCGCGGGCCCTCGCTACGGATGGCTGCGACCCGCCGAGCGACGTCATGACTGACCGCCTCGAGTGCTTCATTGGCCTCCACTTCGTGTCCGAGGAGTACATCGGCGGTGGTCACCGGGGTCCCGTCGCTCCAGCGGGCCTCGCGCAGGCTCCAGGTCACGTGAAGCCGGCCTCCGGTGCTGGTCGACACCTCGGGTAAGGTACGAGCCAATCGAGGGACAACCTGAGCGCGGTCGTCGAAGCCGGTGAGATCCTGAAAGAGCAGTCGCACGATCTCTTGCTCGCCGCTTCGCACCGCAAATGCCGGATCGAGGGTCGAGGGCTCCTGAGTCGTCCCCAGAATGAGCACCGCCTCTTGCGACTTCGGGTCCGAAGGCAGGCAAGCTCGACTGCAACCAGCCAGCGTTGATAGGGCCGCGAGGATCCATCCGCGTCGCATCAGGCGCCGCACTCCCCGACCCTGTTCCGGCGGGAGGACCCACACAAGCGCTCTCCTCCAATTCCCCTCGACTTGATTGGGGTGACCGGCCATGGTACCGCGCAGAAGGAATCCTCGTGCGTTTACGGGGACTTCGCGTTCTGAGGGCCGCGGCCCCCGGGGAGCTCATGAAGACCGTTCTCGTCGTCGACGACGCCCAGACGATCCGCACAGCCATCAGCTGGACGTTGCGGGGGCCCGACTTCAAGGTGCTTGAGGCCGAAGAGCCCGACTCCGCCTGGCGCCTTCTCGAGCAGCATCGCCCGGATCTCGTGCTTGTGGACGTGGCCCTAGGAACCCACGATGGATTCGGGCTTTGTCGAGATATCAAGGCGAGCGCCAGCTCCTCCTCGACGCCCGTCTTGCTGATGACCAGCGCTCTCGACCCTGTCGACCAGAGCCGCGCGGAATCCTCTCGGGCAGATGGACATGTGAAGAAGCCGTTCGACACCCAAACGTTGATCGACGTGGTCCGCACCCACCTTCGGCTTCCCCTACAAGAGGACACCCCGCTCAGCTACGCAGGGAGACTTGCGAGGAAGCGAGCTTTAGCGGACGTGCGAGCAACGCCGGAGACCCCGCCCCCGATACCCGTCGACCTCCCCCCACCCCCGCAAGCTCCGTCGGTGCCCTCCCGACCTCCGACCGAGGTGGAAGCGATCGAGATCGAGGCCGAGGACGTCGAGTCCGACAGCGCCGTGGCGTCGACCGAGTCGGTGGCGCGGGCGGGCCCGTCGCTGGAGCCCCCCCCGCCTCCGTCAGCTCCTTCGAAGGTCGACGTGGATGTTTGGGCCCTGGCGGACGACGGCCGAAGCTCCGAACCACCGCGCCGCTCCCCAACCACCGCCAACGGCCCAGCTCTCACCAGCCCGCGCCCCGTCACCTCAGGCTCCCCGCCTCCGTTGCCTCCGGCAACGCCTTCCGATCGCGTTCACCGGGCCGCGGCCCGAACCGTGTCCGCGGTGGCCCAAGCCGGCGCGGAGGGCATCGCTCGAGCCGCGGGACCGAGCGGCCTGGCCCATGAAGAGCTCCGCGCTCTCGCCCGAGAGGTCCTGGAGAAAGTGGCCTGGGAGGTCGTGCCGGACCTCGCGGAGACGATCATCCGGGAAGAGTTGGCTCGGCTGACGGCCCCAGACGACGAAGAGTCCGGTACGAGCTCCTGAGGCGTCGTTGACCCCCCGGAGGCCAGCCGGGTCCGATAATCGGATCAGGCTCCGGAGTTCGGATCGTCGTCGCTCGCCCGCCCAACTTCGAGCACCATCGCGTAGGCGGCGCGCTTGGTCACGCCATGCGCCCCCGCGAGCACCTTCGCCGCCTCACTCGGCTTCATTCCTCCGGCAATGAGCTGTTCCGCCTGCTCGCGGAGCCGCTCGGAAGCCACCGCCGGCTCGGAGGACATGGTCGAAGGGCCCACGACGAGGACGATCTCCCCCTTGGGTGGCGTCTCGAAGCGGGCCCTCAGCTGAGCGAGCGTACCCCGCTCAAACGTCTCGAATCTCTTCGTAAGCTCTCGAGCTACACAGGCCGGTCGATCCGAGCCCGCCACCTCTTCTAAGAGCGTAAGGGTTCCGAGGAGGCGCGGCGGTGCCTCGTACATCACCAGGGTGGCTCGCATGGCCAGCCATGGGGCCAGGATCTCGCGCGCATCACCGCGGCCGCGTGGAAGAAAGCCCAGAAAAATGAAGGGCTGCGTCGGAAGCCCTGAGCCCACGAGCGCCGTCAGGACGGCGCTCGGTCCCGGAATCGGCACCACCTCCACGCCTCTCTCGAGGGCCGCCCTCACCAGCTCTAGTCCCGGGTCGGAGACGAGCGGGGTGCCTGCGTCGCTCACCAACGCCGCGGTTTCTCCTTGCTCGAGCCGACCGAGCGCCGCATCGAGGCTTCGCGGAGAGCTGTGAGCATGATGGGTGCGCAGGTCAGCTTTCAAGCCGTGCCCTTCCAGAAGCTTGCGGGTCACGCGGGTGTCCTCGCAATAGACCACGTCGACTGCCCCTAGCACCTCACGGGCTCGCCCCCCGAGGTCCGCCAGATTCCCAATGGGAGTGGCCACGAGGTACAGGCGTCCCGACATGGAATGAGGGTATCAAAGCACACGACCCGCTTCGTCGAATGCATCCGTGACGATCTCCGCCCGCAGGGAGCCGTCCTCCTCCCGTACGAGACCCACGACATCGAAGCGCGCGTTTGGCGCCGCGTCGGAAAAGTACGCCGCGAGGAAGGCTCGCGCCGTCCGAGCGAGCATCCGCCGCTTGGCGAGAGTAACCGTTTCCACCGGACTTCCGCTCTCGACGCGTTCTCGGAACCGCACCTCGACGAAACAGAGGCAGTCGCCGTCCCAAGCTACGCGGTCGAGTTCGCCGCCCGCCCCTCGCCAGTTGCGGGCGAGGATCCGGTAGCCGCGGCGGGAGAGGATCGCCTCGGCGGTGCGCTCGAGCTCGGCACCGACTTTTTGAGTGGGGCTAGGCATTCCCCGCGTTCCAAACACGAAACGTGCCAACCAAGCGCGGTTGGGCAACGGCCTCTGTTCCACCTTGCTGTCTTCGGCCGGGTTGACGACACCTAAGGGTGCCGCCAATCTCCGACGAATGGCCCGAACCCTGTCCCTCGATGTCAGCCCCGACCCATTCTCCGCCGACGGCCCCTCTACGAAGCCGCGGGGGCAGGGAGCGGATGCGCTCGTCGAAGTGGCCAACGATACGAGTTCGGGAACGGAGGCTTGCTCTTTGGAGGAGCTCGTTTACGAACGACTGAGGCTCTACGCCGAGAGCCTTCAAGGACACTATCCCGAGGATATGTATCGACTGATCATGCCTCAGCTGGAGCGCCCCCTCATTCAGATCGCGATGGAGCTCTCACGAGGGGAGAAGAAGAGCGCAGCTAAGATGCTGGGCATCCATCGCAACACGCTTCGCGCTCGCCTTCGGGACCTGGGCATGGAGTCCGCCCCTCGTCCGCGAAAGTCGCGTTGACCGTACATCAGGACCGAACTCATCTGGGGCGCTCTTCGGAAACATAGGCTTCCACGCTGAGAGCCTCGCCGTCTGTTCGCACCGTGATGGCCCCTTGGACATCGGTTCTCCACACTCGAGCCCCCGCCCCCTCGAGGCGGCGCAGGGCCTCCCGGTGTGGAAACCCAAAGCTGTTGCCCTCACCGCACGAGATGACCGCGTGCTGAGGCTGCACAACGGCCAGAAAGTCCATGGACGACGAAGTGCGGCTCCCGTGGTGTCCGACCTTTAGAACATCGGCGGAGAGTCCGGAACGGCCGAGGCGCGATGTCAACTTCGCTTCCGCCGCCACCTCAGCGTCTCCGGTCATGAGAATGCGACGCAGCCCATGTTCGACCATAAGCACCACCGAACCATCGTTGACCTCGCCAAAGTCGGTGGCTCGCTCGGGCCCCAAAACCGTCACCCGAGCTTCCCCTGCGACCCATTCCATCCCGGGCAGGACACGCTTGGCGCCGTGCGCGGCAATGGCCTCCACGAGATCCGCGGGTCCTTCTCTTGCGTCTCCGGTCCACCATACCTCGCCCACCTCGAAGCGCTCGGTGAGCCCTTCCCAGCCGCCAATATGGTCCGCATGCGGATGGGTGAGTACGAGGAGGTCGACCCGAGGACGGCGGCGAGCCCGAAGGAAGGGCGCCAGCATCCGCTCGCCCGCATCCGATCTGCGGCCCCGCGGTCCGAGGTCTACGACCACGGTGTCTCCCCCGGGAAGCTCGATAACGGCGGCATCGCCCTGCCCCACGGGGAGGAAGGTCACGCGGGTGTCCCGACGGGTGATCCTCGCTCCCTCCCCGAACGCGACCAAGCTACCGAGGAGCAGAAGCGCCCAGGCTCCTCGCCCTCGAGTCCGAGAAGATGAGAGGAAGATCAGACTCACCAAGAACAACGAGACTTCGAGCGGGGTGGGGACGAACACGGTCCGCTGCCCCCAAGGGACCGAAGAGGCTCCATGGGCGAGCGCAAGAAGACCTTCGGCTCCCCAGCCCGCTGCGCCGAGAAGCCCTACCGCCAAGGTCTCCGTAAAAGGCGCGAGGGTGGCGCCCCCCACGGCAAGCGGGACGGTCAGACTCGCGATGAGTCCCGCGGGAACATTGACGAGCACCCCGACCACAGACAGTCGACCAAAGTGGATGGCGATGAGAGGGGCGGTGCCCACCGTGGCCGCGGTCGAAGCTACGAGGGCCGAGCCCACCCAACGCACCGGGACGGACCAGGTCCTCGCGCCGAGGCGATCGACCGCCGTTTCGAAGGCACGGGGGAGATACAGGAGTGACGCCACGGCTGCGAAGGAAAGCTGAAGTCCGGGATCCCATAGGCTCGGGGGATTAAGGGCGAGCATGACCACCAAGGCTCCGCTGAGGGTGCTCCACGGGTCGGACCCGCGATGGAGGACCCGCCCTACGAGCACGGCTCCAAACATGAGTCCGGCCCGAACCGCGGACGGCGGCGCTCCGACGAGCAACACGTAGAGCCCGAGCACCGGCAGGGTGAGCGCGGCCGAGGCTCGGTGGGCACCAACACTTCGGGACATGGCCGGCCATCGTCGAAACAGGGCGCCGGCCCCCGAAAGAAAGAGCCAGGCCACGACGCCGAGATGAAAACCGCTGACGGCGAGGAGATGGGAAAGTCCGGCCGCTCTAAAGGCCGCCTGATCCTCCCGCTTCAGCTGGCTTCGGTCCCCGAGTGCGAGGGCAAGAATCACACCCCGCGTCTGCTCGGGGGCCAACCGCGACGTCCCCTCCCGAAAGAGGGATCGGAGCTCGGCCACGCCTCGAGACCAACGCCACCCGCCTACCTGCGCCACTGCACAGGCGCTCGGATGGGCCGCCCACGCGGTGAGGGCGTAGCCCCGACGCCGGGCCAGAGCAGCCCCGGAGAAGCCTCCGGGGAAGCGAGCCGAGGCTGGCGCTCGTACCCGGGCATGGACACGTATGCGGTCACCGATGCGGCCACAGCGCGAATGAGCTCCGGCCACCGTCAACTCCACCGGGCCGGATACGCGGTGAAGACGACCAGGAACCGGTCCCCGGGCGGCTCCGGTGAGCTGGATTCGCTGACGGACGCCCCCAGGCCGAACCTCGAGGCCCGGCTCCACCCACCCTTCCAACACGAGCCGATGGGCGGGTACCTCGCCCTCCCAGACCTCGGAGAGAGTCTCCCGCGGTCGCTCCGCATGGGTGCTGACCCAGGCGCCCATGAAGAGAAAGACCGCTGGCAGAAGCAATACCGCGGTGGGCGAGCCCCGAGTCCCCCTCCACACCGTCAACGTAGCCGCGAAGAGAACGAGAAGGCTGTGCCCCAATCCCGCTCCTTCGGGCCCCCCGACGGCGAGACCCGCTGCGAAAGCGAGGCCCCCAGACACGAGCGGCCGCCGGGCCACCTGAGGACGGACGGGCATCCCGCGACCTTCGCGGAGCGTCCCCTCCCCAACCATAGGGCGCCGGAAGGGGGTCGCGTTGACCGTCGGTGGTCGAATTGCTACCCGTCGCGGCGATGTTGCGCCCCCGCTTTCTTTCGTGCGTCGCGACGCTGGCCCTGGCGGCTGCCGCGTGTTCGCAGAAGACGGACAGCTCGCCCGCGGTGACCGAGAAGGCCGCAGCCGTACCCGGCCCCGCCGAAGCCGAAGCCCCCGAAATCATGGTGCCGCCGGGCGACGGGCCAGTGGCCAAGGTCAACGGGCTGGAGATACCCCGAGACGCCTTCAACCGAGAGTTCCGCCAGACCCTTGAACGCTACCGTCGTGCCCGCCACGAGGTGAAACCGGCGCTACGGGAGCGTCTCAAGGACAACATCGTGCGACGTCTCGTCGACCAGCAAATCATCGCCCAGCAGGCCGAAAAGATGGGGGTGGGGGTGGCTCCCGACCTCCTCGAGACTCGGTGGCAGGAGCACAAGAAGCGGTATGGTTCCGAGGAGGCTTTTCAGGCGTTCCTTGAACGCGCCGGAACGACCGTGAAGGACGTACGGAGGAGCTTCGACCAAAACCATCTGCGGGAGGCCGTGTTCCGCCGTATCGGCGAGGCCGTGACCGTCTCGGGCGAGGAGGCCCGGGAGTTCTTCGAAAAGAACGAGGCGCGCTACACGGAGCCCGAGATGGTTCGCGCAAGCCATGTGCTCATCCGAGTCGCCGCCAACGCTACACCGGAGCTGGTCACCGAAAAGCGAGAGCTCGCCAAAAAGGTTCGGGCCGAAGCCCGAAAGAAGGGCGCAGACTTCCCCGCCTTGGCCGCCAAGTATGGAGAAGATCCAACGAAGGACCGCGGCGGGGACCTGGGGTTCTTTCCAAGAGGCCGCATGGTCAAGGCCTTCGAGGAGGCCGTATGGAAGCTGGATCAGGGTCAGATCTCTCCCGTGGTGAAGACGCAGTTTGGCTTTCACGTGATTAAGAAGACAGGTCACCGCAAGGCGGCAAAGAAGTCCTTCGAAGAGGTCAACACCCAGATCGAACGCTCGCTCCTCGCCAGGAACCGCAATGCCGCCATTCGAGAGTCCCTCGAGAAATGGAAGTCCGAGGCGGATGTAGAGATCTTCGTAAAGGGCGACCCCAACGTGATAGGCGCGGCCTACGATCACAAGCCCCCGGGCATCGTGCCCCTTCCCGACAAGGGAGCCTTGGAGAAGAGCCTCCAGCTGGACGACAAGACTCGCCGTGAGCTCCAGGACTCCAAGATTCGTCGGGCCGTTCCGGCTTCGGAGCAATGAGGTCGGACGAAACGGCCTCCTTCCCACAAGTGGAGGCGCCTTATGACTGACCGCCCTGTTCGAGTGCGTATCGGACCGAGCCCCACCGGGGAGCCTCACGTCGGCACCGCATATATCGCTCTCTTCAACCTGGCTTTCGCGCGCAAGCACGGGGGGCAGTTCGTCCTGCGGGTTGAGGACACCGACCAGGACCGAAGCCGCCCTGAGTGGGAGCAACAAATCATCGAGGGTCTGGAGTGGCTGGGTCTCAAGTGGGACGAAGGCCCGGACGTCGGAGGGCCCCACGGCCCTTATCGTCAGAGCGAGCGAAAGGCGATCTACGAGGAGCACATCTGGAAGCTCGTCGATGCCGGAAAGGCCTACCGGTGCTTCGCCACTAAGGAGGAGCTCGACGAGCTTCGAGCACGCCAAATCGCGAACAAGGAACGTCAAGGGTACGACCGTCGACACCGAAACCTCTCTGAGGCCCAGATCCAGGGTTTCCTCCATGAGGGTCGTTCATTCGTCATCCGCCTGGCCACGCCGCTCGACGGAGAGACGGTCGTGAAGGATCGTCTGCGCGGCGAAGTTCGGTTCGCCAACGAAGAGATCGACGACCAGATCCTCTTCAAGTCCGACGGCTTCCCGACCTACCACCTCGCGAACGTCGTCGACGACCATCTCATGGGCATCAGCCATGTCATTCGGGCTGAGGAGTGGATCAGCTCCACCCCCAAGCATGTCCTGCTGTATGAGGCTTTTGGCTGGGAAGCTCCAGAGTTCGTCCACATGCCTCTGCTTCGCAATGCCGACAAGTCCAAGATATCGAAGCGAAAGAACCCGGTTTCGATCATGGACTACCGGCAGCGCGGCTTCGTTCCGGAAGCCGTCGTCAACTATCTCGCCCTTCTCGGGATGACGATGCCGGACGAGCGCGAGGTCTTCGACTTCGACGAGTTCGTTGCTGCCCTCGACTTCGATCGTGTTCACCTCGGTGGTCCCGTCTTCGACCTAGAGAAGTTCACATGGCTCAACGGGAAGTACTTTCGGGAGCGACTCTCCGAGGAAGAGCTGCTTCAGCTCCTCCAAACCGAGCTCCTCGCCGAATCTCGGTTGCGCGAGATCATTCCCCTCATTCGGGAGCGCATCGACAAGGGCGAGGACTTCGTGCCGGCCACGTCGTACTTCTTCAGTGGTGATCTCGAAACCCCGGCCGCGGAGCTGTTGCCCAAGAAGCGGGGGTACAAGGAGACGGCCCAGGCTCTGGAGGGCTACGTTGAGGCCGTCGACAAACAAGTCGATTTCTCTGCCGACGCGCTCGAGGCCATGAGCCGCGGCTACGGGGAGAAGATTGAGTGGAAGCCGCGTGACCTCTTCATGCCGGTACGCGTCGCAATCACGGGTCGAAAGGCGACCCCACCCCTCTTCGATACCATGTCGGTCCTAGGTCGGGCGCTCGTCCGGCGACGTCTTCGGGCCGGCGTGGCGAGGCTCAAAGAGGCCGCTCGGCAGGAGGCAAAAGCGGTCAAGTCCAAGACCCCCTGAGCCCGGACTCCAGCTATCCTCTGGGCGTGGAGCATCACGTCCTGGAAGGCCCTTGTCTCCTTACGGGGGCGAGCGAATGGGCCCGACCTGACCCGGACGGCCCCGGCCTGACTCGACGACCGGGATCTCTCTTCGTTGAAGGCGGCTTCATCCAAGCCTGGGACGAGGAAGCCGAGCGAGCCGCCGGCGCGACCAACGCTCCCCGCCACGACCTCGGCGGCCGAGCGGTCCTCCCCGCCCTCATCGACGCGCACACTCACATCGTGTTCGGCGGGGACCGCACGGAGGACTTCGCACGCCGAGCGCGAGGTATGACTTATGCGGAAATCGCGGCGGCGGGAGGAGGAATCCACACTACCGTGCGCGCGACCCGAGCCACGTCGTCCTTGGAGCTGGAAGATCGGACGCGTCGCCATCTTCTGCGACGCTACGCGGCCGGTGTCCTCACGACCGAGATCAAGTCCGGCTACGGACTCGACGTGGCCACGGAGCTCCGCATGCTCGAAGTGGTAGCCAAGCTTGCGGCTGAGGGCTGGGACCTCGAAGCAACGCTTCTTGCAGCTCACGCCGTTCCCACCGACCAACCCCGTGAGAGGTGGCTACGCGCCATCACTGAGGAGCTGATCCCCGAGGTGGCCCAGCGGAACCTGGCGCGCTGCGTGGATGTATTCGTCGAGGAGGGGGCCTACACAGCGGAGGAAGCGCGCACGGTGGCCCGTGAGGCGCAGGCTCACGGCTTGGGAGTTCGACTTCACGTGGACCAGATTACGCCGGGGAGAGGGGCCGAGCTCGCGGCCGAAGTGGGCGCTCACTCCGCCGATCACCTGGAGCGTATCAGTCTGGGAGGGCCCACCGCACTCGCCAAGGCCCAAGTGGCAGCAGGCCTCCTACCGGGCGCGATGCTGCATCTCGGTGACGCCGCCCCGGGCCTCGGTCGCCGCCTGATCGAGGCCGGCGTCGAGGTGTTCGTCGCCACCGACGCCAACCCAGGCTCCTCGCCAACACACAACCTCGCCCTCGCCGCCACCCTAGCCGTCACTCAGCTCGGCCTTTCCGCGGAGGAAGCCTTGCGGGCGGTGACTCTAGGGGCCGCGCGCGCCCTACGCCGAGACGACATCGGTCATCTGGAGGTCGCAGGGAGAGCACGCTTCGTCGTTCTCGAGGCGACCGACGCTCGATCGTGGGTGGCAGCCTTCGGCGAGCCCACGGTCGCCGAGGTCTGGACGATGAGCGAGGACCCCGTCAGCCGATGCCGCGAGCTCGCTTGAGCTGAGCGACAATGCGCTCGTACTCCATGTCCCAGTCGGCTGAGCCTTCTCGGAGATTCTTGAGGCGGCTACGGGCCTCGCGGTCGATCTCCTCATCGATGCCGAGATACTTACGCATCGAATCGGTGATCTTCTTTCGCATCTCGTGGTCCTCAGCGAAGACTTCTTCCACGTTCCGGGAGTGCATGAGGGCTTCGAGCATCTGACCGATGACGTACTCGGCCCCCTCCTCTCCGGTCTTGTGGTGCTTGGCCTCGGCCAGTCCTCGCTTCACCTGCGCAAAGCGCTCCGCCGACAAACCCTTCCGCGTGAGGGCATCCCGCGTCTCCTGGTTCAGCCGGTCTTCGGCGTTGCAGTACTCGACGAGGATGGCCGCCACGTCGAGCTCAGCCTCCTCAAGTTTTTGATCGTCGATCTCGACGTCGCCATCGCCTCGAAGCTTGGCGATGATCTCCTTGGACATCTTTGGGATGATTCTGCGGTAAAGACGCATCGTTCCTCTGCCGCGACGGCGGCGCCGGTCCGGACTAGAGGTTTGCGGAAGCGGAGTCAACCAGAAGGCTGTCGGTCCATTGCGCTTGGATCGAATCCTGCTTTGGACTCTTGGACTTCGTCTTCGGCCACCTCCTCGACCTCACCTGATCGCATGGCCCGAAGCGCCTCGCGAATGGTCTTCGCGGCCGCCTTACCCACTCCAGGGGCTGCCGCGAGCTCTTCCTCGCTGGCCTCCCGAATCTTCTTCAAGCTCCCGAAATGGCGCAGGAGCGCCTTCCGACGGGTTGGACCGACCCCTGGGATTTCCTCCAGGCCGGAGCGCAGTCGAGCCTTCCTTCGCAGCTCGCGGTGGTAGGTGATGCCGAAACGATGAGCTTCATCGCGGATACGCGCCAGGAGCAACACCTCCGGTGAGGTCTGAGGGAGGATGATAGGCTCCTTAGCCCCAGGTCTGAATACCCTTTCGGGCGATCGACGAGAGCCGTCCGCGTCGTCACGACCCACCACCCGGCTCTTGGCCAAGGACACGAGGTCGACGCCCTCGACCCCAAGATCTCGGAACACCGCCCGCGCCACTTCGAGCTGTCCTTTGCCGCCATCGATGACGACGAGGTCCGGGAGGTCGCGCTCCTCCAGGCCCCGCTTGAAGCGACGCGAAAGGACCTCGTACATGCTTGCGAAGTCGTCCTGCCCGGTCGTGGATTTGACCCGGTACTTTCGGTAGCGGTTCTTCGCAGGGGCCGCCTTTTCGAAGACCACCTGCGCCCCCACGATGAGATGGGCGCCCAGATTCGAGATGTCGTAGCACTCGATGCGTACCGGCAATTTGGTGAGTCCTAGGCGGCTCTTGAGACCTTCCAGCGTTCGCTCCAAGGCGCCGGTTTTGAGACGCTGCTCGTGAAATCCATGTTCGGCGTTTTCGAGCGCTAGCTCGAGGAGCTTACGGCCCTCCCCCCGCTGCGGATGTCGGACAGCGACGCGACCGCCCCGCTCCTCGGTCAGAATCTCGGCCAGTACTTCGGCGTCTTCGAGCTCGCGGGCCACGAGCAGCTCGGCCGCGGGCTTCCCGGAGCTCATCTCCGAGGCTCGCTGAAGAATGAAGGTAGAAAGCAGCTCCGCATCCTCACCCGCCTGCTCCTCGAACAGAGTGGTGTGAATATTCTCTACTCGACCGCCCCGGACTTCGATCACCGAGATGCACACGTCGGAAGCCTCTCGGAAAAAGCCGAGGACGTCGATGTCCTTGAGGGTGCTGAGCGCGACCCCCTGGCGCTCCATGGTCTTGGAAACGGCCCGGAGCTGGTCACGATAGTGAGCCGCTCGCTCGTACGCCTGCTCCTCTGCTGCGGCCCACATTCTCTGCTCGAGCCTCTCTACGAGCGTATCTGCGCGGCCATCCAGAAAAAGGAGGACGTCGTCGACGCTCTCCCGGTACTCGCCCTCGTCCGCGGGAAGCACGCAAGGCGCCGGACAACGTCCGATTTGATGCTCAAGACAGGGTCGCTGGCGGTTGTTGAGCACCGAGTCCCGGCAGGTTCGAAGCTGAAAGTGGCGGTTGATAACCCGGAGCGTTTGTCGAGCGGCGCTCGCCGAGTGATAGGGGCCGAAGTAACGGGCACCATCCTTCTTCATTCGCCGAGTCACCTCGACCCGGGGCCACTTGTGCTTCGTGTCGACGCGGAGACAGAGATACTGTTTATCATCTCGCCAGATGACATTGAAGCGTGGCTCGTGTCGTCGAATCATCTCGCGCTCGACGAGCAGGGCTTCCTTCTCGGAACGGGTGACAACGGTTTCGATGTCAGTGATGATCTTTGAGAGCAAACCTACGAAGGCTCGATAGTCGCTCGTCTCCTCTTGGAAGTATTGAGAGACACGGGCGCGTAACAGCTTGGCTTTGCCAACGTAAACGACCTCACCGTCGGCGCTCTTCATCAAGTAGACGCCAGGTGCTTGCGGGAGCTCCTTGCATCGGGCGAGCCATTCCTGACGGGTCCGACGACGTGGCTTGGCTTTGCTCGGCTCGGGCATGGTCACCGTGATCTTACGGGCGAGTCCCGCGTGTCCGTCCGCGACTACGGCCGCGGCCTTTCGACTTGCTGACGCTGGGTGGTCGGGGAGGCTCGAGGCCGAGCTCGACGGCTTCAAGGAGGCGAATCTGATCGCGAAGCTCAGCCGCCTTCTCGAAGTCGAGATCGGCCGCCGCCGTCTTCATCTGCGCGCGTAGACTTTCGCGCAGCTTGGGGAAGTCCTCCTTCTCGAAGCGCTCACCATCGATCTCGACGTGAGGCTTGTCGTCGAGCACCGGATCGACCTCCGTCTTGAATCCGGCGACCTCTCGCAGGTCCTTGATACGCTTCTTCACCGTCCGGGGCGTGATCCCGTGCTCCTCGTTGTACGCCGTCTGTTTCGCCCGCCGACGCTCCGTCTCATCAATGGCCGCCTGCATCGACTCAGTGACCGTATCGGCAAACATGATCACTCTGCCCTCAGCGTTCCTTGCTGCCCGGCCGATGGTTTGAATCAGCGAACGCTCGGCTCGGAGAAAGCCCTCCTTGTCGGCATCCAGGATGGCGACCAGAGAGACTTCGGGGATGTCGAGCCCCTCTCGAAGGAGGTTGATGCCCACGAGGACATCAAACGCCCCCAAGCGCAGATCTCGAATAATGTCCGCGCGCTCGAGCGTATCGATGTCAGAGTGCAAGTAGCGAACCTTGATGCCGAGATCGAGATAGTATTCAGTCAGGTCCTCAGCCATCCGCTTCGTCAGCGTGGTGACGAGCACCCGCTCCTTTTTCTCAACTCGGGTCCGAATCTCCCCCAGAAGCTCGTCGACCTGATGGGCGGCGGGACGGACCTCGATCACTGGGTCCACGAGTCCGGTCGGGCGAATGATCTGTTCGACAATCTCGCCCTCCGTCTTGTCCATCTCGTAGTTGGCGGGGGTGGCCGAAACATAGATAGCCCGCGCCACCTTCTCCTCGAACTCCTCGAACTTCAACGGACGATTGTCTTTGGCCGAAGGAAGTCGAAAGCCGAACTCGACGAGGGTCTCTTTTCGAGCTCGGTCCCCGCGGTACATCGCTCCCACTTGCGGGATCATCTGGTGGCTCTCGTCCACGACCAGCAAGAAGTCTTCCGGGAAGTAGTCGATGAGGGTCGGAGGTGGGTCCCCCGGCCCTCTTCCGGAGAGATGCCGTGAGTAGTTCTCGATACCTTTGACCATGCCTACGGTCTCCAGCATCTCGAGATCGTAGAGGGTGCGCTGCTCGAGACGCTGCCGCTCGATGAGCTTGCCCTCACTCTCGAGCTCGCCGAGTCGCTCCCGGAGCTCGGCCTCAATGGACCGAATGGCTTTGGCTCGTCTATCCGGCGGAGTCACGTAGTGGCTGGCCGGGAACATCTTGATCTTCTGAAGCTCGCGAACGACCTTGCCGCGAAGAGGGTCGATCTCTCGGATCGCCTCGAGCTCATCCCCGAACCACTCGAGGCGAAGCGCCCTCTCCTCCTCATAGACAGGGAAAACCTCAACCACATCTCCCCTTACCCGGAAGGTCCCCCGCGCGAAGTCCATGTCGTTGCGGTCGTATTGAAGCTCCACCAGCCGACGCAGCACCGTATCGCGATCGACCTCCTCTCCAGGATGAAGCTCGAGCGTCATGCCGCTGTACACCTCGGCCGCTCCAATGCCGTAGATACAGGAGACCGAAGCCACCACGAGCACGTCGTCCCGCTCGAGCAGGGAGCGGGTCGCGGAGTGCCGCATCCGATCGATCTGGTCGTTGATGAGGGCATCCTTTTCGATGAAAGTGTCCGTCGATGGAACGTAGGCTTCCGGCTGGTAGTAGTCGTAGTAGCTTACGAAGTATTCGACGGCGTTGTTCGGGAACAGCTCCTTGAACTCGGCGTAGAGCTGACCTGCGAGCGTCTTGTTGTGGGCGAGCACCAGCGTCGGTCGACTTAGGGACTCGACCACGTTGGCGACCGTGAAAGTCTTTCCGGTGCCCGTGGCCCCGAGCAAAAGCTGGTGTTTGCGCCCTTCCTCGAGGCCCTCAATCAACTGAGCGAGAGCTCCAGGCTGGTCGCCTTGGGGAGTGTATTCACTGACGAGCTCGAACTGCATGCGCTCCTCGCGTCCGCTCGAAACGAGCGACCACGTCGATTCATGCCTGGTACGGGGCTCGGGGGAAAGTGTTAGAGGGCGGGGCACGCGCCGCGACGCGGCCCCTGAGGCTTCAAGCGGAAACCTGGAAGATGCCGACGAACTCGTTCTCGACCTCTTCCTCACCCATGTCTCTGGCGATGGACAGCTCTTTGACGAGCAGCGCCTTCGCGGTGTCGAGCATCTTGCGCTCGCCGAAGCTCAAATCTTTATCGTTCTTAAGGAGATACAAGTCCCGCAGCACTTCGGCGATCTGTTTGGGATCCCCGGAGTCAATCTTGTCTTTGTACTCCCGATAACGACGATTCCAGGTCGTGCTCTCAACGGAGATCTTGTTCTCGCGGAGCACGTCGAAGACCTCTTCGACCGCGGTCGGGCTCATGATCTCACGAAGTGCATTCGCCGCCGTGGGGATCATGACCTTCATGCCGTTGTCGAGCATTCGCAGGATGTAGAACTTCTGCGTCTCCCCGCCGACTTCTTTCTGCTCGATGTCCGTGACTTCCACGACACCGTGAGCGGGATAAACGGCCTTGTCTCCGACCTGGAAAGGCAAACCTTCCATTCAAGCCTCCTGGGGTTCGCTTCAGCGATTGAGCGAAGGTTCGCTCCCCCACCCGCAAGGGTGGGTTGCGCCCCCGTACTGTGAGCTCCGCACTGGGCTCATGAGTGAACCGGCTGGGTGGTTAGGGTCCCAAATTCGCTGATGATGGGAGGATGCCTAACCACATCGGCTTCCCTGTGAAGCAGACGCGACCGTAGCATGAGGTAGGCGTGAGAGCAAGCAAACTGCTCGTGCACGGGTTGACTGCGGATCCGAGAGTCGATATTTTCCCGCGCCTTTTGGCGTTGATCTCCGTCAAATCAATGAAATCATTGGTCATTTAGGGATCGTGAACGAGAATTGAGTCCCCACTGCTGCCCCGAGGGAAACGCGCCTCGCGCCCTCGACGGTCCTTGGATCCCCTAGTTGGGGGAGCTGACGGTCGAAACCAGCGTCCAACGCCTCAACCTTGACCGCCCACGACGCGGTTTCGCCCTTCATGCTTCGCCGCGTAGAGATTCTCGTCGGCCGACGCGACGAATTCCGGCGTGCTCTTTGAAGGACCCATTTCTGAAATCCCGAGGGAGACGGTTACGGGTATTGGCTGACCCTCGTACTCAAACTCGGCCGACTCCACCATCTGGCGAATCTTCTCGGCGAAGATGCGAGCCCTCTCCCCGTTCGTCTCGGGCATGATGATGGCGAACTCCTCCCCGCCATATCGCGCGAAAGCCTCTTCCTTCCGGATGTGCTTGGAGACGAGTTCGGCGAGTCGCTTTAGGACGTAGTCACCCGCGAGGTGACCGTGGCTGTCGTTGATGCGCTTGAAGTAGTCGATGTCGAACAGCACAAGGGACAAAGGGCGCTCGTAGCGCGTGCAGCGGGCCATCTCGCGATCGAGGAACTCGGTAAAATACCGCTTGTTGTGGACCTGCGTGAGGCCGTCCACGATCGTCATCCGATAAATCTCTTCGTGGAAGAGCGCTTCGATGTTCCCACCCTGCAAGAACTTGAGAATCGCTCCTCCGATCTTGATGAGGTCGCCGTTCCTCAGTCGTTCTGTTCGCACTTCCAGGTCATTCACGTAGGTGCCATTGGTCGAATCGAGGTCCTCGACGAAGAAGCCCTCGGGCTGGGTAAGGACACGCGCGTGACGACGGGACACGTTGTCCATGTCGAGCACGATATCGTTCTCGGCGCCGCGCCCGATCGACATGGCCTCTCGGTCGAGAGCTAGGCAAGCAGTACAAGCTCGACCGAGAGG
>JBCBRU010000009.1:0-38910 GCA_039819565.1 Myxococcota bacterium | reverse complement strand
CGCGCGGGAGGCTCGGAAGAAGGCCGAGACGGAGCGGAAGCGGCGATTCTCTCCGCCTTGCTCGAAGCCCCCGGTGCCCGTCCGGGCGTCACCGAAACCGGCTTCGCCTCGGCGACCTGGTGAGGGCTTCCCCCCATGCCCTGCTGGGCAAAGGTGTTTCGTAGCTCAGCTTGACGGGTCTCGAGATGCTCGAGGTACGCCCCGAGGTCTCCAGGATAGGCTTCGATCTTGCCTCCGGAGACGTCCCACACCTTGGTGCTGAGCCGCCGAGCGAAGTCCAGATTGTGGGAGACGAAGAGGATGGTGCCGTCGAACCCTTCCAGTGACTCGGTGAGGACGTCGGCGGACTCGGTGTCGAGGTGATTCGTGGGCTCGTCCAAAAGCAGGAGATTGGCCGGCGTGGCGAGCATGCGGGCCAGAGCCACCCGCGCCTTTTCTCCTCCGGAGAGGACCTCCACCTTCTTGTCCACATCGTCCCCGGTGAAGAGAACCGCTCCGCAGAGGGCTCGCACCTTGGTCTCGGAGGCTTCGGGATTGGCGGCGCGGACCTCTTCGAGGATGGTGCGCCCCAGGGCGAGCGCCTCGCTGTGGTGCTGCGCGAAGTAGCTGAGGGCCACGTGACGGCCCCGCTCGACGCCGCCTTCTTCCGCTTCGAGCTCGCCCGCCACGAGCCGGAGGAGGGTCGTCTTGCCGGCTCCGTTCACTCCCACGACGGCCACCCGGTCCCCGCGCCGAACCTCTCCGTCCACTCCACCTAGGACGGTCTGGCCGGGGACGTAGCCGAAGGTGAGCCTCTCGAGTCGCAGGACCGTGTCGGCGCTCTTGGGGACCGGTTCGAAGCGAACGTGCATGGCGCGACGGAGCTCCGGGAGCTCCACCCGCTCCGCCTCCATCCGCTCGATCATCTTGGCTTTGCTCTGCGCCTGGCGAGCCTTGCTGGCCTTGGCGCGAAACCGCTCGACGAAGGCCTCCAGCTGTTTCTGACGCTCGGCCTCCTTCTCCATACGGGCTTCCAGATGGGCGATCTCGGTGGCGCGCTGGACGACGTAGTCGTCGTAGTTTCCCCGGAAGGTCTTGAGCCCCTCGAGCTCGAGGCTCGCGACGCGGCGCACGTGCCGGTTGAGGAACTCTCGGTCGTGGCAGGTGATTACGACGGCGTGGCGGACGCTCTCGAGATACCCCGAGAGCCAATGCACGGACGGCAGATCGAGGTGATTAGTGGGCTCGTCGAGGAGGAGCACGTCGGGCTGCTGATAGAGCAGCCCTGCGAGAGCGGCCCGCATTCGCCAGCCTCCCGAGAAAGCCTGGACGGGCCGGTCGAAGTCCGCCTCCGAGAAGCCGAGGCCGGAGAGAATGGCCTTCGCCCGGTGGGGCCCAAAACGTCGGTCGAGCTCGGCCAGGTCTTGATGGAGGACGGCCAGGCGCTCCGAGAGCTCCATCTGCCGATCGGCGTCCTCGGCTTGGGCGAGGGACGCTTCGACCTCCGCGAGCTCGGCCTCGACGTCGTCCTTTCCGGGGGCCGTCACCAACACCGAGTCGAGCAAGCTCTCGTCCCCCGCAGCTCCGTGCTCTTGGGAGAGGTAGCCGACCCGAATGCCCTTGGCGCGGTTGATGCGGCCCCCGTCCGGCTGAGTGAAGCCGGCGAGAATCTTGAGAAGCGTGCTCTTCCCGGCCCCGTTGGGCCCCACCACGCCCAGCCGATCTCCGACCTCGACGGCGACGCTGTCTCCCTCGAAGATCTTCTTCTTTCCGAAGTGGAGGTGGAGATCCTCCGCCGAGATGAGCGACATCGCCGGGGCGGGACCCTACCAGGGGAGTTCTTCGCCGGACATGTGGAAGAACCGTCCCGTGGAGGCCATGTCCAAGGCGTCGATCCTCGCGATGAGACCGCGGGCGGAGTCGGCGGGATGAACCGTGCCCTGGTGGTTCGTCATATCCGTAGCCACGTAACCGGGGTGAAGGAGGACCACCGCGAGGCCGTCCCCGGAGAGGTCGTTCGCCAGCGTTTTGCCCGCCATGTTCACCGCCGCTTTAGACATCCGGTAGCCGTACATTCCGGAGCTCTCGGCGTCCGCGATGGACCCCATCCGCGAGGTCACGATCGCGATCTTCCCGCCCGGCTTGACCATGCGGGGGAGGAGGGCCTGCGTGACCCGCAAGGGGCCGAGGCTGTTGACCTCGAACTGGCGCCGCATGCTTTCGAAATCGAGATTGCCGAGGCCGTCGAAGTGGAGGATCCCGGCGTTGTTGATGAGGACGTCGATGTCGACGGAGGACAGCCGGTCCGGCAAACGGGAGAGGGCGTCCTCGTCGGTGACGTCGACGCCCTCGATGACGTCCACACCGTCCACCTCTTCGAGCTCCGGGTGGGACTCGCGCACGACCGCATAGACCCGGTCGAGGCGGGCGGCGTACTTTCGGGCGAGCTGGAGCCCGATGCCCCGGTTGGCCCCGGTGATGACGATGGTCTGTCCGGACACGCCACCACCGTTTCAGCCCTCGTTCTTTAGGTCGAGGAATCGATGACGTCGCTCCGGAGCGCTCGCAGCGCGGCGGTGAGCTCGTCGATCATCTTCAAGGTGAGTCCCCACACGGTCCGCCCCTGCCAGCGGTAGCAGGGCAGCTGGAGTCGCGCCCCCTCGTACTCGTAGTCGAGCGTCTCTCGGGCCGACGGGTCGAAGAAGAGTTCGAGGGGAATCCACAACGCCTCCGCCACCTCGCTGGGGTCCGGGGTCAAGGGCGGCCCCCCGCCCTGCACCGCGAAGACGAAGGGGTGAATCACCATCGAGACCGGCTTGCCCTTGGCGACCGCGGGCACGGGCGAGAGATCTCCGAGGTGCCGGGCTTCGGACACGAGGTCGAGGCTGATCTCTTCTCGAGTCTCTCGAAGCGCGGCCGCGAAGGGGGAGGCGTCCCCAGGGTCCACGCGCCCCCCGGGAAAGGCCATGTGGCCAGACCATGGGTCGCCAGGATGTTCGGCGCGACGGATGAAGAGAAGTTCGGGGGCTCGGCCGGAGGGCTCATCGCGCAGGACGGCGGCCACCGCGGCGGTCCGCGTCTCCCTCTCCGTTCGGACAGCGCGGCGTTGATGACCTTCGAGCGCAAGCTGAACCTCTTCGATGTCGAATTTCGACATTAGGGACGCACATAGCACGCGGACCGGCACGTCTTGGCACGGAACCCTCCCGTGCCCTCGACCGGCTTCGAACCCGCACGATATCCCTCATCGTGTGGCTGAGAGGTCTGACCCGATGACGATGCAACTGACCCCCAAAGAGCAACTTGTCCACGACCTCCTGGTCTACGAAGGTCTGACGGACGGTGAGATGGCGGAGCGCCTCGGCATGACCGAGCGGGCCGTGAAGTTTCACGTCCAGAACCTGCTCCAAAAGACGCAGGCGCCGGACCGCTTCAAGATGGCGGTCGCCTTTTGGCGGTCCACCTCCGGGTGGGACCGAAAGAACCGCAGCGTGCCTCCGGTGCGTCGTCGAGACGACGCCCCCGCGCCTCGAGGAAGGGCCTCGGCCAAGCGCGGCGCGACCAAGAAGAAGGCGTCCGGGAAGAAGAAGGCGGCGGCCCGCAAGAGCTCGACGCGAAAGAAGGGTACGAGCAAGCGGAAGGCCACTCCGGCGCGCCGCACCACCCAGGCTTCGCGGTCCAAAAAGCGCGCAGCTCGCCGCTGAGCTCGCGCCTAGAGCTCCACGATGAACGCCCGGGTGGGGCCCGTCTTCACCCGGTAGTGATTGTCGGTGACGAGGAGCAAGCGCGCGTCGTCGAGCCAGGCCAGACCCTCCACGTTGGGAGGCTCCGGCCCGAGGGCGGGAGCGAGGTCCTTGACCAGCTCTGCCGAGACATCAGGCTCGGGACCGAGAAGAAACCGCACCAGTCGCATGGTCCCGAAATGGCGTTCGATGGCGAAGACCTCGATGCCTTCATCGCGGGCGCGGCAGGTGAGCGCGGAGAGCTTGCCGCGGCGAGAGGCCAGGCGCACCCGGTAGGGGTTCATGGCTCCGTCCGGGAGGTCGAAGCGCCCCACGCAGGCGAAGCGTCGCCCGGAGGTCTCCACGATGGCCTCACTCGCCGCAACCGCGAAGCCTTCGCCGGCGCAGAGGCCTTCGATGCCTTGATTGTCCTCCGCCACGACACCGAAGGGCGCGTAATCGAAGACCAGAGCGCCGGTGACGTGCACCCTCTCCTCCTCCAGGGTGGCCACCAAGATGGGGTCCTGGGCGCGGGCGCCTTTCGCCTCGGTGCCGAGGAGCACCCGCCCCTCCGTCCCGGGCACGAAGGCGAGGGCTTCGACATCGGCGCCCTCCGGGATGCCGTCGATCCGCCGGTCGCGCACCTGGGTGAGGGATGCCCCTTTCAGCGTCAGCGCGACCAAGTGGCCGGTTCGCTCCGGCGCCATCCACACTTCCCCCGGGCCTCGCAGGTCCAAGCCTGAGGTCCCCGTAAGGGCGTCGCTGTCCGCGAGGCGGACCGGCGTGACCCGAGCTCCGGGATGGAGGGCAGTCTCGTTCGGGGGCGGACCCGAGCTTTGGGCCGGGCACCCCGTGGCGACGAGCGCGAGGAGAGGGAGGAGGGCGAGAGCTCGCGGAGCGCGCACCCACAAACGGTGCCAGGTCCTCGGGAAGGCCGCATCCCCATGCGGTCCCTTGTCACTTCGCCACGCTTCGGTCACACGAAGGCGGTGGCCAACGTCTCCGCCGCGCGAGGCTCTCTCCCTATCCTCGGCCTGACCAGCGAAGCCTTCGCGCATCACGCCCGGGAGCGCGTAGGTCCCGGGCACGGAGTTTGGCGGCAGGTCTATCGGGCTGCTTTCGAGGGGCGCTTCGCTCCCGAGGAGCTGGGGGTGTCGTCGGCGGCGATCGAGCGGTGGCGGAGCGCATTTCATGTCGATCTCGCCGCGCCTGCGCGCCGCGTAGACGAGCCGAGCCTTCACCCTGTCGATGTTCGGGAGACCGCCAAGGTGGCCCTTCGCACCCACGACGGACTCGAGATCGAGAGCGTACGGATCCCCATGTCCAAAGGGCGCAGCACCCTGTGTCTCTCGAGTCAGGTGGGATGCAGGCTGGGCTGTCGGTTCTGTGAGACCGGTCGGCTCGGGCTGCTCCGTAATCTGACCCCAGAGGAGATCGTGGGTCAGGTGGTGGTGGCGCGCTCGGTCCTCGGCTGGAGAGTGGACAATCTCGTCTTCATGGGGATGGGAGAGCCCCTGGATAATGCGGAACACCTCGTGACGGCGCTCCGGGTGCTCACCGACTCTCGAGGTCTCGCCTTCGGCCAGCAAAAGATCACCGTGTGCACCTCCGGGGTTCCCGAGGGTCTCCGAACCCTCGGACGCCTCGGCTTTCGAAGGATGGGCCTGTCCTTCAGTCTCAACGCGGCCACCGACGCCCAGCGAGATCGCCTGATGCCCATCAATCGACGCCATCCGCTGGCCGAAATGCAGCGGGCACTAAAGGACTATCCCACCCGCGAAGGCTTCGTCCTTGCCCTCAACTATTGCCTGCTCCCCGGGTGGAACGACGCCGCCTCCGACGCGGAAGCGGTGGCTCGATTCGTGGCCCCTCTCGGTCGCACCCTGGTCAACGTCATCCCTTACAACCCCGGCACCAAGCCGCTGACCCGCGCCCCCACTCGCCAAGAGGTGGACAGCTTCGTGGCTCAGCTTCGGGGGCAGGGCTTGGCGGTGCGGGAGCGAAAGACGAAGGGGCGCTCGGTCATGGCGGCTTGCGGGCAGCTCGGGAACCTGGAGCTTCGGGAGGTGCGCCGAGGCCGGGCGACCCTGCCGGTCCTGGAGCCCAAGGTCTCGCGATGAGACGGCTCCCCCCGGCGGCCGCCGTGTGTGCGGGTCTGCTCGGCAGCTGTGGGGTGGACGAAGGGGGTGGGCCGCTCGACTGGCCGACCGCCGCCCGAGCTGCCCTCCTCGCGGTGCGCCCCGAGGGCTCCGAAACCGTGACCCGGAGCTGGCTCGCGGGGTCCGAGCTCCAAGGCGCCGAGGTGAGCTTGCCCCGAGGCGGGGAGGCTTGGCTCCTCGGGTTTGCGCCCCGTCTAGATGCGCTTCAGGTCGCCCCCGGCCCCCTGCGAGATCCGGGGATGGGGTCCGAGAACTGCGGCAACCTATCCCCCCGCAGCCTCCCCCTCGGAATTCATCGCGCCCGCGGCGGCCCGAGCGGCTGGCAAGCCGTAGAGGCGTTCGAAAGCGGCGTGTTCGATGACGTCCGATTGGCTCCGCTGGAGCTCAACCGTTGCCTCGAGGGCGGGGGCTGCATCGAGGTGAGCCGCGTCTTTTGCCAGACGGCTTGCGCCTCCGCGCCCCCGGTGGCGCCCCCTCGGGAGCCGCTCCCGGTGCGTCCGCCGAGGGTGTGCCCAAGCTGCGCCGAGGGCCGCCCGGCTCCAGGTCCGTGTCCGGTCGGCCAGCGTTTCGACGTGAGCACGGGGGCGTGTCTCCGGGTCGGGACCCCCTGCCCGGTGGGGCCTTTTCCCGAGCCCTCGTCCATGGATCCGCCCACCGTGCACGTGGATGCGGCCGCGACCCCGGGGGGCGACGGGTCCCGAAGCCGACCCTTTCGGACGCTGGAAGAGGGGCTCGATGCCCCCGGCCGGCTCCTCGTGGCTTCCGGTCAGTACGGCGTAGAAGGTCTGGACCTGGTCGACGCCTGGATCGAGGGCGTGTGTCCGGAGGCCACCCAGCTCATCGGGAGGCTGCGGGCGTCCGGAAACTCCACCTTGGGCAATCTGCGGCTCGAGGGGGCCCTCGAGGTGGGGGAGGCGGCGCTCCTCCAGGCTTCGTCCGTGGAGCTGAGCCTCGCGGTCGGGTCCTCGGAGCCAGCGCTGGCCGTCGAGGGTCGCTTCGAGGCCCGGGAGGTCTCCATCGACGGCGGGGTTCAGGTCTCGGCCTCGGGTCAAATCCAGGTGGCCGCGGCGTCCCTTCGGGGGAGTCCCGCCCTCAGCGTGCTCGGCTCGGCCGAGGTCACGGAGGCCCTTCTGGAGCCGACTCAGCCCTCGACCTGGGTAGTCCGCACGAATGCGGGAGGGACCTTGAGCCTCGCCCGCTCGGTCGTCTCGGCGACCGGAGGCAACGCGGCGAGGGTCTCGGGGGGCCGCCTCGATCTCGCGGATGTGTCGATCGAAGGGGCGGTGGGAAATCTCGGGCTTTTCGCCCAAAGGGGCGCGGAGCTAGAGCTTTCGCGGGTTCGGATCTCGGGCTTTGCCTCGTTTCCGGTCCTCGTGGAGGACGACGCACGGGCCCGCGGCGGAGACCTCGACATCGAGCAGGGCTCGGGCGCCCTCGCCGGGCTTCAGATCCGAAACGGAGGTCGAGCCGAGCTCGCGCGGATTCGGGTGATCGGGTCGGCGGTGGGGGTGGGGGTGTTCGTTCAGAACGCGGGCGCTCCCCCCACGCTCTCGGACATCTCGGTGACGGGGACCCAGCGCGGCATGAGGATCGAAGGCTCCGACGCCCGAGTGTCCCGCCTCGCGGTCACCGGGGCGGCGCAAGACGGATTGTCCGTAACGGGCAGCGGTCGGGTGGACGTGGAGGACGTGATCCTCAACGACGTGGGGGCGATCGGGCTGCTCGTGGGGAGCCTCCTGGATCGCGGGGTGGGGGGCACGATGCGGAGGGCCCGGGTGTCTCGGGCGGGCCAGGACGGGATTCTGTTCGAGCAGCTCGGGTTCACGCTGATCGATGTGGAGGTCACGGGGAGCCGGGTTGGGCTTCACATCAAGCCGGGGCTCGACCTCGCTTTTTCGAGCTCGACGGCGGTGGACCGCGTCCGGCTCGTGGACACCGAGTTCGCTCTGCTCATGGACCGGGTGGTGCGGAGCACGGCCTCTCGTCTCCGCATGGGGCAGGTGGAGGTGGTCCGCTCCAGCCTCGGCGTGCAGCTTCCCTCGTGTTGGCCCGATCAGGGGGCATTCTTCGCCGGCTTTCGCTTTGCGGAGGTCCTCGAGCCCATTCGTTTCACGGATCCGATCGACGGCGGCAACTGAGGGGCTCAGAACGCTCGACAGGTGCGCCCCGTCCGAGTGGGCTGTGCGGGTGCGAAGTCGTTCTTTGGTCCTCGTCCTGTTGGGCGCCCTCCTTGCGGGCTCCGGATGCACGCGATCTACGAAGGCTCGGGCGGGGGCCTCTCTCAATTCTCCCGAGGTGGTGCGGCGCCTCGAGCTCGCCATCGAAGGTATGCACTGTGCCGGATGCACCCAAGTCATCACCGAGGAGCTGGTGGCGCTCGACGGCGTCGTGGCCGCGGAGGTCACGCTCGAGACGGGTCGGGCGATCGTGGGCCTATCCACCTCGCCTCCGTCGACCGAGCGCCTCCTCGAAGTGGTGTACGAGTTAGGTTACGAGGCAAAGCTCCTCGAGACCGCGGATCCCGCGCAATAGTTACCGAGAGGTCACCAGGGCCGCCCACGAGGCTCAACGCCGGCTTGGCACGAGCCTTGCCCTGAAACGGGGCATGAAGACCTATCGCAACATTCTCGTCGCCACCGACTTCTCGCCTCGGGCCGATGTGGCTCTCGAGACTGCGGTCGGTCTCGCCCGCCGCTCCAGCGGGCGCCTTACCTTGATTCACGTCCTCCCTCCCGTGTCTCGCACGCCCTCGGATCTCTCTCCGGAAGCGGAAGAGCGGATGGCTCGCGAGCGGCTCCTGGATATGGCGGGGATGCTCGAGCCGCATACTGAGATCGCGGTGAGGAGAGGCCACGCAGCCCGCGAGATCGCTCGGGCGGCGGCGCTCCTCGCGTCGGATGTCGTGGTCATCTCCAGCCAGGGCCTCGGGGCGGTGCAGCGGGCCATCCTGGGCAGCGTAGCTACCAGCCTGCTCGGCCTCGCCGGTTGCCCGGTGATGGTGGTGGGCGAACATCGGACGCTACCGACGAAGATCACGAAGGTGATGGCCGCGGTGGATCTATCCCCCGTGTCTCCCGGCGTCCTCGAGCACGCCTTCGCGATGGCCGAGGGCGGCGTCCATGTCGTCTCCATCTTCGATGAACCGGTATCCATCCCCGGCGATCATCCGGAGTCACTCCGCATCTATTCCGTACCCTCCGAGGTCCGTCGAGTGGACGAGCAGCGGGAGGCGGTGCGTATCTTGGCCGAGGCGACGGCGCCGGAGAACGCGCGCTACGAGGTGACGGTGTCCCCCGGCGCTCCGGCTCATCTCGAGATCCTAGATATCGCACGAGCTCTCGATCCGGACCTCGTGGTGCTGGGGGCGAGCGGACGCCGCACCTGGTCCAAGGCGCTCTTCGGGAGCAACGCCGCGCGGATCATTTCAGGGGGCCATTTTCCGGTCCTGGTCGTCCCGGACATCGAGGAGCGGCGCAAGGCGCTGAAAGGAAGAAGCCTCTCCGATGCCGCACCCGAGGCCTACCGGGAGCAGATCGTATTCGGGGCCTTCGGGCCTCGAGAGGTTGCGGGGGCGGTCACTCGGCTCGTGGATGCCGGTATCGAGGCGGACCATCTGAGCGTGGTGATGAGTCCGGAGAGTCACGAGCGTCTCCGGCCCGAGGATCCGTCGGATGAAGGCTTCGTTGCGGGCTCGGTCGTGGGCACCTCGGCGGGAGGCATCCTCGGCGGCCTCGCCTCTCTCGGTGTGGCGTCGGGCGTGGGGGTCGTGGTGATGGGCCCGGCCGTAGCCCTCGGCCTCATTGGCGGTCTCATCGGGGCGCTCGTCAGTCACGGCGTGCCCGAGCACGACGCGGCGCGCCTGCAGGACCTCGTGGACCGCGGCCAGACCCTCGTGGCGGTGCATGCGTATAGCCCCGAAGAGCTCGAGCGAGCCAAGACCTCGCTCGCCGACGCGGGCGCGCACCCGCGGCGTTTGTTCGTCTGACTCTTTTGGGTTCAGGAGTCGCCGAGCTCGTGGGCGCGAAGCTTCTCCCATAGGTTCTTTCGAGAGATACCCAGCAGTTCGGCCGCCTTGGCCTTGCGACCGTCCGATTCCTCGAGCGCCCGCTGAAGATAGGTGCGCTCGAACTCCTTCACCGCCTGCGACAGGGGGCGAAGTTGCTCCCGGGGGGCGGAGGGTTCGGGGCGTTCGGCTAAGGTGGGGACGCCGGCGATGTCCTCCGGGAGATGACCCAGGTCGATCTCATGGCCGCGGCTGAGGACCACCGCTCGCTGCATGGCGTGCTCGAGCTCGCGGACGTTGCCAGGAAAAGCGTACTCCTGCAGCGCTGCCCACGCCCCGGGGGAGATCGCGGGTGGGGACTTGTCGCGCGGGGCCAGGCGGCGGAGGAAATACTCCACCAGTATCGGGAGGTCTCCGCGGCGGTCCCGGAGCGGAGGAATCGGGATATCGAGGACGTTGAGGCGGTAGAAGAGGTCTTCGCGAAACAGGCCGTCACGGATGCGCTGCTTGAGATTTCGGTGGGTAGCCGAGACGACCCGAACGTCGACTTCGATGGGCCGGTTCGTGCCCAGCGGTTCGACCACCCCTTCCTGAAGGACACGGAGCAACTTAGCCTGCGCCATGGGGGGGATCTCAGCGATCTCGTCGAGCAACAGGGTGCCTTCGTGGGCGGCCTGGAAGCGGCCCTCACGACTCTTGACCGCTCCCGTAAAGGCTCCTCGTTCGTGCCCGAAGAGCTCCGCTTCGAGAAGGGTCTCGGGAAAAGCGGCACAGTTGACGGCGACGAAGTTGCCGTTGCTGCGCGGAGAGAGGTTGTGGACCGTCTTGGCCACGAGCTCTTTGCCGGTGCCGCTCTCCCCCGTGATGAGAACGGGAGCGTCGCTCACCGCCACCGTTTCGATGAGATCGAGCAGGCGCTTCATGGGGTCGGAGCGCCCGATGATGATCTGTCCGGGATCCTTGCGCGCGAGCTGGGCTCGAGCCTCCTCGAGCTCACGGGTGAGGGCCCGCCGCTCGGCGATGCGCGCCACCCGCACCAAGAGCTCCTCCATCTCGAAGGGCTTGGTCAGATAGTCAGCGGCGCCGTCCTTCATGGCCTGCACCGCCTCCTCTACCGTGGCGTAGGCGGTCATGAGCATGACGTCGGTCTCGGGGTACTGCGCTCGCACCCGGCGAAAGACGGTGTTGCCGTCGGCCTTGGGCATGCGGATGTCGCTCAGGACCAGGTCGAAGCGCTGATGTTCTAGGGCGTCGAGGGCCTCGGCGCCGTCTTCCACCACGACGACGCGGTGGCCGGCGTCGAGGAGGGCGTCTTCCGTGGTGAGCCGGATCGAGGGTTCGTCATCCGCGAGCAATATCTCGAGGGGTTCCACAGTCGACCTTTCGGGTGGGCAGCCAGAGGGTGGCCAAGGTGCCGGTTTCGGGGGCGGGGCGGCGGTCGAAGGTGAGGCGACCGCCGTGGGCGCGGGCGATGCCTTGGGTCACGGCCAAGCCCAAGCCTGTCCCTTCGCCTTCCGGCTTCGTCGTGAAGAAGGGATCGCAGGCGCGCGCGATGACGTCGTCGGACATGCCGGGGCCGTGATCTGCGACCTCGATGCCGGTCTCTTCGTGGCTGGATCGTTTGGCCACGGTGATGGCGGTACCTTCGGGCGCAACGTAGGCTGCGTTGAGGAGGAGGTTCACCATCGCCTGCATGAGCTGAGGGCGATCCGCATGGACGACGGTGTCCCGGGCCTCGTCGGTCATCACGATTTCGATTTGGCGCTTTCGAATCAGCGGCGCGATCAAGCGGCTGCAGGACGAGACCACCTCTTCCAAGGAGACCTGGGCGGGCGCCGGCGCCCGCTGTCGTGAAAAGTCGAGGAGGCCTCGCACCGTCTGCTGGATGCGCTCCAGTCCATCTCGGGCCGTAGCGAAATACTGGACGCGCCTCTCGGGCCTCACCGTGCCCTCCTCCAGGGCCTTGAGGCAGGCCATCACCCCGGAGAGAGGATTGTTGATTTCGTGAGCCACTCCGGCGGCGAGGAGACCGACGGACGCCATCTTCTCCGCTTGAAGAAGCTTCTCGTGCTCGTCTCTAAGTCGCAGGTTCGCCTCGGCAAGCTGGGCGACGGAGCGCTCCAAGGCCGCCTCGGCTTCTTTACGAGCCGTGATCTCGTTGCGAACGGCAATGTACTCCCGCGGCTTGCGGGTGATCTCGTCGAGGACCGGGACGATCGTGGTGTCGACCCAATACGTGTCGCCGTCCTTGGTGCGGTTCTTTACGTCGCCGTGCCACACCTGTCCCGAGGCGATGGTCCTCCACATCTTTTGGAAGAACTCTCTGGGGTGGTGCCGACTGTTGAGGATGCGGTGGTCCTGGCCGATCAGCTCGTCGCGAGAGTAGCGAGAGATCTGGCAAAAACGGTCGTTGGCGTAGGTGATGCGGCCCCGCCGGTCCGTGATGGCGAGGATAGACGACTGATCGAGCGCGTACTTGTAGGCTCGCAGCTCTCTCAGGGTGGAATCGAGGGAGGCTTCCGCTTCGCGCTGAGCGGTCACGTCGTGACCCGAGGCCAGCACTCGGGGCTGTCCCTCGTCGCCCGTGCTGATCACCAGCTGAGCCCACTCGATGCGTCGCACTTCCCCGCTGCGGGTGACGAGGCTGGTCTCGAAGTTGGCGTTCTTCTCGGTGGCGCCGTCCTCGAGAGGTCGTTGAAACCGTCCGCGGGCAGCGGCGCGCTCCGCCGGGAGCACGCAGGCGTCAAACCAGTCCCGGCCGTGAAGCTCGTCGAGCTCGCACCCGATCAGTTCGAGTCCGTACTCGTTGACGAACTCCACGCGTCCGGAGCGGTCGACCTCGAGAAAGATCGCATCGGCGAGGTCAAGATAGGGGCGCACGTCGTCCTCGAAGGGCCCCGAGCTCGCCTCGGATCGGCCGGACCAACCGGAATGCAGGACCCGTGCCACGACCGGCTGCTCTGGCTCGTCGTCCGCCATGCGCACGATGTTACCGAATTCTGGAAGCGTCCGGTTTTGGTTACGTTTCCGCTGAAGGTAAACCCTGAGCTGCCAACGCGAAGGCTTTCACGTTGGAGGGGCGACCCACGACGACCGCAACGTCGCCAGGGGAGAGCAGGGTGTTTCTGCCCAAACTGGTCAGCAGCTCCCCGTCCGCACCTCTCAGCGCGAGGAGCTGGATGCCGTGACGCTGGGGGATGTTCAGGTCTCCGAGGGGGCCGTTGTAGTCGGGAACGTCACCGATCAGTACGTCACCGATCTGAAACTCAGCGTGGTCTCGGCCGATGGCCTGGTCCAGGAGCTGGGCCGCGGTCGGGTGCAGGACGCCCTGCGCCATCCGCACGCCGCTCAGCCCGTAGGGGTTGATCACGGCGTCCGCGCCGGCTCGGATCGCCTTGACCACCGTGCGCTCGTCCGCCACCCGCGTCACGATGTGCAGCCGAGGGTTCATCTGGCGGGCGGTGAGGGTGATGAAGACGTTGGACGCGTCGGAGCCCGTGGCCACGGCGATGGCACGGGCGTCCCGGACGCAAGCCTGCTCCAGGATGTCGTCATCGCTCCCGTCACCGAAGAGCATCAGGGTCGGGTTGAGGTCTCCCTGGGTGATCTCGGCGTTCGTGGAGTCGGGACGATTTTCTATCGCGACCACGGGTGTGTTGCGCGCCATGAGCTCCGCGATGACCTCGCGGCCGAGGCGGCCCGAGCCCACCACGATGACGTGATCCCTAAGGTTCTGCATGATGCGGGTGCGCCTCCGGGCGCGGAGCTCCTCGAGCAACCGGCCTTCCACCAGATAACTCGTGACCTGCGTGAAGGTCACGGTGACCAGGCCTAGCCCGACGGTGACCAGGCCGATCGTGAAGACCTTGCCGATGGCGCTGAGAGGATGAACCTCACCAAATCCGATGGTGGTGAGGGTGATCATGACCATCCAGGCCGAGTCGAGCCATCCCCAGCCTTCGATCAGCTTGTAGCCGACGGTGCCCAACGCCGAGATGGCGAAGAAGGCCACGAAGGTCCACTTGAGCTGCCCGACCAGCATGAGCGGCGCGGATAGGACGTCACGTCGCGACCAAAGACAAATGAGAGGTACCCATCGAGGGGGACCTTGGGAGGGATCGGTAACTTGTTGCCGGCGTATCGGTCGCGGGGGGTGCGGTGCGTCGTTTGCAGCCGCCGTCGCCCCGAGATGTTTTCCCACGAGCTGTCACCCGCCGTCCGCGGGCTCTACGAAGAGAGGAAGACCGAGGCACCCCAGGCCCTCGCTCGGGTTCGGTCCGGTTCACGGGTCCTCGTGGGGTCTGGGTGTGCCGAGCCGGAGCGTCTGGTGGCCGCCCTGGTCGATCGCGCGCCGGAGCTCTCCGACGTCGAAGTCGTTCATTTGCTCACTTTCGGACGCTCCGATTACGTCGACCCTGGGTTCGAGCGAAGCTTCCGCCACAACGCGTTCTTCATCGGAGGGAACGTTCGGGAGGCCGTTCAGGCGGGTCGCGCCGATTACACTCCGATCTTTCTCCACGAGCTTCCGGACCTCGTCCGTCATGGCCGCAGGGTCGATGTCGCGCTTCTTCAGCTTTCGCCCCCGGACCGCCACGGCTTTTGCAGCCTCGGGATCCACGTCGACATTCAACGCGCCGCGCTCGAGTCGGCGAGCTTGGTCATCGCGGAGATCAACCCGAACATGCCTCGCACCTTTGGGGCCACGAGCGTCCATCTGTCGGAGCTCGACGCGGTGGTCGAAGTGGACACCCCCCTGTTGGAGCTGGACGTCCCCGACGAGCCGGACGAGGTCAGCGTACGCATCGGTGGTCTCGTGGCACGACTGATCCCCAACGGGGCCTGTCTTCAGCTAGGTATCGGCTCCATCCCGAATGCGGCCTTGCGCTTCCTCCAGGACAAGAAGGAGCTCGGGGTTCATACCGAGATGTTCTCCGACGGTCTTCTCCCTCTGATTGAGCAGGGCAACGTGACCAACGCCCACAAGGAGGTGCGTCCCGGCAAGACCGTCACGAGCTTCGTGATGGGCACCCACACGCTCTACGACGCGGTGCACGACAATCCTCGGGTCAGCTTCTACGCTTCGGATTTCGTGAACGACCCCCGGGTCATCAGCCGCAACGATCAGGTCTGTGCGGTCAACTCCGCGCTCCAGGTGGACCTGACCGGCCAGGTGGCCGCCGACTCGATCGGCCATCGCTTCTACAGCGGTATCGGAGGCCAGGTTGATTTCATCCGCGGCGCCGCCATGAGCCGGGGGGGGCGCCCTATCATCGCTCTCCCCAGCACCGCCAAAGGCGGGTCCATCAGCCGCATCGTGCCGCAGCTGGCCGAAGGGGCGGGCGTGGTGACGAGCCGCGGCGACGTGCACTTCGTGGTGACCGAGTACGGCGTGGCCCACCTTCACGGAAAGACCATCCGCGAGCGCGCGCTCGCCTTGATCAGCGTCGCTCACCCGGACTTCCGCCAGGAGCTCATCAACGACGTGGTGAGGCGACACTACGTGGCCGCCGACGAGCAGGTGATCGCTCAAGCCCGGGACCCTTATCCGGTGGACTGGGAGCAAGCCCGGAGCTTCGGTGATCGCGAGTACCTGGTGCGACCTCTGAAAGCCTCCGACGAGCGACGTCTCCAGGAGCTCTTCTATCGGCACCGCCCCGAGACCGTGTACAGCCGCTACTTCGCGGCGAAACGAGAGATGGGTCATCGGGAAGCGGCGGAGCTGTGCTGCGTGGACTGGCGAGACCGGATGGCTTTCGGGATCTTCGAGGTCGACGGGGAGCGGTCGCTGGTGGCGGTGGGGCGCTACGAGTTCGACCCGCGTGAAGGCCTGGCGGACATCGCCCTGACCGTCCACGAAGACCATCGCCGTCTCGGTATGGCGCGCTATCTATACGGTCGACTCGAAGCCTATGCTCGGGCCCAGGGCTTCAAGGGCCTCCGCGGTGAGGTTCTCCCCGACAACCGGGCCGTGATCGAGCTCCATCGGAGCCTCGGGCATCAGCTGAGCTGGACGGGGCAGGGCGGACCGGTGGCGTGGGAGGTTCGGTTCTAGGCTAACTCTAGTTTCGCCACTCCCAGCGGACGGGGACGGTGCCGGCGAGAGGACGGGGTCCAAAGAGCTGGCCGCCCATCGGGGTCCAGCTTTCCACTTTGGCCTCGCCCAGGTTCCAGAGCAGCCACACGGGCTCGCCGTTGCGCATCGCCGGGAAGCGCACTCGGCCCAGCTCCAGGGGGTCTACGAGCTCGGCGCCGAGAGCTTCGATGCGCTCGAGGAGGTGCGTCTGCCCTCGCTCTCGCTCCTCCCGCTGAATCAGGAGGGCCTCGCGGGCGGGCACGGGCCCCAGCGCGTCCAGCTCTCGCTCGATGCGCAGCAGCGTCCGGGTGTGCTCGTGGATCTTCAGGAGAAAGGCCCGAATGGTGGGGATCAGCTCGTTGGCTTCCTGCGGCGTGAAGTACCGCGACGGCAACGTTCGAGCGCTCAGCATCGTGGTTGTCCCTAGCGGGCGCACCGGCCCGACGTGGCCTTGAATCGTCCGTACCTTCGTGGGCTTCAGTCATGGCGCGGCCAACTGCGGTGGGTCGGTGAGGTTCTCGATTTGGGTCAACCCGGATGAGCCAGGAGTTATCGACCCGCGGGCGCCGTCTCGGATAGCGTCGGCTCCGATGAGCAACGTCAAGACTCGGCTCGAAGGCTTGGTTCGGGCCTGGGGACCCGTGGCCCTCGGTACTTGGCTCTCCCTCTTCGTGCTCACGCTCCTGGGCTTTGGGCTCGCGATTTCGCTGGGCGTGGAGGCTTTCGCGGACGACGCGGGAGCCGCGAGCACGCTGGGAGTGTGGGGGGGCGCCTACCTCGCCACTCAAGCCACCAAGCCCCTGAGGCTCCTCGCGACCTTGGCCTTGACGCCGCTCGTGGCCCGCGTGCTTGGTCGGACGCCCGCCGAGGATCCCGAAGCCTCGCCGGGAGAGGCACAGGATGCCGCTCCGTCTGGAGGAGAGCCCTCTTGAGCGTCCGGCGTCCCGGGTTTCGCGCGCCCGCCAGCGTGATGATTGCCCGGGCGCAGGTCACCTTCCTCGCCGCTATCCTGATTCCTACGGTCGCCAGCACCGCGCTGGGCATCGTGCTGTTGGCCTTGGGGGAGGGGGGAGCGAACTTGCTGGTGGGGGTGCTCCTTCTCGCTTTCTGTACCACCAGCCTCACCGGCTACATCCTCGGGTCGAATTTCCTCACTCGAGGGGCTTCGCTGGCCCATGTCCAAAACGACTTCGTGTCCTCCGTGAGCCACGAGCTCCGCACCCCACTCACGAGCATCCGCATGTTCATCGAGACCCTTCAAAGCGAGAGGCTGACGGATCCAGGGGAGCGCGCGGCGTGTCTCCGTCTCCTCGCTCAGGAGGTGGATCGCCTGCAGGGCCTGGTGACTCGCGTCATCGACCTCTCGCGCTGGGAGACCGGGCGGGTGCCGGAGCTCGACTCGGTGGATCCGGCGGAGCTGGTGAGCGACGCCGTGGAGTCGATGCGCGCCAGCACCTTGAGTCGTCCCGTCGAGGTGAAGCTCGAGCTGGAAGAAGGCCTGCGCGTCGAAGGAGATCCTGCTTCCCTTAGCTTGGCCATCACCAACCTCCTCACGAACGCTTGGAAGTACGGAACCAAGGAGTTGGGCGACGAGATTCGCGTGCGCGTCGAAGGTCAGGAGAAAGACGTCCTGATCTCCGTCGCGGACGACGGGCCGGGTATCCCGTGGAGCGAGCAGCGAAAGATCTTCGAGCAGTTCGAGCGCGGACGCGCCGCGATCGACAGTCGCGCCATGGGCAGCGGTCTCGGGCTCGCGATCGTTCGGGCGATCGTCCACGCCCACGGTGGTAAGGTGGAGCTGCGCTCCTTTCCTGGGCGAGGGGCCGAGTTTCGCGTTCGCCTTCGCCGCCGGAGTCCCCATTCATGATGAACAGCTCTCGTCCGCCGGAGATTTTGATCGTTGAGGACGACGAGGCCATCGCCACCGGCCTTTCCCTCAACCTAAAGCTCGAGGGCTACGTTCCCAAGATCGTCCATGACGGCGTAGAGGCGACCGGGGCCATCGAGGAGCTCGAGCCGGATCTGGTGCTTCTCGACATCAGTCTCCCTCGAAAGAACGGGCTCGATCTCTTGCGCGAGCTCCGAGGGGCTGGCCGTCAGGTCCCGGTCATCGTGCTGTCCGCCCGGGAGGGTGAGTACGACAAGGTGGCGGCGCTTCGGCTGGGGGCGGACGACTACGTCACGAAACCGTTCGCTCTGGCTGAGCTCATGGCTCGGGTGCAAGCCGTTCTGCGCAGGGCGCGACCGGTGGAGCAAGAAGAGCGGTCCGTGCGCTTCGCCGACGTCGAGGTCTCCTTCGCGGAGCGAATGGTCGCCCGCAGGGGTGAGCCGGTGAAACTCACCCACCTCGAGTTTGAGCTATTGGCCTTCTTTCTCGATCGACCGAGTCGAGTGTTTTCGCGGGAGGAGCTCTTGCGCGAGGTCTGGGGGGTTCGCCACAACGGGTCCCGGCGCACCGTGGACAACTTCGTCGCCCAGCTTCGGGCCAAGCTGGAGTCGGACCCCGAAAACCCTCAGCACTTCATTACGGTCCGCGGCAGCGGCTACCGTTTCGATGCCTAGATGCCCGTTGATTTGGAGATGTATGGCGATGTTGAGCTGCTAGCTCCCTGGCTAGCGTTCACTCGCTGAGCTCTCCCAGACCTCGACGGTTTGTTTGAGCTCCTCGAAGAAGGGATTGAGCTCGAGGGCAGCGCGTCCGGCGTCGATGGCGGCGGCGAGGTCTTGCCGCTGGCGAGCTGCAAAGGCTTTCCGGGTGAGCAGAGCGGCGCGGTCCACGCGCTCGGGAAACACGCGGTTCCAGGCTTGTCGTAAGGTGGCGAGTCCGGGGCTGCCCCCTTGCTGGGCGTTCATCAGGCGGTCCTGGGCCCGGATGTGCCCGTTTCGGAAGTCATACTCGAGCCGCCCATCCTCGTGGGTGAGCACCCGTCGCACGCGAGCGAGCACGTTGAGCGCCGCCTCCACCCGGGCCGCGCGAGGTGGGGGCATGCGCTCGACCGCTTCACTCATGCGCTTGTGAAGAGCGGAGGTGGCCTCCTCGATGCGCTCCACGCCCGCTGTGGGGCGAATCTCGAGAGCGGCGTAGAAGTCCGATTTTTCGGCGTCGTGAAGAAAGCGGCGAGCCCTCTGAAGGACCTCCTCGCTCTCCTCCTCGGACAGGCGCTCGAGGTCTTGGGATCCTCCGGAGAGCTCCTGGGCTAAGCCTTCGACATAGGCTTGGATCGCCTCTCGGGTCCCGGGATCGAGGTCCATGAACTGGATGCCGACCCCCGGTTGGCCCCCGAAGCTCGCCGTCATCTCGGGGGTGAGGACGTGCACCACGGTCCCCTCCAGCTGGATCGTCCCGGCGGGGGTCTCGAGCTGTACTTCCAGCCGGGTCCCCGACGGCGGAGGCACTTTCGTCTCCACGAAGAGACCTCCCTTGGAGATGTCTCGCATCCACAGATCCTTCAGGTCGGCGCGATCCCGAGCGCGCACCTTGACTCGAGTGGTGCTGACGAAGCGCGGATTCCCACGGACCGGCGAATGACCGGTTGGACCGGACAGGGGCAGGTTTTGGACCTCCGAAGGGGAGCGGAGGTCCACCGTGGGGCTGGCTATGACCTCGGCGTCCTCCGTGTCCGGAGGGGCCACCTCGGGCGGGGGGGGCTCCGGGATCGGCGGCTCTGGAAGCGGAGGCTCCGGAAGCGGCGCCGCAGCTCGAGCCGGGAGGGTGTGATTCCGAGGAGGTGGCTCGGGCAGCGACTGAGAAGAGGTCTCGGCCGCCTCACGGAGCGCCCCGAGGAAGGCCGCCTCGTCCTTGGTGAGCTCTCGCTCGTGGGTGTCTTCAACCCCGGATCCCTCCGCCTCGTCGATCCTCGGGATCCGAAGAATCGTCTCTCCGAGGATCACCTCGCTTCCCGGTCGAAGCCGCACCACCCCCGACACTCGGGCGTCGTCCACCCAGCTCCCGTTGCGGCTCGAGAGGTCCTGAAACCAGATCCGCCCGTCCTTCTCCCAGATGCGGCAATGACGCCGAGAAATTCGCGGATCCCAAGAGATCTCGACGTCGACCATGGAGCCCAGCCGACCGATCACCAAGCTTCCCCCCGCCTTGAGAGGGAAGGCGATCTCGCCGACCGCGGAGTGCATGAGGCGGACCTTCATCCCCGGCCCATCGGTAGATCGTCCGGTGCCTGGAGGGAAAGCCGGGAACGTTTCACCCTACGCCTCGACCCGCGGTCCGGGCCGCCCGCCCGTTTCACCTACGGGGGCGAACGCGGCGGCTCCGAACAACATTGGGGGTCCGGCGCCCTCTCGACGCTTCACGCTGGTCCGCGGGTCGCCCCGGCCCCGAACCCCAATTTTGCAGCACCGGCGGGCCTCGACGTGAAAGCTGCGGGATGACCCGGAGTCCTGGACCTGTCCATATCTAGCTCCTGAACGCACGCTCCAGCCTCTCGTGGTAGACGAGATGCGAGTCATGGAGGAGGCCTTCAGCCTCGGCTTGACGCCGGCACAGCGAGAACGGGTCACGGCCTTCAAGGCCCGCGCATCTGCGGTTTTGGGAGAGGATCCTGACCTGGAGCGGCGCGACCGAGACGGCCTCTTCGATCGGGAGCGGTGGCGCCGGGCGGCCGGCCTCGGCGTCCTCAAATGGGCGATCCCCGAGACCCGCGGAGGCGAGGGCCTCGACGTGCTCACCACCGTCGCCCTGATGGAGGCCCTCGGTGAAGTGTGCCGCGACAACGGTCTCACCTTTGGCCTGGGCGCCCAGATGTGGGGGGTGCAGACCGCTCTCCTCCATTTCGGCACCGAAGAGCAGATTGCGCGCTACCTGCCCGGCTCCATGCTCGGAGAGCAGCTCACGGCCTACGGGATGACGGAGCGGGACAGCGGGTCCGACGCCTTCGGGCTCTCCGCCACGGCAACCCGCGAGGGCGACCGCTACGTCCTCAGCGGCGAGAAGGTCTACGTCACCTTCGCGCCGATCGCGGACTTCGCCATCGTCTTCGCGAAGACGAATCCCGAGGCGGGACGCTGGGGGATCTCTGCTTTCCTCGTCGATGCGGACCACCCCGGCTACGTCGCCCATCCTGTCGAAGCGAAGATGGGGCTGAGGACCGTGCCCTTTGGCCGCATCACCCTCGATCAGTGTCGGGTCCCGGCTTCGGCTCGCCTAGGAAAGGAGGGAGCTGGAGCGTCGATCTTTACCTTCTCGCAAGGTTGGGAGCGGAGCCTCGTGCTCGCACCGCAGGTGGGGGCCATGCAGCGGCAGCTCGACGCGTGCGTAGCCCTGGCCCGCAAGCGCAAGCGCGGTGGACAACCCATCGGACGCCACCAAGCGGTCAGCCATCGCATCGCGGAGATGAGACTGCGGCTCGAGACCTGCCGGCTTCTGCTGTACCGCACCGCGGCCCTTTACGGATCCGGACGCTCTCAACCTATGGAGGGCGCTCTTGCGAAACTACATCTCGCGGAGGCTTTCGTGGCGTCGAGCCGCGACGCGATCGCGATCTTCGGCGGAGAGGGGTACACCACCGCGGCCGGGATCGAGCGGGATCTGCGTGACGCTCTTGGGGGCACCATCTATGGCGGAACCTCCGATATTCAGCGCAACATCGTAGCGGGCCTTTTGGGTCTGTAGTTCGAGGACCATCTCATGCTCCCATTCTTGATTCAGTCCGGCGTGGAGCTCCACGCCCGCCGCACCCCGGACGCACCCGCGCTCGTCTTTCGCGGCGAGTCCATGACCTATCGCCACCTCGACGAGGCGGCCAACCAGCTGGCCCACGCTCTGCTCGCCGACGACCTCTCGCCCCAAGGACGAGTGGGGATCTTCATGCACAAGCGCCTCGACCTCGGCGTCGCTATCTATGGAGCGCTCAAGGCCGGTGGGGCGTTCGTCCCTCTCGACCCCATGCTGCCCCCGGAACGGCTCGCCTTCATCGTCGAGGACTGCGGCATTGGCCACATCGTGAGCGCCGATGACCGGGCGGATCCGCTCATCGCCATGGCAGGGTTGCTCCCTGAGGAGCGGCGCCCCGTGGTCTACGGAGTGGAGAACGAGCTACCTCTCCCCACCCGCGCCTGGGCCGATATTGGTCAGCAGCCCAAGGCGCGTCCCGACGTGTGGATCGTGGACCAAGACCTCGCGTATATCATGTACACCTCCGGCTCGACCGGCGTCCCGAAGGGCATGATGCACAGCCACCATGGGAGTCTCAGCTATGCTCGCTGGGGGGCGCTGGAGTTCGAGCTCACCGCGGAAGACCGCGTGGCGAGTCACGCTCCGCTCCACTTCGACTTGAGCATCTTCGACTTCTTCTCCACCTCCCAAGCGGGAGCCTCGGTGGTGCTGGTGCCGGAGCCCGTCACGAAGTTTCCCGCGAGTTGGACCAAAACCATCGACGACGAAAGTATCTCGGTCGTCTTCACGGTCCCCTTCACGCTGATCGAGATGCTCAATCGGGGCGCCATGGAGGAGCGCAGTCTCGCTTCTCTTCGCTGGGTGCTCTTCGGGGGGGAGCCCTTCCCTCCGAAGCATCTCAAGGCCCTGATGGCTAAGCTGCCCGAGGTGCGCTTTACGAACGTCTACGGACCGGCCGAGGCGCCGTCCTGCACCTGCTACCACGTGCCGGGTATTGAAGATGAGGACGTGCCGCTACCCATCGGGACGGTGTCCCTAAACTCGGCGGATCTCATCGTCGATGACGACGACACGCCCTGTCCGGATGGCACGCCCGGCGAGCTCCTCATCCGCAGCTCGACCCTGACCAAGGGATACTGGAACCGCCCCGACCTCAACGACCGCATCTTCCTGGAGCAACCCCGGTTCGGACCGTTCGTGGACAAGTACTATCGCACCGGGGATCTCGTCGTACGCGGGGCCGACGGCCTGCTCCGCTTCCTGGGACGCAAGGACCGAATGATCAAGACCCGGGGTCATCGAGTGGAGCTCGACGAGGTCGAGGCCGCGCTCGCGAGCCACGAGGCCGTCCTCGAGGCGGCTGCGTTCGCCGTGCCCGACGAACATGGGAGTAAGGCCATCAGCTCCGCCGTAACCTTGCGACCTGGGGCGGCAGCTTCCGATGACGTCCTGCTCCGTCACGCCCGGACCAAACTTCCGGCCTACGCGCTCCCGCGTAGGGTTAGGGTGCTGGATGCTTTTCCGCGCACCACGAGTGGTAAGATCGACCGAAAGCGCCTCGCGCAGGACGACGCGGGCGGACCCTCCTGATGAACATCGACGACATTCGCATCTTCATTCAGCGGGAGATCCTCAACGACGAAGCGATCTCCATCGCTGACGACCAGGACCTCCTCCTCAGCGGCCTCCTCGACTCCCTCGGGGTCACCCGCCTCGTGACCCACCTCGAGGAGCAAACCGGGATAGAAATCCCCGCTGGAGATGTCACCCTGGAGAACTTCAGCTCCCTCGCCCTCATCCGGGACTATCTGCAGACGCGGGCCGCCTAGAAGCCCATCTCTAGAATAACGGGCGCCGAGAGCCCATGCACGGACGACCGAGAGCGGCTTCGAACCCTCGGCTGGAGGGAGCCGGGGAGCCCTGAAGCCGGCCACGGGTCGGTCGTCTTCTGAAGCCGCTCCCGAGTCGTCACCCCTCCAGGCTACAAGTATCCTTTGTCCTGGAGCAGATAGACGACCTCACCCATCCGTTCCACGAACCAGAAGAGGGCCATCGCGATGAGGAGCGCGGAGCCGAGCCGAAGCACGATGGGAATGTAGATCGGCGTTCTACGAAGGACGAAGAGCACGGGAAAGACGGCGGCGATGATGGCCAGCTGACCGAGCTCGACGCCGATGTTGAATCCCAAGAGCCCGGCCAGGAGCGAGCTCGCGTCGAGTCCGAGCGGAGCCAGAACGCTCGCGAACCCAAACCCGTGAAAGAGCCCGAAACCAAAGATCATGACCCAGACGCCCCGGCCTTCGAGGTAAGGCCGGATGTTTCCCCATGCGGTGACCGCAATCGACAGCGCGATCATCGCTTCGACGGGTGCCGAGGGGAGGCGGAAGATGTTCAGGGACGAGAGACTGAGGGTTACGGAGTGGGCCACCGTGAACAAGGTCGCCACTCGGGCCACGTACCAAAAAGACTCCTGGAAGCTCTCGGCCGGCTGGTAGCTCCCCTCCCGGAGCACCAACACCGAGGGCAGAAGCAGGGCGATGATGAACAGGATGTGATCGAGGCCGATCCAGATGTGCCAAACCCCCTCGCCAATGAAGCGGTAGAGCACCGTCGCGAAGGGCTCCGGGTCGAATTGCACCGTTTGCCACTCCTCACCGGGTCGGTACAGGGCGGCCGGCCGGGACTCGTTGTCCTGGATGCCTCGACGCACGTTGTTCTCGATCAAAACCATGCAGAGATGGCTGGGGAGTCCGTCGTTGTAGAGCAGGTCAAAGCGGACATCCACGCTCTCGGGCGGGGGTGAGAGCTCGGGGATCGTGAACTCGAAGCGGGCGAAGCGCCCCGCCTCAGTAGGAATGACATCGAGGAGGCCGCCCATGGTGGGAGGGATGTCCTTCCCCTCGTGTCGGAGGGTGAGCCGGGTGCGAAGGTACTCGACCGCGGTGCTGGTGCCGGCTCGGATCTCGTCGTTGGTGGTCTCGCCGTCGCCGTGAGGTCGAGGTTCACCACGCGATGGAGGTCGTCGACCTCTACCTCGAAGCGACCGGTCAAACTATTCTCAGCAACATTCAGGTAGACGTAGCTTTGTCCCTCCATGTGGGCCGCAGCCGGCTTGGGGACACCCGCGAGGAGGGAGATGAAGACGAGGACGGCGAGCGCCCGAGGGGCGGAGAAGCATTGCATTGGCTGACCAAGAAGGCGGCGATCCGGGCCGCGACAGATAGGGTGGGAGGGCTCATGCCTCGTCGCCTCGGATCAAGGCGGCGCGCATGGCGCGGGCCAAGACCCGACCGTGCGGAGGGAACACGAGGTTTTCGTGGTTGCCGGGGACCTCGATGACCTCGAGAGGCCCGGATACGACTTGACCCCAATTCAGGTCCCAGGGTCGCATGCGCAATAGAGGTTGACGATGAGCCCGCAGCACCACGAGGCGACCGGGGTGGGGGGCCGGTCGATACTGAGCGGCGGCGTCCCGGTCTTGCTGGATGCGATCGAGATGCTCCTCGGGAAGGGCCTCGGTCTCGTACATGTCCTCGAGGGGGTTTACGGACGCCGTGAGGGCCCCTACCCGACGAAGAGCAGCTCGCCCGAGGCGCTCCGCTCGAGACCTCCAGCGGGACTCGTCAAAGGCCGCTATCTCCTCCTGAACCCATCGCCCCAGGTTCACGAGGGCGGGACGCAGTTGGCGCCGCCGAGGCTCCGTCGGACCGGGAGGGTTGTCGAGCATGGTGTCGATGATGACGATCGTTCCCACGCGCGAACCTGCGGCTCGAAGCCGTTCTCCCACCGCGAAGGCGAGATGGCCCCCGAACGAGTATCCGGCCAGATGAATGGGCGTTTCCGGGGAGAGCTCGCGGCGGATCGCCGCCACGAAGTGATCGGCCATGTCCGTGAGTGAGGCGCCATCGCCCCAGGGGAGCTTGGGGGTCGTGAGGCCCATGGTATAGAGCGGGCGCTCTCGCCCCCAGTCCTCGAGGTGTTGCCAAAAGAGAGCCTCACCTCCCATGGCCGGCATCAGGATGAGCGGGGGGCGAGACCCGTGGCCGGACAGAGGGATCATGACCACCTCGGTCTCCGAACCCTCGAGCTGGGCCTCCACGACGCGGGCCAGCTTCTCCACCGTGGGATGGGCCGCGAGGGCCACGAGGGGGACTCGGCAACCGAGCTGTCGCTCGATCTCCGCGAAGACTCGGACGGCCAGCATCGAGTGGCCGCCCGCCTCGAAGAAGTCGTCGGTAATACCGAGCGCGGGCCGAACGTCGAGCTCGCGCTGCCAGATGGCGAGGAGAATCTTCTCGAGATCTTTCGTCGGCGCTACGACCTCGCGTTCCGCGTCACGGGAGGGCGTCGAAGGTGTGGGCTGCAAGCCCGACGGCAGCAGCGTGCCTATCTCCGCCTCGGCTCGGGACGGAATCGTGACCAGCAGGTTGCGGAACGCTTCGAGCCAGGCTTGGGGATCCATGCCCGAACGGGGGCGATCGAGGGTGAGGGCGAGGCGCCATCCGTCCTCGCCGGGCTCGACCGACACCGCCAGCGGAAACGAGGAGTTTAATCCAGAGCGAAACTCGGAGAGCCGGGGACCAGCTCCGTTGCGCTCGTCGCCGGACGACCTCGGGAGGTTTTGAAAGGCCAGGAGGGTGTCAAAGAGCCGGCCCGGGCCCTGGTGCTGGGCGTAGGCATACAGGCGCTCGAGCGGCGCATCCTGATAGGCCAAGGCCGCTTGCTGCTCCGCGTGAATCTGTCGAACGAAGGCGGTCAGGCTTTGCTCGACGGAGACCGCACAGCGGATCGGTACGGTGTTGATGAACATCCCCACCATGGACGCGGCCCCGGACAGCGTGGCTGGCCTCCCGAACGCGACGCTGCCGAAGACCACGTCGTCGCTCTCGGGCTCCGGTCCCGAACGGTGGGGGGCGGCTCCCCGGAGAACGAGGGCCCAGGCCGCGGAGACGACAGCCCCGGTCGTCACCTTTAGGGTGCGCGCCGTCGCTTCGAGCTGCGCCGCCTCCTCAGCCGTGAGGAGGGTCTCGAGCGTGCGAGCCTCAGCGAGGCCCTGCTGCGGGGGCGGCAGCCCCTGGGGGTTGAGCCCGCGCAGCCGCTCCGTCCAGAACGTGGATTCCGCGGCTTCGTCACGGGCGTCGAGGTGATCCTGATAGGCTCGAAGCGATACGGGCGGAGGGAGATCGACCTCTTGCCCCGCCCGAAGCTGCGCGTAGGCCTGCTGCCACTCGTCGAGCACGAGCCACGCAGACCACCCGTCGAGGAGCGCGTGGTGGCAGGTCCAAACGAACTCGTGTCGATCCGGAGCGAGCTTGAACCAGGCCAGGCGCGCCACCGGGGCCCGATCCAGGGGAAGGGCGAGCCCCCGATCCTCGGCGAGATAGGTGGCCATGAGGTCCGCCTGAGCGGCCGGCGTCTCTTCGACCACGTCGCGTAGATCCACGGTGGGCGAGACACGCCGGTGGACGACCACGACCGACTGGCCTTGCTTAGGAGCCAGCCGGATGCTGGCTCTCAGGGCCTGATGGCGGTCGAACACCAGTTGCCAGGTTGCTTGCACCAGATGAGCGTCGAGGAGGCCGTCGACGCGACAGCGGACCTGCACGAAGCCGACGTCCTTCGAGGCTTCACCCGACTGGAGCAACAGGGCCTGCTGCATGGGGCGCGTCGGGAACACCGCCTCGACATCCTCGCGTCGCAGTCGCGGCGCGGGACTTGTTTGGGTTTCGATCACAGCCCGTCCTCCGGCCCGAACAGCTCGTCCAGGGTCGCCTCGTCAACGCTCCCCGCGTCGAGGGCCCCCGAGGCTGGGGGTGACGGAGCGGTATCGGGGGGTTCCGGCGCCTCGAGGTGCCGCGTGACCTGGGCCAGGGCCGCCACCGTGGGGCGCTCCACCAGCGCCGCGGGGTCGAAATCGAGTCCTTCCCGTCGCGCTCGAGCCAGGATGTGGATCGTGGAGACGGAATCCCCTCCCACCTCGTAGAAATCGTCGTTTACGGTCAGCTCGTCGAGCCCGAGAACTTCCTTCCAGATGGCGATCAAACGTCGCTCGACCTCGCTGAGGGGGGCCGGCGACGTGGGCTCTTCACTCCGCTCTGCGCTCGCATCCGCGATCGCCTCTAGGGCCCGGACGTCCAGCTTGCCGTTGGCGAGCCTTGGCAGGGTCTCCACGGCCCGGACCAAGGTAGGGACCATATGCTCCGGATGATGAGATCGCAGACCCTCCTGCACCTCGGAAGCTGTTCCCCCCTCGAGGACCACGAAACCCACCAGCCGGAGGGGCACGGGGAGCCCGAGCCGGGTGGCCAGTCGAGCCCGGTCGTCCGCGGACAAGGCCCGAAGCCTCTCTTCGAGATCGCGATCGGTCATCTCACCGCTCGCAACAGATCACGGCCATGGTACGGGACCAGGCCGAGTCCCGAGTGTCGTCGGGGATATTCAAATCCTGGACGACCTCGAGGGAAAAGCGACGGAAGCGCTGGAGCACGGCCCGCTGATGGGCGCGGCTGAGCGAGTCCGCCTCGTTGGTCAGATAGGTAAACCGACCTCCGGGCTTGAGATGCGCGGAGGCGACGTCGAAGAAATGCTCGGAGAAGGTGACGCTGCTCAGGACCTGCTCCACCACGTCGTCCACGTTGAGAGGATAGGTATGAAACAGGATGGCGTCATAGGCGCCGAAGCGTTCCGCGGCGTCCTGCCACTTCGCGTGAATGAGCTCGAAGTCGGCCTCGGGGTGACCTGCCTTCCAGCGATGAAAGCGCTCAACCACCGCGTCGTTGCACTCGACGATGACGTGTCGGGACGGCTGTTGAGCCTGGATGAAGTCCGAGGCCACCCCTCGTCCGAAGCCCACCTCGAGGACCGTGTCTCCCGGGCGAACCACGGCCTCGGCCATGGCCTTCATGACAGGGATCTGCCAGTCCTCCATAATCTCCTGATCGGACAGATCTCCTTGGGTGCGATCTGGGATCCCGTCGAAGTCGACACCCGTAACGAAGTCTCGAGCAAGCCGGTCGGCGTGCTCGAGATCCAGAACCATCTCCTTGAGAACCTGGTTGAGGATCCAAGACCGCTGGGCTTCTCGCGGAGTCCGAAGGAAGGCTTCGTCCTTGAGAGTGAGGGTCAATTCGACCTGCTTCGTCCTTTTGGTTCGGCGAGTCATGGGGCATCTCCGAGCACGCGGGCCAATTCTTCTCCATCGAGCGCCTCCAGGGCCTTTCGAAGGGTTCCGACGGAGACCTGAGGCACCACGACGACGGCTGCCTCTCGCACGCCTGGGGCATCTCGCAGCGCGCGTTCCACCTCTGCGAGCTCGACGCGGAAGCCGCGGACCTTCACCTGTTGATCGACCCGGCCGAGGAAAGCTAGCCGTCCGTCCGAAAGCCAAGCCACGCGGTCCCCCGTCCGGTAGAGGGTCCGATCCGGGTGCTCAGGGTCCGGACAAAAGCGCGACGCCAACTCGGCTACGGTCCCGCCGATATATCCCCCCGCAACCTGAGGGCCACCGATGAACAGCTCGCCTGCGGCCCCCGCCGGCGTGCGCTCGCCGCTCGTGTTCAGCACTCTCAGGTCAGTGCCCGGAATCGGCTTTCCGATAGGGATGGAGGACGCGCTCCCGTCGTCTCGAACCTCCTCCGACGTGGCCCACACCGTGGCTTCGGTCGGACCGTATTCGTTGAAGAGCCGGCAGCTCGGCAGGGCTGCGGCCATGCTTCGAGCGAGGGAAGGCGGGAGGGCTTCCCCGGCCGCAATCGCCACCCGAAGGCTCTCGAGCGCCGGGGCGGGGGCGTGCTCAAGCAGCGCTCCTAGGACCGATGGGAGGCAGAGGGTATGGGTGACGTGGTGCGAGCGGACGAGGCTCGCGAGCCGCTCGACGTCGCGCTCCTCGCCGTCGCGGGGCAGCACGAGGGCGCCCCCGGTGGCCAAGGTCCAAAAGATGCCCGCCACGGAGCTGTCGAAAGAGACCGAGGAGAGGAGGAGAAAGCGGTCTACCGGCTCCTCGTAGAGCTGCAGCCGAGCTTGCGTAGACGCGTCGAGGTTTCGGTGGCGTATCTCGACCCCCTTGGCCCGGCCCGTGGATCCGGAGGTGAAGATCACGTACGCCGGATCCTCCGCCGAGACTTGGGGGAGCGCCGCCGTGACGGCTCCGGCGCTCGCTACGTCCACTCGGGAGGCCTCGCCCACATCGACCGGGTGTCGGGCGTCGACGACCACCACGCGGACCCCTGCGTCCTCCATCATCGCCAAACGCCGAGGGGTTGGATAGGCGGGGTCCAGCGGGACGTAGGCTGCGCCCGCCCGAAGGATGGCGAGGAGTCCCACGAAGAGCTCGTTCGAGCGAGGGATGCACACCCCCGCCCGCGTTCCGGGGCCCACGCCTTGATCCCTCAGCTGGCTCGCCAGCGCCTCCACCCGCTCGGCGAGCTCGCCGTAGCTCAGCGATCCCTCCGCATCGATGAGCGCGGCGCGCTCCGGACGTTGGCGGGCGTTCTGGAGGATGGCGCCCAAGGTCGAGAAGTCTGGGCGCTGGGGTACGGCCCCGTGCTCCCAAGTCCGGATCCGTTCCCGCTGAGAAGGGGGAAGGACCTCAATCTCGTCCACCCTCCGGCCTGCGGAGGCTATCTCGGTCAAGACGTGGGCGTAGGTATCGAGAAGGTCTTCCAGAGTGCTCGCCGAGTATCGATGGTCTTGACCCAACAGGCGAAGCCTCAGTCCCGACGCGGTCGGGTAGGCGAGGAGCACCAGGGGGAAGTTGCTCTGCTCGAGCGTGTCCACGTCCTGAAAGCGCAGACCGTCCCGCGACGAGAGGGGCGCGAGGTCCGCTTGGCTGCTCTCGAACACGACGAGGCTGTCCACGAGGTTGCCTTGGGAGGAAAGGGAGGACCACGATTGAATTTGGCCGAGCCCTGCGGCGGGAGCGTCCCGGAGCTCTGCGTGCCGGGACTGAACGTCCTGTAGGAAGGCGGCGACGGTCAGCTCGGGGGTCCAGCGGAGGCGCAGGGGGAGCGTGGCCAGGCAGCACCCGATGATGGCTTCCGCCCCGGGGAGCGACGCGGGGCGCTGGACGGCGGTGGTGCCGAACAAGACGTCTCGGCGATCCGTGAGGCGACCCATGAGGAGCGCCCAGGCCCCGTGGACCAACGAGTTCATGGTGAGACGCTGGGCTTGGGCGAAGTCGCGCAGACGACGGGTGCTTCGAGCATCGAGGGTCCGCTCGCGGTCCGCGTGCTCCGGCGATCCCGATCGTCCCGGCAACTCCACGCGGGTGGGGGTGTCGACGTCCGCTAAAGCTCGACGCCAAAACCCCTCCGCGGCCGGCGCCGCGGCCGCGAGGTGATCCGCGTAGCTGCGGAAGCTCGCCCGGGGAGGGCGCGTATCGACGACCTCGCCACGGAGGAGGGCGTCGTGCGTCCGGGCCGCTTCCTCGAGGAGACGTACGAGCGACCCGCCGTCCAGGACCAGGTGGTGAAAGCTCCACACGAAGCGCCATCGATCCTCGTCCACGCGTGCGAGCAGGCAGCGGCTGAGAGGAGCGTCGGCGAGGTCGAAGCCGAGCTCTCGATCCTCTTCGAGATAGGCACGGAGGCGAGACGCTTCGTCCTCGCCTCGCCAATCCACCGTCGTCCACGGGAGGTTCGTCTGCTTGAAGACAACCTGCAGGGCCTCGTCGAGGTCCTCCCAGAGAAAGCCCGTCCGCAGAACGGGATGGCGGGCCTGCAGCATCGACCACGCCTGCTTGAGGATCGCCGGGTCGACCGGCCCTTCCAGTCGGGCCACGACCTGTTCGATGTACGCCCCGGCGGTCTTCGAGCCGAGAGACGCGACCAGCATCCCGTGCTGGGTAGAGGTCAACGGATAGGCATCTTCGACGTTGTCCATGGCGCGACCCTCAGAAGAACACCGACATCGAGGCGTTGAAGCTGATGGGAAGGCCAGGGGTGAAGTGGAGATCTTCGCAGCCCGCGAAGGTGCCGTCGTCGGTCACGCCTCGAGTGCCCTCAGGGCAGGAGGCGGCACTGGTCTCGGTGAGGAGCCGGGAGGTCGTTGCGAACTGCGCCTCTCGGACGTCGGCATCGAGGAGATTTTGGGCGCTCACCGCAAGTTCGAAGATGTCGTTGCGGAAGCCCAAGGTCGCGTCGAGCTTTCCGTAGCCGAGGGCGGTGACGAACTCGTCCTCGTTGGCGGGCCGGTCGGCGATGTAAAAGAAGCTCACGCGCCCAAACACCCCGGAAGGATGGATAGCCGAGACGCCGGCGGAGAAGGTGAGGCGGGGGGCGAGGGGGATACGATCTTCACCCTCCGGGGCGTCGACGAAGCGGGCCTGGGTGAGCGTGAGGTCCGCGTCCGCGAACAGCCACTCTGCGAACTTGAAGCGAAGGTCGACCTCGAGGCCGAGGCGCCGGGTGGCCCCGCTCGCTTCGGTGGTGCCCTCGTCGCCGACGAAGACGATCTCGCTGTCGAGATCTAGCCAAAATCCGAACACGCCGACATCGAGACGGTCGAAGAGACGGCTGCGGACCCCGACCTCGGCGCCGGTCGCTCGAGTGAGAGGCTCTACGGGGTCCACGTCTTGGACCGCACCCCGCGCGTCGTTGGAGTGAAATCCCTGGCCAAAGCGGAGGAAGATATCGGTGCGCGAAACCGGCGTGATGACCACGTTGACCTTGGGGCTCAGCAAGCCCGCCTGCACACTTCCGTCGAACTGATCCGTGGTGGCCTGGAAGTTGAAAAAGTCGCCTCTAAGTCCCAATTCGGTACGCAGCCACGACGTCCACATGAACTCGTTCTTGGCGTAGGCGGACACGCTCGTCTCCATCACGTCGGCGGTTACGACGGTGGACAGGCGGCGGCGAGCCACGCCGTAGAAGAGGCCGTTTTCGATGAAGTCGTTTCGGGTCTGAAGTCCTAGCTTGGCCGCCGAGGAGATCCCGAAGAGATCCCAGTCGAACGCGTAGGCGACTTCTCCCCCCGCGATGAATCGCTCATCCGTCTGTTCGATCATGTCGCCGTTGACCTCGTCGCGACTAAAGAAGGTGAAGTTCGAGTACAGCTGGAGCTCGTAGCGAACGAGGTAGGCGTCGACCGTGAACTCATGGCCCGGACCCTCGTGCGAGAATCGGGCTTGCGCGGTGAAGCGTCGCGAGTTGCCTCCCTCGGTCGGATCGATGGAGCCGAAGCGGTCGAGCGCCCCGGTCCGCACCAGCCGGTCCGGAATCTGGCCGTTGGCGTTCCAGCGGGCGTCGTACCCCTGAATCGCGATATCGAGTTCGCTTTCGCCGATCTCGAAAGTGGAGCTCGCGACCAGATTGAAGCGCTGGAGATCCTCGCCGTTTTCGAAGGGGCCGTCGGAGGTGTAGAACTCTCCCGCGAGGACGTTCGACTCGTTGCCGAGATCCGGGCTGATCATGGCGAGCGCGCGATAGGTTTCGAACATCCCCACCGTGACCCCGAGCGTATTTCGCCCCAGGCGGTGCTTGTTGACCATATTCACCGCCCCGGCCGTCGCGAAGTCCCCGACCTCGGCATAGTAGGGACCCTTCTTCACCTCCACTCGATCCACGAGTTCAGGGATCACGAAGTGAAGGTCCGCATACCCCTGACCGTGACCATGACTCACATTGTTGACGGGAACACCGTCGACGGTGAGCAACAGATCCGTCCCGTGGTCGATATCGAAGCCCCGGATGAAGTATTGATTCGCTTTACCGCCGCCCGCGTGCTGGACGACTTTTAGGCCCGGCGTGACTTCGAGGAGGTCCGCGGGCCGGCGGAGAGGGCGGAGGAGGAGGTCGCGAGAGAGCACGATGTCCGCCGTGCTGGCCCGCTGGGCGCGGCCGCGGACGATGATCTCCTCGTCGAACTCTTGCTCGAGATCGCGAAGGCGCTCGAGACCGGTGACGGTGCTGGTTTCGGAGCCATGGGCCCAGGCTAGGCCCGAGCTCAGACACACCGCGACGTGTGTAGCGACAGCAGCGACATGAAGCTTCATTGTAGTCCCGGCTCCCCCGCCGGACGCGATTCCTATACATTTCTTGGGCAGGCGAATCTACTGCGGCTATGCCTAGGGCACGTATAGGCCTGCGCTATTTCCTCGCCGTCACCCCGTCGTCTCCTTGCAGCCTCGTCTGAGGCTTGGCTTCCCTCGGCTGGACGTTGACGGCTCGAAGGTCGGGTCGCAAGGTCCCGCCATGCCGCTCTTGGGGGGGCCCGTGAGCCTCTACCGCTATCGCGTGCTCGAGGCTCGAGCCCGATCTCCGCGCGCCGTGACCCAAGCTTTCCAGGACGACGCGTTCGTCCCCCTCGACCGCGAGTCAGGGGAGCTGGATCGTGCTTCGGGCTGGGTTGCGCTTCACGATCCCGACGTTCGTCTGACCCCGAGCCTCGTATTCCTCGGGGACGACGCCGTGGTCTCGTGGCGGGTGGACGAAGCGCGAGTGCCTCCGGCGCTGGTCCGGGCTGAGCTCAAAGCGTGGCGCGCCTCCTTCGAGGAGGCGAAAGGTCGACCCCCCACTCGGCGGGAAGCGAGCGAGGAAAAGGAGCTCCGGTTGCGCCAGCTTCGCAAGCAAGCCTTCGTGACCTCCAAGACCTATGACGTCCGGTGGCGCATGGACGTGGACGAGCTTCAGATCTGGGCGGTGAGCTCGCGAATCCTCGAGGAGATCGCGGTCGCTCTCGAGGAGGATCTCGGGCTCGTTCTGCGTCCTTTGGGGCCGGGGGCCCGGTGGGCGGATGGCCGAAGCGCCGAGATCAGTCCCACCCCTAGCTTGTTCGGCGCGGAGGTCTCGAGTGCCGGGATCCAGTGAAGAGGCCGCGTTCTTGCGCGGCGAGGTCGGGGTGGATGGTGCCCCGGTCGAAGAGGCTCGCGACGAGGCCGAGATTCAAAAGACGAAGGCCCTCGAGTCTCTCGAGCGCAACCGAACCTGGCTGGGGCGAGAGTGGCTGACGTGGCTCCTCTGGAGATCGAACTCGACCGCCCCCCTCACCACCTTCGATGGGCTCGATCTGCACGTCATCTTCGTGGGCCCGGTGGTCCTGCAGGGCCTGGCGGGTGAGGCCACGGAGCTCCGAGCCAAGGGGTATCAGTCCGCCTACGCCGAGGTCGTGCGGGAGGCGCTGACTCGAGGGCTGCTCGTGCACCGGGCCACGCTCCGCCTCATGCTCGACGAGCAGGTATACGAGGTTACGGTGGAAGCCGAGCAATCCGTACTGCGCTCCGCCCGCTTGCCGCAGGTTCTCTCCGAGGATGACGACGAGGCGCTCGCCGAGCGCCTCATGCTCGTGGACCGACTCGGGAGTCTCGTCGATGCCCTGTGGGAGGCTTTCGCCGACGTTCGAGAGGATGCGGTTTGGCATCGCCGAGAGGTTCCCGGGCTTCGGGCTTGGATGACCGGCGCAGAGTGAGGGGGGCTCCGCGTGGACTCAGTGGGCTTCGGCCCAGGTTCGCCCGACCCCGACGTCTACGACCAGAGGCACGTCGAGATCCACCACCGTCTCCATGCGCTGGCGGGCGATTTCCGCCACCGCCTCCACCTCGGCCTCCGGGCACTCGAAGACCAGCTCGTCGTGGATCTGCAGAATCATCTCGCTGGCGAGACCTCCCGCGCGGAGGTCCCGGTCTACGCTGAGCATCGCCTGCTTGCAGATGTCTGCGGCCGAGCCTTGTATCGGCGTATTGGCGGCGATGCGCTCACCCGCGGCGCGCTCCATGAAGGCGTTGCTGGAGAGCTCGGGGATGTACCTGCGGCGTCCCGCGAGGGTCTCGACGTAGCCGCGGTCCTTGGCCTCCTCGATGGTGGCGTCGAGCCAGCGACGCACCCCCGCGTAGGCTTCGAAGTATCCTGAGATGTATCGGTCGGCCTCTTTCCTAGGGATGCCCAGGATCTTCCCGAGGGCGGACGCGCCTTGGCCGTACACGGTCGCGAAGTTGACCGTCTTGCCGACCCGGCGCTGCTCCTTGGTGACCGCGTCGAGGGGGACGTCGAAGAGCTCGCTCGCGGTGCGGGCGTGAACGTCCTGGGCTTTCTGGAACGACTCCATCAGCAACGCGTCTTTCGAGACGTGGGCGAGGATGCGGAGCTCGATCTGGCTCCAGTCGGCGCTGACCAGCTTTCGACCGGCCGCAGCCACGAAGGCGGTTCGGATCCGCTCGCCCTCGGGAGTCTTGATCGGCGTCCGCTGAAGGTCGGGGTCTGTAGAGATGAGTCGCCCCGTGACCCCTACGGTCTGCTGAAAGGTCGCGTGGACCCGGCCTGTCTCCGGGTGAATGGCCGCCTGAAGCACTCGGGTATAGGTGTTGATGAGTTTTTCGATCTTCCGGTGCTCCAGCAGGTCCCGAGCGATGGCGTGGTTTTCGGCCAGGCGCTCCAGGACCTCGGCGTTGGTGGAGTAGCCGGTCTTGGTCTTCTTCAGGACGGGCAGGCCCAGATCCTCAAAGAGCACTTCGGCGAGCTGCTTGGTGCTTCGCAGGTTGAAGCTCTTCCCGGCCGCGGCGTGGACGGCCGCCTCCAGCTTTGCGAGTCGAGTCTCCAGCTCCTGCTCGATGACGGCCAGCTCCGGACCATCGACTTCGATGCCGGCGTTCTCCATGCGGGCGAGGATGCGAGAGAGGGGCAAGTCCACATCGTTTAGATGGACGTCTTGGCCCTCGCGCTCGAGGGCTTCGTGAACTCGCGGGGCCGCCTCGTGAATGGTGACGGCGCGGCGTCCGACCCACCCCGCCACCGTCTCTGGATCGATCTCGAAGAAGGTCTTCACCTTCTTGCCGGCTCCGAGGATCCGTTTGGCGGGAGGGAGCGGTCGCTGCAAGTACTCTTTCGAGACCTGGTCGAGGCGATGAGGGATGAGCTTGTTGGGGTCGATGAGGAAGGAGGCGAGTTGGAGGTCGAGCTGGACGCCTTCGAGCGCGACGCCCCGCTTTTGCAGCAAGACCCGCAGCACCTTCCCGTCGTGCACCCGCTTGGGGGCGTCGCTCTCGAGCCAGGCGGCGAGGCGGGCGGGGAGCTCCCCTCGGAGGTCTACGTAGATCGATCGCTTCGACTCGCGAGCGAGCGCCAGTCCGACCAGGGCGCGGGCGCTGATCGCGGGAGCGTCCCATGCGGGTTCGAGTGCTACCGCCGTCTCGGTCTCTCGGGCGAGCCACTCCGCGAGGTGCGCTTCATCCACGACGTCCACCGCGTCATCCGAAGCGGCCTCCTCCGCCGCGGAGACCTGCTCTTCCGTCAACAGGGAGTAGAACTCGAGCTCGGTGTACAAACGGTAAAGGGCCTTGTCGTCCAAAGGAGGGAGGTCGAGGTCGGTGAGAGCGTGCGTCAGGGGCACCTGTAGGTCGATGCGAGCCAAGTCCCTCGACAGGCGCGCGTCCGCAGCGTGGGTCTCGAGAGCCGTCTTTTGCCGTCCCTTGAGCTCGTCGACGTGGGCCAGGACGCTCTCGAGGTCGCCATACCGTTCCAGGAGGTCGGAGGCCCCCTTTTTGCCGATACCGGGCACCCCGGGGATGTTGTCGATCTTGTCGCCGAGGAGGCCCAGGAAATCGACGAACTTCGCCGGCGGAATGCCCCACTTCTTGCGGGCCGCGTCGACGTCATAGGTGATGCCGGCGACGCCGTTGAAGGGGTCGAACATCTTCACCGACGGGCCCAGGAGCTGCATGAAGTCCTTGTCCGCGGAAACGATCGTGACCTCCATCCCGGCCTGAACGGCCCGAGCGGTGAGGGTCCCGATGACGTCGTCGGCCTCGAAGCCTCGCACCCGGAGAATCGGAAATCCGTAGGCCTCCACCACGCGATCCACCCATGGTCGCTGGGACGTGAGATCATCGGGCGGACGCTCGCGGTTCGCCTTGTAGGCCGCGTAGGTTTGGGTTCTGAAGGTCGGCCCCGGGGCGTCAAAGACCACCGCGCCCCGCTCCGGGATGCGCCCGGAGAAGAGCTTCCTGAACATCGTGGCAAAGCCGTAGATGGCGTTCGTGGGTTGGCCCGACGAGGTCCGTAGGTTCCCCGGAATCGCGTAGTAGGCCCGGAAGAACATCGCTGAGCCGTCGACGAGCACGAGCCGCGGGGCGTTCGCCATGGGGGGTGCCATACACGAGCGACGTCCGCTGCGCGACGCCGGCCCTCCGGGGGGCGGCGTGGGGTAAGGGCGAGGCGGCGCGGGTTGACGCCCCCGCGGTCGGAGTGCTTCCGTCCGGCCGAGGAGACCTGCACCGCATGAGCGACCGCCCCGCTGCCCCCTTGGGCATCTATGACACCGTATTGGATGCCATCGGCCGAACTCCGATGGTTCGCCTACAGAAGGTCGGACTCGACACCGGCTGTACCTTTCTCGCCAAGTGCGAGTTCTTCAACGCGGGGGGCTCCGTCAAAGATCGCATCGGGCGCCGCATGGTGCTGGAGGCGGAGCGCGAGGGACGGATCAAGCCCGGCGATACTTTGATCGAACCGACGAGCGGCAACACGGGCATCGGGATGGCGCTGGCGGCAGCGGTGCGCGGGTATCGGATGATCATCACCATGCCCGAGAAGATGAGCCGCGAAAAACAGGTGGTGCTCGAGGCCCTCGGCGCCGAGATCATCCGGACTCCGACCGAGGCGGCCTGGGACAGCCCGGAGAGCCACATCGGCGTGGCCCAGCAGCTCCAGCGCATCATCCCCAACAGCCACATCCTCGATCAGTACGGGAACGAGAATAACCCGCTCGCCCATTACTACGAGACGGCGGAAGAGATCCTCGAGCAAACGGACGGTAAGTTCGATTACTTCGTGGCCGGGGCGGGGACCGGCGGAACCTTGAGCGGGGTGGCTCGCAAGCTCAAGGAGAAGGCTCCCCACGTGAAGGTCGTCGGCGTGGACCCGGTGGGCTCGATCCTGGCCGGACCCGCTGACATCCAGAGCTACAAGGTCGAGGGGATCGGCTACGACTTCATCCCCAACGTCCTCGATCGAGGCCTCGTGGATCGATGGATCAAGACCGAGGACCGCGAGTCCTTCCTCACCGCCCGCCGCCTCATACGACGAGAGGGCCTCTTGTGTGGGGGCTCCTGCGGGTCGGCGATGTGGGCGGCGCTCGAGATGGCGAAGGAGGTCGGGCCTGGGAAGACCTTCGTGGTGCTCCTCGCCGACTCGGTCCGAAACTACATGACCAAGTTCATGGACGATCAGTGGATGAAGCAGCACGGCTACACGGAGGCGGCCTGGCAGCAGGGCTCGGTGGAAGATCTCCTTCGCCTCTTGCCGGACCGGGAGCTCATCGTGGCTCACGAAGCGGACACTGTGCGTGAGGCGGTCCACCGCATGAAGGAAGCCGGGATCAGCCAGCTCCCCGTGACGGACCCGGCGTCCCGCAAGGTG
>JBCBRU010000008.1:0-38990 GCA_039819565.1 Myxococcota bacterium | reverse complement strand
GAGGCCGGCGATCGCTACGAGGAGGCAGCTTTGGCCCTTCGTTCTGAGAAGGCTATCCGGCAGGCTCTGTTCAACGCCTGCGCCGCCTTCAGGCAAGCGATTGAAGTCGGGGGTCCCACCATGCCGCGCTTCGACCGACTGTGGGCACAACGAGGCCTCATCCAAAACGGACGGACATACGTCGAGCGCTTCCCCGACAGCCCGAAGGTCGCGGAGATCGAGCTCAATATCGGACGCAGCTACTTCGAGGGTGGTGAGTTCGAGCGCGCCGTAGGCGTGTTTGAGGAGTTTATCGATACGCGGCCCAAGGACCCACGCGTTCCAACCATCGCCGAACTCATCCTCGACGCCTACCGGCTGCAAAAGGACTACCAAGGCCTCGCCAACGAGGCCCGCGCACTTGCCAAGAAGGGTATCGGTTCCGCCGCCTTTCGTCGCCGACTGGAGGCCGCAGCCCGATCTGCAGAGGAGCGGCAGATCGGCGAAGTCATCCTGACAGCCTCCGTAGACGCCGCCGGCGAGGACGCCGGGGCTCAGCTTCGAAAGTACTGGGCGGAGAACCAAAGCTCGCCTCTCGCCGAACGCACGCTCTATACCGCCTTCGTCCAGTACAAGGAGGCTCGGGATCACGAGAAGGTCTTCGAAACCGGGAACCAGTTCATCGGCGCCTACCCGAGCTCGAGCTATCTCGGAGACGTCTTTGGGACCCTCGCTGCGTTCTCCGCCGAGGTGGGTGCGTTCGAGCAGTCTGCCGTCTACCTAGAGGAGCTAGAGTCCCGATTCCCGAAGGACGCCTCCGCCCAAAAGCAGCTTGCTCGTGCTGCCCAGATTCGGAAGCTCCTCGGTGACGACACCGCCGCAGCGAAGGCCTTCCGTCGCCTTTACGCCCGTGCCGGTCGCACGGAGAAGGCTACTTATGCGGCGCCGCTGCTCGAGACCCTGGAGGCGCTTGGTCGCTGGGATGAAGTTGCCCGCGTAGCTCGAACGCTCGGGACGCGGACCCCGGCCGCGGAAGTTCGGAGCCGTCTCTACCTAGGCCTCGCCGCGAAGCGTCGCGGCGACACCAAGACGGCTGGGGATCTGTTCGTGGAGGCTGCACAGAGTGCCGGCCGCAGCGCTGAGGGCCAGGTGGCCGAGGACGCGGCGAGGGCCGCCTTCGAACTCGGCCAGCTCGTGTTCGAGCGATTCCGCGCCGCAAGCAGTCGCGGAGACTTGGAAGCGGTGACCACCGCCAAGGTTGAAGCTTTGGGGGAGCTGGAAGCGACCATGGTCGAAGTAGCGGGCTTCGGCATAGGACGTTATGTCGTGGCGGGCCTCCACCGCGTCGGGCTCGCCTACGCTGAGATGGCCGGCTTTCTGGCCGAGGCTCCCGTGCCCGCTGGGCTCTCGTCCGCCGAACAGGCGGAGTACGTTCAGGCCGTCGAGGCTCAGGTCGACAGTCTCGAGAGCAAGTCCGAAGAGATCTTCGCGACGTGCGTCGACCGCGCCCTCGCCCTTCGAGTGCTTATCCCCGAAACACGAGGGTGTGTTGCGCGCGGCGATGCCACCGCCCTCCCGGTGGTTCGAGGCAGCCCCGGACCGGTGGCAGCAACCCGCCCGGAGGAGGTTCGTTCCGCTCTGGCCGCAAGCCCTGAGGATCTGGAAGCCATCCGCACCGGAGTGCGCGTGGCCCTGGCGGGAGGACGTTTCGCCGAAGGCAAGCTCATGGCGCTTCGAGGTCTCGAGATCGACGACCGAGACGCTCGCCTTCAAGCCCTCCTAGGAGCCGCCGAGCTCGCGTTGGGTAAGGCCACGGAAGCATACGCTGCGTTCACCCGAGCTGCGGAGCTTGGCCATCCCTATGCGCTGGCCAACCAAGCGGCCCTGCTCGCGGACATCGGACTGCAGGCACCGGCGATCAAGCTCATCGAGGATGCGGACCTCGATCTCCCCGCCCAGGCGGTCGACCTTCATCCTGGGGCTCGTCCGCTTCTCGAGCGCGCTCGTTAGCCAGCTCGCCGCTCAGGGAGTCTCTTCGGGGGCCCGGAGCTCGAGCAGGAGAACCTGCCCCGTTTCGGCATCGCGGCCAAAAATGACGCGGACCTCACGACCCGACCACTGCTCGATCACCGAAGCCCCCACATCGTCCTGAAAGCTCGGTCCCGCGCGGACCACGCGATGAAACCGTCCGCCCTGTAACGCCTCTCCCTCGACCGGGACGTCGACCGGGAGCTCCCGCACGCCCTGCTTGCGGAGACTCTCAGCCTGACTAGCCGTCACCGGTGCTGATATCCGTACCCAGCCATCGAAACTCGATTCGAGTCGAACGAGAAACCCCCTAGCCAAGAGCTCGGGGGAAACCGGTGCTCGCGTGGCCTTCTTGTCCCTCCCGGCGTGATCCTGCCGTTGCTCGAGCTGCAGGCGAAACTGCTCACGAAGGTCGTCGGGGGGAAGCAAGCTCGTAGGCGGGGCGGCCGCGATCAGCGCCGTCCACGTGAGAATCGAGGCAATCACGGGATCTCCCTCCATAGAAAGAGCGAGGGTCGCGTCCTCGGCGCGGGTCCCACCACGGCTTTGTTTGCGGCGGACAAGTCTGTGTGGAGAACCATAGGCTCCGCATTCTTGGGCGCCACGAAGAGGAGGGGTGAGGTCTTGCTGACTTCCTCAGACTTGACCACTCGAGCGGAGCGGTCCTGGTCCTCGGCGGCGCTCGCCGCCGAGCAGTTGTCGACCGCGTAGAACCGTTCGGTACCCGTGCCCGCAGAGCAAGCCTGGGCGTCCTGCATGGGCTGAAAGGTCTTGAAGAAGGCGGTTCCGTCGAAGACGAGCGGATCTTCCAGCATGCGCTCATCGTCCTCAAGACTGATGATCCAGCCATGCTTGTTGTCCGCGAGAGCTCCCGTCGGATCGATGGCGTTGACGTCAGTCGCGTCCAGAAGGTCATCCTGAGTCACGCCCGAGGGGAGCTCCTCGTGGTCCCAAAGCACCCCAATGACATCTCGCCCGTTCGTGGCCGAGCTTCGTCCGAGCTCGTCGCGCGCCAACGGCCGCTGAACGTTGCCAGTGCCGAAGTAGAGGCCCACAACCTCCCTTCCGGGGCAAACCGACTCCACGACGTCGAGCTGTCGGAAGAGTTTTCGATGATCCTTCGAGACGCCGATCTCACCCTTATTGAGATTGATGAGGCGTCGAGCGGTCCAAGTCCGGCCTTGGTCGGGCGTCCAAATCTTGAAGATCTGACCGCACTCGTCGCCGACGTACATCGCTTCGACTCTTCCGTCCTGGATGAAGAGGGAGGGCGAAGCCGTGATGGAGCACACCATGGATTCGAGATCCGGAGCCTTCGTGGCGTCGAGGCAGCGGTCCCCGAGACTCGCGCATTCTTTCGCCACAACCATCACTAGAGCTTCGTCGGTGGCGGCCTCAGCGAAGTCACGGCCAGAAGCCACGAGGCGGTCGGTGTGCGCGATCAGGAGGGCCGGGAGCGCATCCTCGCCGAGCACGGGAGGGGGTCGCGCTGAGGGCGGAACGTTGTGGTACCTAGAACCCAGCCGGTACTCGACCTCCTCGAGCTCGTAGCCTTCGTGCGGAGTGTCGACGCCGTCGGTGACGAGCCGTAAAACTGCGGCCGGCGCGTAGACCCAAGCCGTCCACGTCCCGCTCAGCTCGTCGTCTCGGTATTCAGCCACCAAGCTCCCTTGGTCATCCTCCAGACGCAGGATGTCGTTCGGTCCGAGGTCGAAGGTATCGAATCGAAATCGAAGTGCGTTGGCTTCCTGGGCCCCGCTCCTCATCGTCAGCGGAACCGTCGATCGGTCCAAAGGAACGCCCGCTGCATCGTAGCAGGGCTTTTCGGCGCTCCCGCCCCCGGTGCACCCGCTGAACAACAGGTCTCTGCACAGACCGCTCTTTCCGTACCCATTCAGCTCGGCGAGCCCGCCCTGACCCTCGCACGGGGCCGACTCTACCTGGTCCTGCGATTGACTCACTTCGTCCACGAACTCGAGCTGATCGCCACCGTCGAGCTGGGTTCTTTCGGCGATATCGTACTGGGGCTCATGACCCGTGGCGAAGATCGCCACGGGGTAAGCCTCGTTCCCCACAGGCATGGTCGCGAGGGCCGGGGCCGACCAGGTTTCGAGCAAACGTCCGAACTCGGTACCGGAAGTGGGAAGGATGGGGGAGACGGATACTTCGTCGTCGATGATCCCATCTGACATGGAAGAGACGTCGAGGACATAATGAGCGCGTCCTCCGCGGCCGAGGCCGAAAACAAGGCGAGCGCGTTCGTCGGTCCCAATGAGGCCGTCCCCATTTCTGTCCTCATGCTCGAGGGCCAGCGTCCCATCCAGATAATACCGGTGAGTGTATTCGCTCGACGGCTGATCGATGACTTCGCCGAGGGCGCTTCGCCCAACCACCCCGGGCGCCCATAGCTCCGCGGGCACGAGACCTGAAGTCTCCTTGCCCGTAGCCGAGTCGAAAATGTGAAGCACACCGTCGTTCGTAGGGACCGCGACGTAGCACTGCCCTGGCCTCATCTGACCGTCGCCATCCTCGCAGGTGCCGTACCGAAGCTCGACGGGATTGGCGTGGACGATGTCCGTCATAGGCCAAGCTCGGACAGCGATCGGTGCACCGGTCGAGCAGTCTGCATCCCATGTGTATCCGTGCAGATAGTTAATGAGCCGGAAGCGAGCGCACCCGGACTGATAGGCGTCAGCCTCCGTCCAGGTGTCGGGGTGAACCGGCACCCATCCGGACACTCCGGCCCGCCAGGTGACGAGGTTCCGGCGGCCCCAATAGGGTGTGCTAGGAGTTCTTCCCAGGGTCTGGATGAGCACCTCACCTGCGCCTCCCAGGGACGTGCCCTCTACGGGCAGACCCGTCCATAGATCGACGACGTCCGGATTCGTAGTGAGAGTCTCGCCGTCTGAAGATTTAAATAGGCAGGTCGTAATGGCAGTGCTGTAAGCACCCGTGAGGCCTCGAGGCGGGAAGAGGCACATGCGCCGAAGGTTCCCCAACCAAGGACCGCTCAGCGCCGGCTGGAAAGAACCGGCATAGGCTCGATTTTCGGTAAAGTAGGTGTCGAGCCCGACGCTGACGCTCGCTAGAGCCTGGCTCCTTGCCGTCACGGAGGCCATGATATTGTCGAAGGCGTTGATGAGATCGGGTACCGAGCTCGCGTAGAAGTAACTCCCCCCGCCAGCTTGGGCCGTCTTCTGCAGAAACTCGGGGTTAAAGGTTCCGTTCGACCCGAAGCCTAGAGTATAGGTGGCGATCTGCTGATTCCCACTAAGACCGCAAAGAACATCGGGATGGCGGTCGAAAAGATACTCGGAGGCCTCCCAAGGTCGATTCCGGTCGGCGGTGAGCCTCTCGCCGCCCGCACAGTCCTGATCGAGGACGGCGTCGCTGCCGTTGGGATCTCCGTCCGAGAGCAACAGGTGGAAGAACGACTGACAAGAAGAGGCTGTCCCATCCGTCGACTCCACGTTCATATACTCTCCACCCTGATCCTGAACCCGAGAAAGGGGCGTGCCGCCGCTAAACGGAACGGAGATGGCCGCCGCCTTCAGGTCCGCGAGTGGAGAGCCGAATCCCGCTCGGACGCCTTTGAAGTCGTGGATCGAGAAGTCTACCTTGTCATGCCACTTGTCCAGGATCCCGTCGCCATCCTCTACGCACCCCACTAGGACGGCCCGCATCTGGCCATTTCGGTTCAGCGCGGCGTCGCCGCGGTTGTGGGTGCTGGCAAACCAGGTGCAGTTCGTGGCTCTCGGGTCCCATCCCATCGAGCAGGAGGAGTCGAGGAGTAGACTCATTCGGGGCTTCAAGCCTCCCGTCCGAAGCACGTCGATGGCATCAGGGTAGGGAGCTCCGGCCAGGGCGACGAGGAGTGCCCACATCACTTTCCGAAGACCTCGGCCGAAGCTCGGGTATTGGGCGCGACCCCCAGTCGGAAGACCAGTGCCTCCATGTCGTGGCTTTCCCCGCTGGAGAGCTTGCCCCGCACCTTCACCTCGTAGACGACGGCCCGAACTCGTCTCTGGGAACTCTCAAGGGCAGGGGCGCTTCGAACCAGCGTCACCTTGGCAAGATACTTTCGACTATCATCGTCTTGCCAAAACTCGCTCTTTCCGGGGCGGCCGAAGGTTAGTTTTGCATTGTCTCCCGGAGTGCTCGGAAGCTGGGCCATTAGGCCCTGGGAGTTGAGCACCTCCATCGCTCCGCCCTCGGCCAACTCTCGGGCTTCTTTTCTCCGGCGCTCCTCGCCGTAGACGCGGGAGTCGCTCTGAAGTTCGCCGAGGACAACAAGGGCACTGACCGAGAGCATCCCCATCAGAAGGCCCACCACGACGTTGGAGAACCCTCGGCGGAGCCGTCGAGGGCGCATATTTCTAACGGATCCTGAGTCGACCTGCATTTCTGACCTCTATCGATGTTCTAAGAACGGTGCGCGGCACCCGATCGGGTGTCTCCGTTCGGCCGCAGTGGGCCGGAACGCACAGACCGGTCTCAATCTCGCTTTCCACGTGGCGCGAGCGGCCCACCCCCGGATCCTGGCGAGTGCGGGTCACGATCTCTACGTCGACCTTCAGCGGGTCCTCGGTCTGCACCATGCTGTCGTGGCTGACCGAGACCCACGCCCCGCTCGAGTCGAGCCTCCACCACGCCATCTGGATAAACTCCACCCCTTCGCCAACCTCTCCGCCGCAACTCTCGTCGGCTGCGGCGCACGTTTGAATGGCCGCGCCCCCCACCCGCCGGAGGCTTGGAAAGCCATCCGCGTCTACGGCGATGAACCACACCACCGTTTCGTACTCTTGGAACATGTCTCCAGCCGTGAAGCGCCGGCTCAACGCGCTCGGGTCAGACAGATAGCTGGGGTCGGAGGCGAAGGAGAGGCCCTGACAACCATTGGAGCACGGGTTGCGACTGCACGTGGTGGCAGATGCGGAGACGATTCTAAGGGTCCGGCCAGCGAGTCCGCTTCTTGAAACCACGGATACGATGTCGTCCGCCGCCAGATTCAACCCTCGACAGACCTCTCCGTAGCCACCATCCAGATACGCGATGGTTCTGCGACGCCCCAAAGCGCGTCGGACTCCCAGGTCATCCGTGAGGAGGCTTCCGTCTACCGTCTTGATCGCACGATTGTTGGCGGAGAAGCTAGCGCCCCCGGGGAGGCTAAACGCTCCCCCCAACAGGCCGGAAAACGTGCCGTCCGGCATGTATCCCACCCCTACGCCTGCGTTTCGAAGATCCTCGGACATGAGGTCTAGGGCACGTCGGAGACCTTGACTTGTCTCGATTTCTCCGACGTGGCGATGTGAGAAGCGCTGAAAGTTAGAGGTCAGGACCAGAGCCCCCACGGAGACGAAAGTACCCAGCGCCAGCCCCGTGAGGGTTTCGAGAAGCGAGAAACCTCGCCGTCTCGACCGCCCCTTCATCGGCCCCTCCGCGGCATGACGAGGCGGGTCCCATGGACCTCATGGACTCGTCCCTCTGTGTCTCTCCAGCAGACGCTGACTTTGACCATCTGACTCGTGGTGTCCTGCTCGCTGTCGGTGTGGGCCCATGTCCGGGTGTCCATGCGCATCTTCCCATCGGCCGTGCTCGCCTCGCGATTCTTGAGGGAGGAACGGTCCATGAGCTGGGTACACGGATAGGCGCCCGCGCTCGACTTCATGGGCGTGAGTTCACCGGCCGTATCGACGCAACTCTTGTCCCCTGTGCAGACGGGGAGCCGCTGAGCGCCTTTCGCTTCGAGAGAATCCAAGCGGCGCTCCACGGCTCGCTCGGCCATGGTTCTCTGGGCAACTCGAGCCCGTCCCTTAGTTCCCGCGCTGTAGACTTTGACGGCGGCCATCACGCCGACCCCGAGCACCAGGGCCGAAGTCATGACCTCGATGAGAGTGAAACCGCGCCTTCGTCGCATCTCCACCGGGCTCATCGTCGGGGTGATGCGAAACATAAGCGCGGTGAAAACTCGCCGAGCCGAGTGTCTCACCTCGCTACGCGCGAAGGGAGGACTGCGTCCCTCCCGCGAGTTCGGGAGCCGCTCGAAGAAGCTCCGCGAAACGATGCATTGAATCGAGACGACGTTCAGGATCGCGCTGGAGCGCCGCGGCGACGGTTTGGACGAGCTCGGCCGACCCTGCTGTGAGGGGCGGAGCGTCCTGCTCCAGCTTTTCGAGGGGGTCGTCGGCGAAGGGGAGCCGATTCTCAATGAGGAAATAGAGGGTCACGCCCAAAGCATAGACATCAGTGAGCGGGTGCGCCTCACGAGCCGTCTCGAGTTGCTCGGGAGCCATGTATTCCGGGGTTCCAACATGCAGCCCCGCCTGCGCGAAAGCCGTCGCGTCTGGGCTGGCCGTCGGGGCCCGCGCAATGCCGAAGTCGGTCACGCGGGCCCGTCCCTCGCGGTCGACGAGAACATTGGCAGGCTTGATATCCCGATGCACCACGCCTCTTTGGTGGGCGTAGGCCATCGCCTCCGCCACGTCGACCGCCCAAGCCACCCGGCGCCAGGCCGGAGGGAGCGTCTTTTCCTTCATGACGGTGGCAAGGTCAGCCCCGTCCACGAACTCCATGACGAAATAGGCCCACGGGCCCACTCGGCCTGCGTCGAAGGCGCGAACGATACCTGGGTGGTCTAGGCTGGCCACGAGTCGGGCCTCGGCCTCGAACTTCTGGACGAAAAGTTCACTTGCAATCTGAGGGCGCAGCACTTTGAGCGCCACCTGCCGTCCGAGGAGAACGTCCTCCGCGAGATGCACCTCGCCCATAGATCCACGTCCGAGGCGGGACACGAGTCGATAGCGTTCATGAAGCGCTTCGGCGAGGTCGTGCGTATCCTGCCGGCCACCGCCGAGGGTTGAGTGAGGTGGCGTCGGAGCCGGGGCCAGCAGGGGTGTATCTGGCCCGAGCTCCGCCTCGATACCTCGAGCCGTACCTACGTGACCCAAGCGTCGATATGCGGCCGCGAGAAGACGATGCAGTCGAGGGCTTTCGGACGGAGGGCTTCCACCGAGGAGGGCTTCCAGCACCGTCACGGCACGCTCGGGAGGTTTTCCATCCAAATGCCTCTCCAGCGAAACCACGAAGGTACGCGAGTCTCGAAACGCCAATGGGAGCTCCGAGAGCACGCGGGTGGCCCCCCCCGAGGTTGGCTCCCCCGAGGTGGCCGCGCCCAGGAGGCGCTCGATCTCGGTCTCGGGGAGCGTCTCGCCCAGCTCCTGGAGCTCCGCAGCTACCCGGAACCTCAGCTCGGACCCGAGCGGGGAGGACAGCGCGAGGGTCAAACAGCGGGAGGCTTCCCCAGGCCGCCCGGCGTCTCGATAGCTGCGACCGGCCTGAAGGAGGAGACCGGCGGCTTCCAACAGCTCGGGTCTCGGAGCCCTCGACCGATCTATCCAAGCCCCCACCGCGTCCTCCGCCACAGAGCTGTAGGGCGTGAGGCCCCTCGATCTCAGTAGTGCTCGGGCTCCCACGGGATCCCCGGCCAAGCGTCGGCGCTCGGCCTCAATCAGAATTGCGACGCTGAGGGGCTCGACCACCTCCGGCGCAGAATGCGGGGACAGGACCAGGGCGAGCTCGAGCCACCGACGGGCCTCTGCCGCTTCGACCGCTTCCAGAGCCTGCCGTCCCTTCGAAAGCGCGTCCTCCCGAACGTTCGAGACGAGGAGAGCAACCCCCGAGGGGCGCGCCAGAGCCATGGACAGGAGCGCGAAGCCGAAGAGCGCAAGAGCCGCCCCCGCCCAGACCGCGGGAGGGTAGCCATTCAGGACCGTCGGAGTGAGGCCAAGGAGGGTCACCCCAAAGAGAAGCGTCGACTCCGGTGCGGGAAGCCGCGCTCGACCCGAATGGGCTCGACGTGCCGACCACGCGATGGCCGCGGGGTAGACGACGCCCCATGCCGCCGCTCCAGCGGGAAGCGGCCCTGCGAGGAGAGCGCGGAGGTACACCTCGGACGACAGCTCGAACCAAACCCCCAACGCGCAACCCACCCCGATGGCCGTGGCCCCAAGAAGTCGCAGGAGAAGGATCGAGACCGTCCCGAGCCGCCCCAACGGTGCGGCCAAGCCGCGAAAGGCCCCCGGTACGAGCGCGGCCCAAGGGGTGGCCCCGCGGACCGCCGACTCGAGATCGGCTGGGTCCACGGGGAGAGACTCCGCCACTGGAGCAACCTCTTGCTCGAGTGCGATCCGACGCTGCTCGAGGGCCGGCGACAGCCGACCGTCTCGGCCGAGCAGCGTCTGCAGCTCGAGAAGCTCCTCGAGGCGCTCGCACAGGACCCGGTCGTCCACTCAGCCTGCGATCGGCCTGGGGTTCTTCGAATGCAGCTCCGCCTTCGTTCAACCGCAGTCTCCGTTCTAAAACGGACCGACAAGTAGATTCCCTGAGCCCAAAGCACCTAAGGCGCTGGCCGCCGCCGCCGCCAACAGGCCGACCGCCCACGTGGCTTCGTCTCGTCTGGAGCCCGCAAAGACCGATCGAGGAGGGGGTGGACGCCGACCGTCGAGATAGGCGGCGATGCGCATTCGTACCGCCGAACTCATGATGGGCCGAGCCTCCGATACGGGGGCTGGCTGATCCGAAGGGGGATCGGGGGGAAGCGACGGCTCGCCCGTCGACACGGTAGCCTGGTCAGGGTGCGGCTGTACCGTCGGAAGGAGGATGTCATCGAGCGCCTCATCCGCCGTCTCTCTTGCCTCCGCTAGAGCCTCGCCGAAGGCTGCCGCGTCCTGGGGTCGTTTCCCCGGGCGTCGCGCAAGCGCCGCGCGCAGCAACTCCCGCACGGGAGCGGGTCCTCGATAGTCCGGGGCATCCTGGGTTGCCTTACTGGTGAGCAGGCCTTCCGTATCCCCGATGAAAGGCGGGCGCCCCACGAGCATCTCGTACAGCGTGACGCCGAGAGCATAGACGTCCATCGTAGGCGCCGGAGGCGCTCCTAGCAGCTGCTCTGGAGCGAGGTAGAGGGGGGTCCCCACAAAGAAGCCGGCGCGAGTGAGGCGGGCTCCGGACTCCGTACCCATCCGAGCCGCGAGGCCGTAGTCGAGCAGTCTAGGTCGCTCGTCTTCACCCAAGATGATATTCGCAGGCTTCACGTCGCGATGCACCCAACCGCCCGCGTGCATCGCCGAGATGGCTTCCGCAGCTCGTTCAACGATCTCGAGACCTGCGGCTACGGTAAGCGGCGGGGTCTGGCCGAGACGCTTTTGCAGCGTGGCTCCGAGCGCGAGGTCCATGACGAGATAGCGAACCGTGCCGGCCGAACCGGTGGCGCGTAAACGGACGAGGCCAGGATGCTTGAACGCGCCGACCAACTCACACTCGCGAGCGAACCGAGCGCGGGCCATAGGGTCGCTGGCGGTGGCTTCGTCGAGCATCTTCAGGGCTACCACCTCCTCGCTGACCTCATCGAAGGCTCGCCACACGACCCCCGAGCTCCCGCGGCCCACAACTTCATCCAAGGCGTAGGGTCCGACGCGCTCGACGACCAGCTTGTCCACGCCTCGTACATCGTCCTCTCCTGAAATCTCGAGAGCCCCGCTCCCCGACTGGTCGAGAACGATACGGCCGAGGCTCATCGACGCGAAGTGAGGGTCGTGGTCTTCGTGAAGCTTCCGATGGCTTACGATCGGCGTGGAATCTGCGGACGATACGACCGAGCTCGTGGAGTCCTTGGCCTTGGACGACCCAGCCGAGGAAGAGCTCCTCGAGCTGGATGGGCCCGGCCCGGATCCGACCGTTCGGCGTCCCGCGACGAGTCTTCCTTCGCCTCAGCCGCTTCCCGATAGCGCCTTTATCGACTCGCCAGAGTCGTCCACCCGCGATCTCCTCATGGACGCACTCGATACCACGGAGCTGGAGCTGTTGGGCGACGACCTGGACCCCCTGGCGGACCGATCGAGAGACCGGAGGCAAGGCCAAAAGACCTACTCTTTTCTTCCCGAGAGTCAGGGGAGTGAGAGGCGCGGTGCGGCGCGCTTTCCTCTCGCTCTCGAGACTGAGGTTGTGGACGGGTCGAAGCGCCATGCCGCGTTCGCCACCTCGGGGTCGGTCGACGCCTTCTTCATTCGCGCTAAAGCTCCCATCGAGCAGGACCAAAAACTCATGACCGAGCTCAGAATGCTGGGCTCCTACTATCTGAGAATCCCCGCCGTCGTGGTACGGCTCACCGAGCACGGGTTCGTCATTCAACTCGACCCGAATCCGAAGACCCTCGCATTTCGCTCCAGCTTCCTCGAACTCGCCCGCCAGCCAAGCATGCAGGCACCAAGGCTACGCTTGGAGGTCGTCCCCACGGAGGCGAGGGCCAACTCGGACACCTCCGAGGAGAGCTCTCGGGACGAGATCGTGGAGGCGTGGAGCGCGGTTCTGTCCGACCCTGAGGACGAGGAGACCAACCAAGAGTTCATCCATACCTGCATGCGGGCACAGAACCTAGAGTACGCGGTCGATCGATACCGAGAACAGCAAGCGGCGGGAAGCTCTCACGCGGAGAAATATCTCGATCAGATCGGGACCATCCTGGGATTCTACAACATGCCCCAGAACGACATCCCATTGTCGGCAGATGGCTTTGTGACCGGACGAACAAAGGGATGGGTGGCTCTCATCCTGGCTCTGATCGTCGCGGTCGGCGCAGCTCAATTCCTACTGAGCTCGGAGGACCCGAAAGAACCCGCTCCCGCCACAGGCCAAAAGCGGGGGGCCGGCCTCATCCACGTCGATTGGGAGTTCGGAGACTAAGCTGGGCCACCCTCAAGAGGCTACTCGCGGAGCGCCTTGGTAACGAGCTGGGGAAGATTACCAAACTGCTGCTCGTAATCAGCGAGACCCGCTTGAACGACCGCGTGCGCCCGCTCTCGTCCGTAGACCTCAGATATCTCACAGGTATTCTTCCGCTGGTTCGGCCCCATCTTATAGGTCAGGAAGTAGTGCTTGAGACGATCGATCAGCGGGGCGGGAATCTCTTCGATATCCTTCATCGCTCCATAGGCCGCATCGCCGGCCAAAACCGCGATGATCTTGTCGTCGGCCTCCTTGTCGTCGATCATACGGAAGCCACCAACCGGGATACAACTCAAGAGGATCTCACCGTGACCAATATCCTTCTCGGTGAGGACGCATATATCAACAGGATCTCCATCCCCTACAATATCCTCTCGCCCCGTGGCGTCCCGACACAAGCGAGCGACGCGCTCGTCGGCGTAGGTCTTGGGGATGAAACCGTAGAGAGCCGGGCAGATGTTGGAGTAGCGTTGAGGCCGATCGAGCATGATGTGCCCGGTTGTCTTGTCCACCTCGTACTTCACAGTATCCGTGGGCACCATCTCGATGAAGACGTTGAGCGTGTGAGGGGCATTTTCGCCCACACTCACGCCATGCCAGGGGTGCGCTTTGAACAACGTCCCCATCAGGTTCCAGAGGAGGTCTTCGGTTCCGCTCGACATGGTCCGCACCCTAGACACGTCCTCTCTTCGGAATCACGCCTTCTCCGGACGCGAACGAAAGGCTCGCGCCTCGGGGGCGCGCGAGCTGCGCGGGTCTCCGAGAGCTCGCCGCTGGTCGAGCATCCTGCGGACGGTTCAGCGTACGCGCCCAGTAGAGTCCCCCGCATGCGTCGGTTTGCTCTCATTTCGAGCCTCCTCGTCGCCTGCTCGGACAGCGCTCTGCCTCCCGCCGAGATCCTCGACGGAGGCAGCACCGCGCCGGACCTTGGCGGGTCGGCTCCACGCATCGAGGTGCTCTCGGTCGAGATACCCGAAGGGCTGGGGACGGAGGCGGTCCTCGGAGACCCCCTGGAGCTCATCGTCAGCGCGAGCGGGGCTCCAGCCGTCGTCTACGGAGCAGCTCCAGCCGGCTCGAGTCGCCGCGAGGTGCGCTTCGCCGAGCGTCGGGCCTTAGATGATTGGGCGGTGGAGATGGCCGTCGTCCCCGGAGCCGACGCGCCCATGCAGGAACTCATTGCCCTCGGCGCCGCGGTTTGGGGCGGCGCCGTCCGGGTCGTGTACCTCGGCGGCGACAACGACGACCGTCCCGCTCTTCAGCTTCCCTCGGACCTCATCCTGGCCACCCGGGATGGCTCCGGACAGTGGTCCGAGCAGGTGCTCGTCGACACTTCGAACGAGGCGACGGGACCCTGCCCTTCCCAGTACTGCGACGAAGGCAACGTGGTCGGGAGCCATGCCGCGCTCGCCGTGGGTCCTGGAGAAGCCTGGGCCACGTCTTATCGCGATACCCACTTCGGCTTCGCCGCCGATGACTTCGCTCGCTCCGATGTCGAGGTCTATCGAAGTAGCGGGGACGCAACCATCGTGGACGCGGAACGGGGGGGCGGTCTTTGGAGCAACGTGGCCTTCCTTCCCGACGGGAACCTGGCCGTTGCCTACCTGATCGACGTCGAAGACGAAGGTGAACGGGGTATATGGGTTGCCACCGGGGGCTCAGGCTTCACGCCGCAGCTCGTGGCTCCGGAGGCCACTACACATCGTATCGCCATGGCTGCGGCGATGGACGGACGGGTATGGATCGCCTGGTTCGATGCTGCCCAGCGAGATCTCGACGTCGCCTCGGCGCTTCCCCCGTATGACCAGTGGGAGATCGAGAACGTCGAGGCGGCAGGCTCGGTCGGCCTTCATCCTGACCTGGCCCTCGGCCCGGATGGAGAGCCGCGCGTGGTGTATGGCTTCTGCGGCCCGGTCTCGGACCGAGACTGCCCCGGCAACCCCGGTCCCGACGCCGAGGTCCGTCTGGCCCGGAAAGTCGGAGGCGATTGGATCGTCGACACTCTGGAAAACGGCGAGGGTCGCGGAGGCGTGGGTTTTTACAATCGCATCGTTCGCCTCGCCGACGACACCTGGGTGGCCGCTTTTCAGGACGTCCGCAACAACGACGTCGTCGCCGTTCGCTTTAGGGAGGCACCATGAGGGGACCGATGGCCGCCGTATGCATCGCGATGGCGAGCCTCGCTTGCGGCGGAGATGGGGTCGAGACCTGCACCGGGACCGGCGATCCGGACGGGCTCGCGGGATCTTTTTGCGAGGGAGCTCCGATCCGTTTCGACGCGGTGGAGCTCGGATGGTTCGAGGCCGCTCGGAGCCTTCGCATTCGGTATGGGATCGCCGAAGTCGACAGGGTGGCTCCCGCCCTCGAGCTCCAGCTCATCGAGGAAACGGGCCGCCCCGTGCTCGAGGCCGGGGTGACGATCCCGGTGGCTCAGTCGGGCTTCGTCCGTCGGTGGCCGAGTGGCGCGACAGAGCCCCAAATCCTGACCGATCAGCTCGAGAGCTCGAGCAGCGCCGTCTTCGAAACCCTCGATCTTCGTGTGGACGGACGGGCCGTGGGTCGCTTCGATCTGCTGTTTACGAACGGACGCACCCTGCGAGGGCGGTTCGACGGCACCCTGATCGACCTGACCCCTCCCGAGTAAGGAGGGGGGGCGAAGCGGTGACACGCCGCGTCCAAGTGGCTAGGTCTGTCCCTCATGACCCCCGAAGCCCCGCAAACGATCCGTCCGGTCCCTAAGACGGGCGTGATTTTCGTCATGGCCGAGGCACGCAAACGCGGTTTCGGACAACCGGGCGAAACATGGTGCAACCTCGGTCAGGGCCAGCCGGAGGCGGGCGAGCTGCCTGGGGCCCCCGAGCGCATCCGACAGGTCGAGATCGCGCCCGACGATCACGAGTACGCCCCCGTCGGAGGGCTTTGGGAGCTGCGAGAGGCCGTGGCGGGTCTGTACAACACGCTCTTCCGCCGAGGCCTACCCTCGAAATACAGCGCGGAAAACGTAGCCATCTCGGGCGGGGGTCGAGCCGCTTTGACTCGGGTCGCGGCCACCCTGGGGCGGGTGAACCTCGGGCACTTCCTGCCGGACTACACGGCCTACGAGGAGATGCTGGACCTCTTCCGGGTCTTTCATCCCATTCCAATTCTCCTCGAGCCCCGCCAGGGCTACGCCTTCGGCCCCGACCGGCTCGAGGAGGAGATCCTGGGCAAAGGGCTATCCGTTCTTCTCCTGAGCAACCCCTGCAACCCCACGGGCAAGGCCCTGCGAGACGATGAGATGGGCGAGTGGGTGGGGATCGGGCGCCGTCTCGACTGCACCCTGCTCTTCGATGAGTTCTACTGGGGGTACATTTGGGATCGCCCAGGGCGCGGCGAGGATCCTCCTCTGACCAGCGCCGCGGCCTTCGTGGAGGACGTTGATAAGGATCCCGTGCTTCTCGTCAACGGACTCACCAAAGGCTGGCGTTATCCGGGCTGGCGGGTCTGCTGGACGGTCGGCCCGAAGTCCATGATTCAGGCGGTGTCCAATGCCGGAAGTTTTCTTGATGGCGGCGCCAATCGCCCCCTTCAAAGAGCGGCCCTCCCATTAGTCACCCCCGACGCTCTCCGCCAGGAGACCTGGGCCATCCAGGAGGTGTTCCGCAAGAAGCGAGGCGTGATGCTGGAAGGTCTCGAACGCATCGGGGTATCGGTCGACGCCCGTCCGAGCGGAACCTTCTATGCGTGGGGAGACCTGTCTCGGCTACCGCCCCCTTTCGACGACGGCATGGGCCTCTTCCGGGCCGCTCTCGACGCGCAGGTGATCGTCGTCCCGGGGGAGTTCTTCGATATCAACCCCGGCCGCCGGCGGCCGGGGAGAGCCTCTCGCTTCAAGAGCTTCGCTCGATTCTCCTACGGACCCGAGATGGGCCAGGTGGAGGAAGGCCTGCGAAGGCTCGAACGCCTGGTAAGGGGCGCGAACGGGGTTCACAAGCCGTCTACTCTGACCCTCAGTCGGTAGGTGGCAACCGCGTCGGAGAAGATCTCGACGAGGTGGTCCCCCGGCTCGCGGACCTGCTGACTCACGGCCAGGACCCGACTCTCGCCGGCCCGTCGGAACACGTCTTCGCCGTCGCTGAGCCACCGGTAGGTCTCGAAACAGCCCGGCTCGTGCCACCGGATCTCGGTATCCAGTCCGGCCGCGTTCTGCTCGACGAAGAACAACTCGACGTTCAACACCGCCCCCGCCGGGGCGTTCACGATCACCTGGCGTTGCCCCGGAAACTCACCTTCGGTGTAGGTTGTCTCGGTCAGAACACATCCTGCGGTGGACTCGCACACCGGGAAGGTTCCATCGCACCGATCGAGGTCCAGACCGTCCGTAAAGTTCCCGAACGCGCCTCCTCCGCACCCCAGTGCCGTCAACGGAATCGAAAGCAAAAGGTAGTGAAGTCTCTCACGCAGGCGTCGCCGAGATCGTTCGGCGACGCCGTGAGGTCGTCTGCGGTTGCGCGCTCCTTTCATGGATGCCCAGCGCGAATGCCTTCCCACGCTCGCGATGATAGCGTCCGGTTCGTGGGCGTGGGTACCAAGTCCGTCACCCTGCTCGTCGCCGCGACCCTCGCGGCGTGCGGGTCAGACCCCAGACTGCGAGTCGATGGTTCCGTGCTCGAGCGCATCTCCGTCGAAAACCGCCTGCTCCTTTTCGACGCGGAGAACGAGCTGGACATCGCGATCGACGATCGAGACCAGCTCCTGGAGGAGATGCGAGCGCTCGAGCTTCGACGACGCACCGCGCTCGATGGACAGGAAGACGCCGAGCGAGCGGCGCGACGCTTTCGAGACGACGGCGATGCCGAGCGGGCCGAGATCGCGGCGCTCCGGGGAGATGCGGCCGGGGCTCGGCTAGAGCACCTCGGCGCTCGAAGAAAGGCCACGGAGGTACGTCTGGCCCGACAGGAACGGGTCCTCGTGGTGGCCGAGGCACGCTTCGAGCTGGCCAAGGCGCGTCTGGTGAAGCGCAACAACGTTCCTGGCGCGGCCGATCTCCGTATCGAAGAGTTCGAGAAGCAGGTGACTCGGTACCAGGAAAAGGTCGCGGCTTTCGACGAGCGCCTCGCGGAAGCCGAGGCGCAGGTCGCGGAACGGGAAGAAGCCTGGTCGATGGCCTCGGCTCGGCTTCGCCAGGCGAGTCGCGGAGCCTACGGATCGAGATGGCTCGACTGATTCCCAGCCTGGTTCGGGGGCAGACCTGGTCGCGCCTCGTTCTCCTTACCCTTGCTCTCGCGGCAGCTCAGCTGGCTTGGGCCGAGCTCGGGCCTGACGCCCGGCATCGAGAGCTCAAGCCGGAGGCTTTGGCCGCAGACCTCGAGGCGCTCGAAGCCAAGCTCGCCTCGGGCGAGGCCACCCTCGATGACCGCAAGCGACTCGCGGCGGCCCGCTGGAAGAGCGGCGATCCGGACGGAGGTCTGACCCTTTTGCGGGCCGCGCTCGCGGATAGCCCCGAGGATCTCGAGCTTCCCTATATGCTGGCGACGCTGCTGGAGCTCACCGGCGAGCTCGAGGAAGCCGAACCCCTCTACCGCCGGGTGGCCTCCGGTCGACCGGAGGATCCGCTTCCCCTCCTCGACCTCGGGATCCTGTACCGAAAGCGCGGTGAGCTGGAGAGGGCGGTAGACCTGTACGAGCGCGCTCTGGCCCTTGATCCCAATCTCGTGGTCGCGCGCTTCGATCTTGGCGAGGCGCACCTGGCCCGCGAGGACTACGATCGAGCGCTGGACGCCTTGCGCCGAGCGGTGGAGCTCGATCCGGGCTACGCTCGACCCTACGTAGCCCTCGCCAAGGCCTACGCCGAGCTCGGCTTTATGGCCAAAGCCGAGCGAGCGCTCAGTACCGCCGTCCGTCTCGATCCCAAGGACCCGGACGCTCGCTACGACCAGGGCGTGCTTCGGTTTCGACAGCGACGGTATCGAGAGGCGGTCGACGCCTACCAAAGGGCCCTCGAGCTTCGTCCTCGACACGCCGAGGCCCACAACAACCTGGGCGTGACGCTCGATCGGCTCGGGCGCCGGGGCGAGGCCATCTCCCAGTTCGAAGCGGCGGTCGACGCTCGCCCGGAGTACGTCGACGCCCTATTCAACCTCGGGCTCGCCCACTTTCGCAGCGGAGCACTGGAAGAAGCGGAGCGACGTTTTGAGTCCGTCCTCGATCTGAAGCCTGACCTTCCGGAAGCTCAGTTTCACCTGGGCGAGGTGCACTACCAACGAGGCCGCACGACGAAGGCGCTTCGACTCTTCAAGAAGGCCTTGTTTACTCGCCCGGACGACGTTCGCACCTACGAACGGCTGGCTCGCGCCCATGTGGATCGGGGCGAGCCAGACCTCGCCCTCGAGTATCTCGAGCGATGGATTCGCCTTGCCCCAAGCAGCGCTCGAGCCCACGCCGCCCACGCCGAGGCTTTGGCTCGGCTGGAGGCCCCGGATGCGCGACCCCGAGCGCGGGCGGCCCTCCAAAAAGCTCGCGAGTTGGACCCCGAGGCCCCCGAGCTCTTGGTCCAGCTGGCGGAGCTGGAGCGAGCCTCAGGTCGCATCGCGGAAGCCGTTGAGGCCCTCGAAGGGGCACTCGGGCTCGATCCCGGCCACCGAGACGCCAACCTCCTGCTCGGTCGTATCTACGAGCGCACCGGTCGAGACAAAGAGGCGGCCGCCGTGTACCGAGGCGCCCTCGATCGACGTCCCGACTTCGCGGAGTCCGCTTATCGGCTCGGTCGCATCGCCCGGCGTCAGGGGCGCACGAACGAGGAGATCGAGCGCTATCGAGAGGTTCTGCGTCTCGACCCCACCTTTGACCGAGCCAGGGTCGAGCTCGGAGGGGCGCTTCGAGCCAAAGACCCCGAGGCCGCCATCACCGTTCTCGAAGACGCCATCAAGCGCACCCCGGACTCGGCCCTAGCGCACAACTATCTGTCCGAGGCGCTCGCCGCTCACGATCAATCTGAACGCGCGCTCGTCATGGCGCGCCGGGCGACCTTTCTCGATGACCAGCTTGGCCGGGCCTTCGCCACCCTCGGGGGGCTCGAGGCCCGAGCCGGGAACGTCGAGCGAGCCTTGGCCGCCTATCGTCGAGCGTTGGTGCTCGACCCGGACAACGCCGAACTCGCCTTCAAAGTGCAGGACCTTGAGAAGGCGGCAGCGGCGGCCACCACCGAAGCGCCGCTGCGAGAGTGACCGTCACTCACCCAAAAACACGAAGTCGCCGTCCACGAGATCGAGGGCGGGCGTCGCGGGCTCACGAAAATCCGGAAGCACGAACTGCACGCGAACTTGCGCGGCGGTAAAGGAGCCAAAGCGACCCAGGTCGCCTTCGGGCACCTGCCCAAAGAACACGTCCACGTCGTTGAACCCGGGGCCAAGACCCCGGTCGAGGGTCTCGAGGAGCGTGATGTTCGAGACCCGCAAGTCATAGCAGGTCCGGTTGTTCTCGGTGACGCCGGCAGGCGTCACCCGCATCCGATAGGCCAGTCCGTTTCGCACCGCGGCGTCGTTCGAACGCGCATCGGTGTGCTCGACGAGCTCCCGACCATTCGGAATTCCGTCCTGGTCGAGGTCCTCGAGACCGTCGTCCACCAGAGGATTCGTGCCGCGGCGCACCTCGAGCTCGTCAGGAAAGCCGTCCGCATCGGAGTCGATCAAGCTGGGGTCGGTGGCGAGGAGCTGTTCCTCGCAATCCCCGAGGCCGTCCCCGTCTTGATCCGCAAATGCATCCACGCAGTCGGGGGGGACGCCGGGGACGAAGGGATCCAACCCGAGGATGGTGAGCTTCTGTTCGAGCGGATCCGAGAGCCCATCGCCGTCGCTGTCTCGAGAGCGTGGGTCGAGTCCCAGTCGGGCCTCGTCCTCGTCCGGGAGGCCGTCCCCGTCCGAGTCGACGACGAGCCCCCCCTCCGTAGCCACAGCATTGCGGTTGTCGATGACGAAGCCCTTGAGCACAAACCGGCGCTGGGTGCTCCGAAAGTCGATGCGGGCGTACGTGAGGGTGTCAGCGGTGGCAAATCGCTCGTAGCGGCCACCCCCGGCGAGGGCCATGTCCACCCCAATGGCGGCCGCTCGACAGGTGGCCAGACAGTCCTCCTCGCAACCTCCGCTGCCATCGCAGTCGAGAGGATAGTTTGGATCCGAGCAATCGACGTCCTGACCGTCACCGTCGTTGTCGACGCCGTCGAAGCAGGACAGCTCGGCCGCGCGGGAGCAGTGGGGCACGGTGGTTCCGTCGGCGACCGGCACTTCGGCGCAGGTGAGCCGAGCCGGGTCGGTGACGCAGGCCGCCGCGGCCGGGTCGCACAGCTCCACGCATCGTCCGACATCGACGCGAGACCCGGAGCGCACGCAGGTGGTCCCAGGGGCCAGCCCTGCGCAGTCCATGGAGCCCGAGCGCGGGTCGCAGGGGGCTCCCTCAAGCGGGGTGGGCTCGAGATGGGCCACGTGAAAGACGAGCTCGGCAGCCCCCAGCGCGAGAACCTCGTCCCGGAGATTGCGAACGCTTCGTTCCAAAAAGGCCCGCTCGCAGTCGTCCGGCGCCACCTCAAAGAGATCATCACATCGGGCGTTGGGGATACGAGGCGAAGGCGACCCGCTCGTGAGATGCACGAGGACGTACTTTGTTCGAGATAGAGGTCCACGGTCGGCCTGAAACGCGTCACCGGTCACAACGCTACGAGCGAGGCTCATCGCCGCCGCGAGGTCGCGGCCACCGCCCCCATTTCGAATTTGGGCCAGCGCCGCGTCCAGCTGGGCCTCGTCGCGCGTGAAGCCCTTCGTCATCGTCCCAACCACCTCGGATACGAGAGACTCGGGCCGGTCGGCATAGCGGATGATCCCCACCTCGACGAAACGATTGGGCAGAAACTGAGACAGCACCCCCCGGAAGGCCCGCACGTGGTCCCCGAGGGGAGCTGCCTCGAGGGTGGTGCCGCTGGTATCGACCAAATAAAGAATCTTCACCGGAAAAGCCCGGGTCCCCGGGTTGTCGGTGCAGAGCAGGCCGGTGAGTGTGAGTTTGTCCGGGATGGTGGGATCCTGCCCGACCCGTCCATAGAGCGACACGTCCGTGCAGGCCGCCGCGAAGCCAAGTGAGGACAGGACCAAGAGAACCGAGGAGCTCGCTCTCGAGGCGCGCTCGAGGGTGCGGCGGACCTGGCGCGGACTTCGGCCGTTGCGCATCGAAACGAGTATACCGGGGTCATCGAGGCCTGCGCCCCCGTCTCGACCGTCCATTGGTTCGGCAGCCGCACGGCGCAAACGGCCCATTCGTCGCTACGAGAGTCCGCCCGCCCTTGCTACATCGTAGGGGTGACCGCGCGCATTCTGGCTCTGGCTGCCGTGAGTAGCCTCTCTCTGGCCTGCGGCGACGACAGCGGTACGGGCATGGAGCTAGGCGACGCCCCGCCCCTACCACCTACCTGGACCCTTATGTCGGTTCCCACCGAGGCTCAGCTGCTGGGGGTCTGGGGCCAAACTTCGAGCGCCGCTTGGGCGGTCGGCTGGGACGGTACGGTCCTGGCCTGGGACGGGCTCGGCTGGAACCTGGAGTCCACGACCGCCACCGTGCCTTTGACCGACGTGGCCGGTCCCCCGGACGGAAGCTCCGGCCCATTCGCGGTGGGATGGGAGGGCACCCTGCTTCAGCGGACCGGCGGGGTGTGGATGGACGCTCCGCGCACCACCACAACCTCCGTAGACCTCTCGGGTGTCTTCTTTCTCGAGGACGGAACGGGCCTTGCGGTGGGCGACGAGGGCACGGTGCTGATCTGGGAGGGCATACAGTGGGCGGAGGCGGACTTCTCCATCATCAGTGAGCTGAGCGGTGAGCGCGTTCGTCCCCGCACGGCCCTGTCCGGTGTTTGGGGCGCCGCCGGACGCTGGTACATCTCGGGCGCTGGCGGGGCCAGTTTCGCCGGCGTCCCCGGCGACTTCGAAGCCTTGGACACCCGCGAGAGCGTCCCTCTGCGAGGCGTTTGGGGCGTCTCTCGAAACGAAGTCTACTGCGTCGGCCTCGATGGCCTCATCCTTCGCCTGGGCGGCCGCTGGAGGCGGGACGCCTCAGACCTTCCCAGAACCTTCATGTTCGGAGTCTGGGGCCGAAACGATGACGACGTGACCGCCGTGGGATGGTCCGGGACCGTTGCCCGTCGGGTCGGAGGCACTTGGATGCTGGAAACGGTGGAGCGCTCGGTCGATCTCCGAGACGTGTGGGTCGACGCGCTCACCGGCTTCGCGGTGGCGGTCGGCGCCCGCGGGACCATCCTCACCCGGACCTCTTCCGTGACCCTCCCCTGACGCCGGCTAAAGTCCGTGCCGCTTCATGAGCTTGTGAAGGTACTTTCGGTCCATCCGGGCCGCACGAGCCGCGGCGCTGACGTTACCCGCGTGCCGCTCCAAGAGGTCCCCCAGGTAGGCGCGCTCGCGCAGCTGCAGCCATCGATCTTTGGCCTCGCCGAAACTCTCGGCGGCGTCGAACCCGGTCGGGGGCACTGAGGGTGGGTCGGTCGGATCCGTGCCCAAACCCTCGATCGCAAGACGGGCGCCCGGTCGAACCGCACTGAGAAGCACCGCCCGCTCCACGGTGTTCCTCAGCTCTCGTACGTTGCCCGGCCAATCGTGTCGGGCCATCCGCTCCATGCTGCCCTCATCCATCGTGGGTGTCCGGAGTCCTCGGGCGCGGGCCGTCTCCTCGATGAAGTGCTCTACGAGGAGCGGAATGTCCTCCGGTCGCTCCCGGAGCGGGGGAATGGTGAGCGTAACCACGGAGAGCCGAAAAAAGAGATCCTCACGAAAAGCGCCCCGCTGTACCTCACGGATGAGGTCGCGTCGCGAGGCGGCCACCACACGTAGATCCACCGGATGGGCCTTCGTGCTGCCGATGGGGCGAACCTCCCGGGCGTCCAGGACGCGAAGGAGTTTGGGCTGCAGGTCGAGCTCCAGCTCTCCCAGCTCGTCCACGAACACGGTCCCCCCGCTCGCCACTTCGAACGCCCCCTGCCGACGGGCGTAAGCACCTGAGAAAGCGCCTTTTTCGTGACCGAAGAGCTCCGACTCAGCGAGCTGGCGCTGAACGGAGCCGCAATCAACCACGACAAATCCCCGATCCGCTCGGCGGCTCGCATCGTGGAGGGCCCGCGCAAGGAGCCCCTTACCGGTCCCCGTCTCGCCCTGGACCAATACTGTGGCGTCGGTCGGGGCCACTCGGTGAATGAGCCCGAAGAGCTGCCGCATGGCCGTCGAGCGCCCGAGCAGCGGTCCGTACCGTTCCTCTGGCCACGAGGGAATATCGACGTCCTGGCGCTCTGGGGCGAAGGCGATCCGAACCTGTCCGGCGTGAAAAACCGCCCCCTCGGCCAGCGCCGCCTCCGTGACCCGAGCTCCGGCCAAGTAGGTGCCATTGGTCGAGCCGAGATCGTAGAGCCGCCAGCCGTCCGGGGGCGTGCGGGCGATGCGCAGGTGCCGGCGGGAGACCGTCGGGTCCGTCAGAACGAGATCGCACTCGGGCAGTTTCCCGACCGTGACCACATCGCGATCCACGACGCATACGCGTCCCGCGTCTGGCCCAGAGGTCACGGTGAGGACGAGGCGGTAGAGCGCCGGCACGAGTCATCACCATAGCCCTATCCCGACCTCGCGACAGCCTTTCGTCATCCCAGGCGACGGGGGGGGGCCTGTATCGGTCAGAAATCGGTTTGACCGAAGCTGCGTCGTGTTTAGAAGGGCCGGGCTCGGCGCGTCCCTCGCGCATTCGCTGCGCAACCGGGCTAATTCCATCGCCGAGCTAGAGGTTCAGATCATGTCGATCATCGAGGTCGAAAACCTCACCAAGAGCTACGGACCCGTCCAAGCCCTCCGCGGCATCAGTTTCTCCGTAGAAAAGGGTGAGGTGATTGGGCTGCTCGGTCCCAACGGAGCGGGCAAGACCACCACCATGAAGATTCTCTCCGGGTATCTACAACCCTCGGAGGGTCGCGCCACAGTCGCCGGTCACGACGTTGTCGAGGACCCGCGAGCCGTGCAGTCCGTTCTCGGCTACATGCCGGAGAACGCTCCGCTCTACCTAGATATGGTCGTGCAGGAGTACCTGCAGATGATGGCGGAGCTTCGAGGCGTACCTCCCGACCGCTTCCGGTCCCTGTTCTCGGACGCGGTGCGGTCCACCGGTCTCGGCGACCGGCTGACGACGCCCATCGGCGAGCTATCAAAGGGGTTTCGTCAGCGCGTGGGGCTCGCCTCGGCGATCCTCCATCAGCCCCAGCTCCTTATTCTCGACGAACCCACGAACGGGCTGGATCCCACTCAGATCGTCGAGATCCGCGGTTTGATTGGGCGCCTCGCGAAGAATTCAACCGTCATCGTCTCCACCCACATCCTGTCCGAGGTCGAAGCCACCTGCGACCGTGCCATCATCATCATCGACGGTCAGATTCGCGCCGACGACCGGCTCGATGAGCTGACGACCTCTTCGAGCGCCATCGTAGGCGTCGTCGACGACCACGCGTCCGCCCGGAAGGCCATCGAGAAGCTCGAGGGCGTTTCGCGAGTCGTCTCGGAAGGCGAGACCCGGGGCGTTCAACGTCTTCGCGTGACTGGCGCTAAGGACCTGGACCTCTGCCCCCTCATCTTCGACGCCGCCAAGGCCTCCGGTTTCCGACTGGCCGAGCTGCGGCAGGAGACCCGTACCCTAGAGTCGGTCTTTCGTGAGCTCGCCGACCACCGAGGAGTTGCTGCATGAGTCACGTGATGTCCGTAGCCCGCAAGGAGCTGCGTGCTTTTTTCCGGTCACCGATCGCCATCATCTTTCTCGGCGTCTACTTGGCCTTCACGCTCTACACGTTCTTTGCGGGCACCCCGACCTTCTTCGCAAGAGGACTGGCCGACCTCCGCCCCATGTTCTTCTACCTCCCCCTCCTGCTCGTCTTCCTGTGCTCAACCCTAACCATGCGGCAGTGGAGCGAGGAGCAGAAGATGGGCACACTCGAAGTCCTCCTCACTCTTCCGGTGAAGCTTCATCACCTCGTCCTCGGGAAGTTCCTGGCCAGCCTCGCTTTGGTGAGCCTCGCCCTCCTCCTCACGCTGCCGATTCCGATTGTGGTCTCGACCCTCGGCGATGTGGACTGGGGTCCCGTCATCGGCGGCTACGTGGGGGCCGTACTCCTCGCGAGCGCCTATCTCTCTATCGGACTGTTCATCTCTGCCCTCACGGACAACCAGATCATCTCGCTCATCCTCTCAGTGGTGGTAGGCGGACTGCTCTGGTTCGTCGGCGCTCCCGTGGTCCTGGAATACTTCGACACGGCCACGTCGGAGGTCTTCGCGGGCGTAGGCACCGGGAGCCGCTTCGAGAGCGTACGTCGCGGCGTCCTGGATCTTCGCGACTTGGTCTACTACCTGTCGATCACCGCAACCTTCCTCACCTTCAACGTCGTGGTGTTGGCTTCCAAGGGGTGGAGTGACGGCGCCCGCACCCGGAAGCTGCGCACCAACGCCATAGCCACGGCGGGTCTGGTCGCCGTCAATGCCTTGCTCCTCAACTTCGTACTGGCCCCCGTGACCGCTCTGCGCGTGGACCTGACCGAGAGGCAGGAGTACTCGATCAGTCAGGTCACCAAGGACCTTGTACGAGGCTTGCCCGAGCCCTTGCTGATTCGGGGGTACTTCTCGGGTAAGACCGATGCCCGCTTGGCCGCGAGCATTCCCCGGATCCGCGACACCATCGAAGAGTACGGGATCATCGGCGGAGATACCGTCCGTACGGAATACATCGACCCTCGCGGCAACGCCGAGCTCGAAGACGAGGCCGACCAGCTTTACGGCATCAAGCCCATCCGCGTGGAGGTCTCTGACGTCCGCGACGTAGCCATCGTGACCTCGTACTTTAGCATTCTCGTGAAGTACGGTGATCGTCACGAGGTCCTGGACATCGGCAAGCTCATCGACGTCCCCTACTTTCAACGCACCGGCGAGGTTAAGCTTCAGAACCTCGAGTACGACCTCACGAGCACAATCAAGAAAGTCGCCTTCGGCTTTCAATCGACGGACGAGGTCTTCGCGAAGCTCGACACGCCGGCTCGATTCACCGCTTTCATGACCCCCGATGAAACCTTGCCGGAGGGTTGGGCTCAAGGTCGCGAGCGGATGCAGAAGGTCTTAAGCACCCTCAAAGAGGAGGCTTCCGGGCGCTTCGAGTACGAGGTCATCGACCCAAGCAGCTCGAGCGAATGGACACCTCAGAAGATCTTCGACACCTACGGGCTGAGACCGCAGGCGAGCCTCTTCTCAACCAAGACCTACTACTTCCAGATGCTCCTCAAGGTCGGAGACCTGTACCAGCGCATCGGATGGAGCAACGAGTTTTCCGAGTCCGATCTTCGAGAGGAGATCGTGGCTGCGCTCAAGCGGGGAGCCCCAGGCTTTCTCAAGACGGTCGGACTCGTGAAGCCGGAGACGCCGGACTATTCGAATCTACCGCCGCAAATCCGGCAACAGATGCCCCCTCCCCCGCCGGACGTAACTCAGCTCTTGAGAGCTCAGCTCTCCGAGAATTATACCGTCAAGGACACCAAGCTCGACGACGGCATCGTGGCCTCCGACGTGGACGTGCTGGTGGTTCAAGCCCCAGAGAACTTCGACGCCAAGAAGGCCTTCGCCGTGGACCAGTTTCTCATGAAGGGAGGCACGGTGGTCGTCCTCGGCGGTCGGTACGCGCTCGACATTGCCGGGAGCCGACGTAGCCTGTCCGTAAAGCCCGTAACCACCGGCCTCGAAGAGACGCTGGAAGCCTATGGTCTTCGGCTCGAGTCTAAGCTGGTTCTCGACCCGCGTTCGGAGAGTATCCCTCAGCAGATTCCCCGCGGGCGCCAGCTGGAAGTGATTTTCCGCAAGTATCCGCTGTTTCCCGTCGTAGGCCGCGACGGGATGGCCAAAGACAGCTTGGTGTTGGGAGGCATTCCCCAAGTCGTCATGCCTTGGGCCTCCGCCATCGCTATCGCCCCCCCCACCCCGGGCGAGGGGGAGGACCCCATCGAGCTCGAGTATACGAAGCTGCTGAGCTCCAGCGACGCGGCTTGGACTCAGTCCGGTCCGGACATCGAGCCCGACTACGCCGCCCACGAGCTGGGCTATGCTCCGGGTTCCGAGCCGGGGGAGCAGGTACTGGCCGCTATGGCCAGCGGGCGCTTCGCCTCCGCCTTTCGGAAGAAGGGTCCTCCAGAGGGGATCGGGGTGCCGATGGTCGAGCGGTCTCCCGAGAGCGCGCGCCTCGTGGTGCTTGCCTCGTCGTCCTTCGCCAGCGACGTCATGCAGCAGCTGTCGCGGCAGAGTGCCGCGAACTATCAGCTCCTGCAGAACCTCGTCGACTTCGGGGTCGAAGACACCGAGCTCCTTTCGATCCGCGCCCGCGGGACGTCGGTTCGAACGTTGGCTCCTCTCGAAAAGGACGCCGCCACGCGCACCATCGCCATCACCGCCGGCCTGTGCCTCCTTGGCCTGCTCGCCGTCGTTGTCCTCAGCGTCATCCGTCGGCGGACGCTCCGGCCGATTCCCCTGGACGGGGACGGGCCGCGTTCCTTCGGTGAACCCCAGGAGGTGAGCTCGTGAACACCCTGAACAAGATTCTCGTCGGACTCCTCGGTGTCCAAGTCGTAGTCCTCCTGGGCATGACCCTCGGAGACACCGACGATCGGTTGGCTCTGGCGGAAGCGGTCGATTTGTTCCCCGGACTCGAAGCTCCGAAGGTCACGACTCTCGAAGTCTTCGGCCCGAGCCGTGATGGCGACGCTCAGGAGCGGGTCAAGCTGGCCCGCCGCGGTGACGGGTGGGTTCTTCCCGAGAAAGATGACTTCCCGGTGAAGGGTCAGGAGGTCGACGTGCTCCTCGGCAAGCTGGCTGGCTTGCGCTCGCGCAACCAGGTCCTCACCGGGAGCGAGTATCACGAGAAGCTCGAGGTCGCGGACACCGCCTACCGCCGGAGAGTGGTCATGAGCTCGGGCGATGAGGAGCGAGTTCTGTTCATCGGAACATCTCCCAGCTTCAAGAACGTGCACGTGCGTCGAGCCGGAGAGGACGCGGTGTACCAAGTCAGCGAGCTCTCCGAGTCGGATGCCGGCTCTCGGGCTTGGAACTGGGTCGACCGTTCCTACGTCAAAATTCCCAAGGAGCAGCTTTGGTCGGTCACCGTGAAGAACGAACACGGCACCCTTCAGCTCGATAAGGACCCGGCTTCAGGGACGTGGGCAGTGCTGGGCATGAAGAAGCCCACCGACAACACGAAAGTCGACGGCTTGGTGGGCGACGTGGCCGATATCGGCCTCGAGTCCCCCGTGGGGCGCAGCGCTCCGGACGGGGCCAAGCTCGGAGAGGTTGCGACAATCACCCTCGTGACCGGGACCTCAACGCTCGCCGGTACCCCACCCCCAACCACCGAAACCCTCACCGTGGAGATCGGCGCCGAAGTGGGCGAAGCGGACCGCCGCTACGTCAAGTCAAGCCAGTCGGAGTACGTGGCCGAGGTTGCAGCTTGGGAGCTCAAGAAGATCATTGAGACCAAGCGAGACGACCTCGCCAAGGAAGAAGACAAGGACGACGCGAAGTAGCCCCCTCGCGCTTCGGCCGGTCGCACGGCATGCTCAGAGCCGTGCGACGCCTTCTTCCCCTCTTGGCCCTCCTGGCCGCGGCGCTCACGGCCTGCGACCCTCGCGCCCCGGGGCCCCTACCTGAAGACGAAGGAAAAGTGACCTTCTGGCAGATCGGCGAGGCTTCACTGACCTTCTCGATGTGTACGAACGATGCCGCTCTCCGAGAGAGCTTCACCGGAGCGGACGCGCTCGTGGGGACCTTCCTGGCCTATCGTGTAGAGGAGGGCGGCGAAACCGCCACCGCTCTCGAATGCACCACCACCGAACCCTCGAGCTGCGGTCCGCCCACTCCCCCTCTGGTGTTCGCGGTCAACGAGCATCAGCTACGCTCCGACGGCACCCCGGAAGAGGTCCCCGTGGTGGGCTTCGACTGTCGTCAGACGGTCGAAACGGACTGGTTACTCGTGGACGAAGGCGACGAGCTCGCGCTCGACATCACCACCCGGTATGCGCTCGCCGGCACGGCCACAGCGTGCGAGGCCCTCGACGCGGTCTTCGTCGACCTAGGTACCAACGGGGCCGGCATCAAGGATTGCGTGGGCACCCTGGCCGGGCGCGCCGACCTTTTCGACGTCCTTTGATGGACTGTGCGCGGTTCACGGGCCGCTTCTTCAGGTGTTCTGGCTCTCAAGGAGGTCTTCAAAGGCCCGCGAGAGGCCCACCAGCTTCTCTGAACTCTCTACGGATTCGGTCACCACCTCCTGAGCGGCGCTCGAGAGTCGATCCACTTCGGCCATTGAAGTCACGATGTTCCGGGACTGATCGGCCGCCAAAGCCATGCTCTTGCCCACGCCCTGGGTGGTCTCGCGCTGCTCCAGGACGGCGGAGGCGATAGCTTCCTGATGCCCGCTCAGCTCCTCGATGAGTTCCCGAATCCCCTGCATGGCTTGCACGGTGTCCGTCGTAGCAATCTGCATCGCCTCGATTTTCTGTCCGATGTCCTCGGTGGCGGCCGCAGTCCCCTTGGCGAGCTCTTTCACCTCGTTGGCGACCACCGCGAATCCTCGCCCTGCCTCTCCGGCCCGCGCCGCCTCAATGGTAGCATTAAGGGCGAGGAGATTAGTCTGTTGCGCAATCGAGGTGATGACCTTGACCACGTTTCCGATCTCCTGGCTCTTGGCTCCGAAGTTGACCACGGTGCCTTCCACCGTGCGCGAGGTCTCGAATCCCGACCGAGCCCGCTGGGCGGCGGTGTTGGCGGTCTCCGAGATGTCGGCGATAGACCCGCTCAACTCCTGCACCGCGCCCGCGACCGCCTGCACGAAGCGGTCGACCTCTTCGGAGGCGACGCGCGCATCGGCCGAACAGGTCGAAATGGACTGGACGTCTGAACCGAGGCGGTCACCGATCTGGCGTATCTCTTGGGCCGAATCGTTGAGGTCCACGACGCTCTTCTGAAGATGATGTCGGTTGCGCACGCTGTCGGTGACGTCGTGGGCAACCTTGGTAACCCGAACGATCTCACCGTTCCGGTTCGGGATCGGCACGTATACGGCCTGCAAGTAGACCTCCGAACCATCACGCTTTCGTCGACGGACTTGGTCGGCAAACGGGAGGCCCCGACGCAGGCGATCCCAGAGTTGATCGTTCGTCCCATTCTCTACCTCCGAGCGGTCCACGAAGGTCCGGTGATGAAGCCCCACGATTTCGTCGAGCTCATAACCCATCGTGCGCAGGAAGTTCTCGTTGGCCTTGAGCACTTGACCGGAAGGTTCGAAGTCGATCACAGCCTGAGTACTGGTGACCGCCTCCACCTGCGCGCGATAGTCGAGACTCTGAAGCTCGAAGGCGCGCTTTTCCGTGACGTCCGACCACTCGAGAGTGTGCCCGACCAGCTTCCCGTCGTGGTCGAGCTGTCCCGAAACCTGCAGCTCAAAAGTCAGATCACGGACCTTGATATCGGCTCGATGGGGAAGATTCGCGGGATCCGCCAAGAGGGTCCGCTGGTGCTCGGGACGCTTGTGAAAGATATCAATGCACTGCCCCAGGATCTCGTCCGGGTCGAAGCTCGGCCAAACCTCGCGAAACGTGTCAGCGTGCTTTGACAGAAGCGCCTTCGTCGCTTCGTTCGCGTAGCGAATGATGAAGTCGGGGTCGATCATCATGATCGCGGTATGGGCCTGATCCACGGCCATCCGCAGCGCTCGAACCTCGCGGTCGCGAGACCGAGCTAGGGTGACGTCCGACCACTCGAGGGTGTGGCCGATAAGGTCTCCAGAGGCATCAAAACGCCCGCTGACTCTGAGCTCGAAGGTCAGATGCGAGATCCTGATGTCCGTCTGGAACGGAAGATTCTTTGGATCCTTGAGAAGGCGGCGCTGATGGGACGGGTCCTTGTGAAAGCGGTCGATGCAGCTCCCGAGCATCGAACTCGCCTCGAACCCGGGCCATACATTGCGAAACGTAGCCTCGTGCTCCTGCAGCAACTCGGTCGTCGCCCGATTCAAGAAGACGACGTTGAAGGCGTCATCGACCATCATCATCGCCGTCTGAGTTTCGTCGAGCGCGAGCCGAAGCTGGTCGAAGGTGAGGTCCGACGACATATCGACCACGTCATCGGCTCGACTGCGCGAGAGAGTAGCTCTTGGAAGGGGATCCGAGCAGGGTTGTCCCCCGAGCGGGGGACAACGTTTCGATGCGAGTCGGCCTCAGAAAATCTCGGGGCCCGCGTAGCGCGCGGCCGGGCCGAGATCTTCCTCGATGCGCAGTAGCTGGTTGTACTTGGACATCCGGTCCGAGCGAGACGCCGAGCCGGTCTTAATCTGTCCTGCGTTCGTCCCCACCGCGAGGTCCGCGATCGTGTTGTCCTCGGTCTCACCCGAGCGATGGCTCACGATGAGTCCGAAGCCTGCATTGCGTCCCATGTCGATCGCGTCGAGCGTCTCCGTCAGCGTTCCGATCTGATTCACCTTGAGGAGGATGGCGTTCCCACACCCCTCCGCGATTCCTCGATCCAATCGTTCGACGTTCGTGACGTAGAGATCGTCGCCGACGAGCTGGCAGCGCTCCCCGAGCGTCTCCGTCAGCTTGCGCCATCCATCCCAGTCGTCCTCGGCCAAGCCATCCTCGATGGAGACGACAGGGTAGGCGCTTGCGATATCGTCCAGGAACTTGACCATATCATCGACGCTCAGGGTGCGTCCCTCCGAAGCCAACGTATACTTTCCGTCCTCATAGAACTCGGTCGAAGCCACATCGAGGGCCAGGCAGATATCTTCGCCCGGACGGTATCCCGCCGATTCGATGGCATCGGTAAGGAGCTCCAATGCCGCCTTGTTGGAGGGAAGGTCAGGAGCGAATCCCCCCTCATCGCCAACGGCTGTGTTCAGCTTCTTGTCCTTCAGGATCTTCTTCAAGTGATGGAAGGTCTCTACGCCCCACCTGAGCCCTTCACCGAAGGTCTCGGCTCCGCGCGGCACGAGCATGAACTCCTGAATATCCAGGGCGTTATCGGCATGCTCGCCCCCGTTGATCACGTTCATGAGCGGAACCGGCATGGTTCGCGCCGTCATCCCTCCGAGATAACGATACAAGGGGAGTTCAAAGTGGTTTGCGGCGGCCCGGGCCACCCCGAGAGACACGCCGAGCATGGCATTGGCCCCGAGGCGCTCTTTGTTGGGAGTGCCATCCAACGACAACAGCGTGGCATCGACCTCGTAGGAATCGCTGGCGTCGAAGCCGAGAAGCTTCGGAGCGATCTCGTCGTTCACTGCAGCGACAGCCCTGAGAACGCCCTTGCCAAGGTAGCGCTCCGCGTTCCCATCCCGAAGCTCGAGTGCTTCGTGCTGGCCGGTCGAGGCCCCGGAGGGCACCGCCGCTCGGCCCTCGGCGCCCGAGGACAGCCTGACTTCGACCTCGACGGTGGGGTTCCCTCGGCTATCGAGAATCTCGCGAGCGTGAATATGCGTGATGTCGGACATCGGGTCTCCTTCGTGGCGGCGGCCCGAGCGACCGCGCGGAGCCCGCATACCGCAACCGGAGACCCGGGGGGAGCCCACACCGTTCAGCTGCCGATGCGAATGGTGGGAGCATCGATGTCGATGCGGATCGGCTCCTCGTCGTCTTCCTCTTCCTCGAGGTCTTCGTCGACTTCCGGCGGGACGCGCTCGTGTTCGATGTTGAGGCGCGGGCGCTCAGAACGGCGGGCCTGCTCCTGCCGCTTGATGTCCTCGATGATGTAGGCGTCGAGCACGGCGGGACCACGATCGAACGGCTCGCCCGCTCATTGCAAGGGCGAGCGGTCAGATGCGCGGACGACCCGGGGAAAAGCCGCCCGCCTAAAGCTCTCCGTAATCCGGCTTGGCATCGAATCGATGCTGGGTCTCGATGAAGCGGGTGGTCATGGTGCGACTGCGCATGACGACCGAGTGCGTCACTGCGCCGCCCCGCCGCCATCGGACCCCCTTCAGGAAGTCCCCGTCGGTGATCCCGGCGGCCGAAAAAAGCACATCTCCGGTCACGAGCTCGTCGATCCGGTAGGGCCGCTCGAGATCGTGAATGCCGTTGTCCTTTAGCCTTTGGTGTTCCTCGGCGCTTCGCGGCTTCAGGCGGACGACCATGTCCCCGCCGACACATCGAAGCGCGGCTGCCGCCAAGACCCCTTCTGCGGATCCACCCACCCCTAGCAGCATGTCCACTCCAGTCTCCTCGATGCAGGTCGCGATGGCGGCGGAGACATCCCCGTCAGTGATGAGCTTGATGCGGGCTCCGGCCTCCCGCACCTCCCGAATCAGGGCTTCATGGCGAGGGCGATCGAGCATCACGACGCAGAGGTCTTCCACGTAAACCCCCTTCGCGTCCGCGACGGACTGAAGATTCCAGGTTGCGGAGTGACTCATGTCGATCGCCCCTCGCCCCGCGGGCCCGACCGCGATTTTGTCCATGTATGTGTCCGTAGCGCGAAGGAAGTGGCCACCTTGGGTCATCGCCAGCACCGAGATGGCATTCGGCATCCCCCGCGTGCACAGCCGCGTCCCCTCCAGCGGATCGAGGGCGATTTCGACGGCCGGGTCACCCGGCTGCCAGCGCCCCACCTGCTCGCCGATGTAGAGCATCGGGGCCTCGCCCTTGTCGCCCTCGCCGATCACCACAGTGCCGCAGATGTCGAGGGTAGAGAACGCTCGACGCATCGCGTTGACCGCCGCGTCGTCGGAGCGAGCAATGTCTCCGCGACCGGCCGTCCGGGCCGAAGAAAGGGCTGCGGCCTCACACACTCGGACGGCATCCAGAGCTAGATTACGCTCGTGGGTAATGGTCATGGCTTCTCCGCCAGAGCTTCTCGAAACACGTCGGGAAACCGAGCCACCCGGCCGCGCCCATCCAAACAGGCATGCGTCGTCGCACCGGTCGCGATCAAGGTCACGCCCTCCGGGTCTTCACGCTCCAGCCGGTAGGTCATGATCAGACTTCCTCTTCGAACCCGTTCCACAGAGGTAGTAAGGTCGAGCACGTCATCGTACCGAGCCGAGGCATGGTACTTCGCGGTCGCGTCGGTGACGGGGAGCATGTACCCCATCGACTCGAATGCGCGGTACTCCAGCCCTGCGGCGCGTAGGAGCTCATTCCGTCCCGCCTCGAAGTAGCGAAAGTAGTTGGCGTAGTAGACGACGCCCATCATGTCGGTGTCGCCGTAGATGACCCGGAGACGATGGCGGTGCTCGCGCACGACGGCGAGCCAACACCCGGGCTTCGATGCTGTCAACGCTGTCGGGGGCTAGACAAGGAGAGTCGACGCGACGCGACGCATCGCGAGGCGAAAGACGACTTGCCGAGGCCCTCGGCGGGTACGCAAGTAAACTTCCTCGCTCCGAGTACGAGCTTTCGTCGCGAACACACTGTTGATCGAGCGAGCGCTCAGCTCAGCCGCTTCCTTTGCTACCGTCGGCGCATGTCTTCGGCCGCCTCGTTCGTACGCCGCCCACTGGGGTTTCCGTGGCTGACGCGTGATCCCTTTCTCTTCTGCGTGTACCACCTAGATCGGTACCCGGCCGCCAACGCCCGCCTCGGCCTGAATCCGAGTCAACTTCGAGGGCGTCGACTCGGCATGGACTTCGAGCTCAAAGACGGATTCCGGATGTACCACGGTCAGGAGGTTCCGGGTTTTCCCGCACACCCGCACCGTGGCTTCGAGACCATCACCCTGGCCCGACAAGGCTTCATTGACCACTCTGACTCACTCGGCGCCAAGGCCCGCTTCGGTCAGGGGGATGTCCAGTGGATGACCGCTGGAAGGGGCATCGTGCACTGCGAGATGTTTCCGCTCTTCGACACGAACGGTCCCAATACGAACGAGCTCTTTCAGATCTGGCTCAACCTCCCGGCCCGCTCAAAGATGGTCGAGCCTCACTTCTCAATGCTGTGGGGCCCTTCGCTTCCGAAGGTCCAAATCGAAGGACCCGCCGGGCAGAAGGCCCAAGTCAACGTCATCGCCGGAGGCTTCGGAGAGGCCCAAGCTCCCTCGCCACCTCCGAATTCTTGGGCGTCGGACCCTAGCTCGGACCTGGCCATCGTCACCTTCGAGCTCGACGCGAAGGCCGAGGTCAGGGTCCCCGCAGCACGCCCCGGTACACTTCGAACCCTCTACTTCTTTGCCGGTGACGCTATCGTCGTCGACGGAGTCGAGGTGACGGAGCACGGCGCCTTGGAGTTCGAGGACCACGGTGCGATCGCCCTGTCCGCGCGTGCGGGCGCCGTCGAAGTGCTGATGCTCCAGGGCCGCCCGATCGGAGAGCCCGTGGCCCGCCACGGGCCGTTCGTCTTGAATACGGAAGAAGAGATTGTAGCCGCCTACCGAGACTATGAGCACACACACTTTGGTGGTTGGCCCTGGTCGTCGGGCGACCCGGTTCACGACCGGGACCAACCGCGCTTCGCGCTTCATCCGGACGGGCGCGAAGATCAACCCGCGTGATACTCCCTGAGGACCCCAGCGAGGAGGACGTTCAAGCCCTCCTGCAGACGCCCGACCGCGCCGAGGCTACCCTTCGCACCCTCGAAAGGGAGCTGAACCTCAAGGGCCCCTTTCGACGCTTTCCTCGAGGCTCATGTCTGGTCGCCGGAAGCGACCGCGAGGTGCTGAAGGTCTTCCGTCCAGAAGATATCGGCCACGCGCAGGTGGAAGCGGCCGCCCTAGAAGCGCTCGATGGGGCGCTGCCCGTGCCCACGCCGGCCCTCTTCGCCACCGGGGTTCATCGGGGCTGGCCCTACGTACGGATGAGTCGTCTCCAAGGGCAGGAGGCGGCCGAGGCCTTCGACAGGCTGAGTGACCGATCTCGATGCACGCTCGCGCGGAGCTTGGGCGAAATCCTCGCCGCTCTCCACGCTGCCTTCGCCCCTGAGACCATCCCGAGGCCCGACTGGGCCTCCTTCGAGAGGGCACAGCGCCACAACGTGCGAGATCGGCACGCCCGGCGAGGGTGCCCCGAGGCGTGGGTCGATGCTCTCGAACCTTGGCTCGCCGGGGTCGAGATCGAAAGTCGCCCGACTGCGTGGCTGCACACCGAGATCATGCTCGAGCATCTTCTCGTGAGCCTCGACGGCTCGTCGTGGTGCGGGCTCTTCGACTTCGAACCTAGCTGGGTAGCCCCCGTCGAATACGAGCTCGCGTCGGTCGGCTTATTCGTCAGCCGCGCGGACGGAAGGCTTCTTCGCCACGTGCGGGAAGGGATGGGATGGGCTTCGGATCCCGACCGCCCCCGCCGACTCCTAGCCATGGCCCTCCTTCACCGCTACGCGGACCTGGGCTGGTACCTGCGACGCCTGGGCACCCCGGAATCCGTTGACCTCGATCGCTTGGCCCAAACGTGGTTCGGCGAGGCTCGAGGTCTAGTCCAAGCTCTCCCACGCGACATCGCAGTCCACACACGCGCCGCGGGGGTGAAGGAAGGCCGTTTCGTCCGCGTCGAGCAGCCGACAGGCCGCCTCGACCACGGCCTGGGCGTGTACGAGCCGAACCCGTCCGGCTCCGATCCAGCCCCGCCGCTGGTGGGGTCCGAGCGCATCGTCGAGTCGCTCGAAGCGCTCACAGCAGTGATCGATCTCGGGATATTCAACGATCCGTCGGCGTCCCTCGGGGTCCCGGATCATCGCCTTTCGAGGGGCTCGATAGCGCACCCCATACAGGTCTTCGGCGAGGTGGATGGTGGTGTTGGCCTCGTGGCCCACCCCCAACAGCAGGATTTGAGCTTCCGCCGCTCGAGCTCGCCCGACCGGACTCTCAGGCCCGTGAGGAACCTCCACCGGATGAGGAGCGAGAATCTCGAGCGCGGCCGGCCCGATCGCCGCGAAAGCGTGAGGACTGTTCGAGCGCAACACGTCGGGGCGCCGCCAGAACGTGTCCGCCACCACCCCCATACCGAGGCAAGAGGTACGGGAGGGATCGAAAGGTTCGTCGTCGTCGTCCGCCATGCTGGGCATGACCAGCGTACCGGTCGACCCCAGCACCTCGAGAAGCCCGTCGATGACCTCCTCGGGTCGCTGCACGGCGGGACGGAGCTGACTGAAGGCCGTGTGGACGACGAGGACCTGTCCGGATGTGACTCCAAGGTCCCGCACCCCTTGGATCAGCATCCTCATGACACCTCAGCGTACGATCTTGCGCAGAAAAGGGGCGAGTGTCTCAGCGAGTCGGACCTGCCCCACGCTGTGCACGGAGTCGTGGGAAGGGTCGAACTCGCAGATGTCCAGCCCCAGAATACGGTCCACGTGGGGTAGGCACTGTTCCAGACTTCGCTTGATAAATGACCAATCGAGGCCGTCTGAGACCGGGTCGTTGACCGCGGAAAGAAGCCCGGGATCGACGCCGCGCACGTCGATGGAGAGAGCGATCGGTCCACGCGAGAGGTGACGCTCGAGCATCGAACGGTAGGCTTGTTCGCCGTCGAGCTCGAGGCGCTCCATCCGCCAGAGCTCGAGCTGCGTGACCTTTTCAATCTTGCGGAGCTGGGCCGTTTCCGGCCCGCGGAGCCCCACCACCGACGTCTGCTCCCCGTCGACCGCGCACTGAGAAAGCCGTTCGGCGAGGGGCATGCTCTCAGGAAAGCGGCCGAGAACCCCCGAGAGCGCCATACGCGCCGCTTCACCCGTCGAGGTCACCTCGGGGTCAGTGCGGAGGCGCTTTCGGTCCGAGTCGAAGATGGGCTCGGCGGGAAACTCGAGGTCTCCCGTCGGATCCGCGAGAACGGCAAGGCCGATCCCCTCCGGGTGTCGAAGCGAGTGTCCGAGGACGTGCCCGAACAGCGCCGAGTGATCGCCGCCGAGGATGAGCGGAAAGTTCGCCTCGGCGTTGATGTCAGCTACGGCCTCGGCCAGCGTGGCCGAGGCCTCCACGTGAAGCGCCTCGAACTTGAGATGGGCCCCTTCGGGATCCGCCTCCGGGGAGGGCACAGGGATGGTAACGGGTCGCCCAAACCGAACGCCCTGCTCTTCGAGAAGATCCAGCAGAACGTCGGGGGCGCCCCGAAGCCCGGTGTCAGCGGGCTGGCCCCGAGCACTTCGACCAAGGTCGCTCGGGTAGAGAACGGGGATAATGCGCATGAACAGGTCCGGAGTTAGG
>JBCBRU010000007.1:0-41104 GCA_039819565.1 Myxococcota bacterium | reverse complement strand
GGACGGGAGGGCGCTTGGGTCGTCGTGACCGCGCCCCGAAGGTCCCGTCGCCCCCGACGCTTCGAGCTCAGCGCCTTCGTGGCCGAGGACTTCGAGACCGCGGTGGCGCGGCTGGGGCCGGAAGCGTCGGGGGCGACGGGACCTTCGGGGCGCGGTCACGACGACCCAAGCGCCCTCCCGTCCTCCGTCCACTCCGGCAAGGAGACCGCTCAAGCCCGCTCGCGCGCCTTCTCGAGACGTTCCTTCGCCACCTGCTCGGCCGCCTCGTGGGTGGTGATGCCTTTGTCCCGGGCATCGCGCAGAACGGTGAGGGCGGTTCGACCCAGGTGATCGAGGAGAGGGCTTCGGTCGGGGAGGCCCATCACGGTGCGACCGATGCCCTCTACGACGGCGCCAGCGGAGCTGATCGCATCCGGGACGTGGAGAATCCCTCGAGCCTGAAGACGTCTTGCCGCGTCGATACCGGTCAGGACGTTGTTGGCGGCGCCGCACACGGCTCGCGCCGCGAGCTCATTCACCTTCTCGACGTCGAGCCAGCCGCCGCGAGCGCACGGAGCGAAGATGTCGACCTCGGCGTGGAGGATGTCGTCGGGCTCGATGATGTCCGCCCCCGTTTCCGCGGCGACGCCCTCGGCGCGAGCGGCCACGAGGTCGGAGACCACCAGCTCGGCGCCGTGTTCCGCGAAGAGGCGAGCTACGGCCGCTCCGGTGGCCCCACAACCCTGGATGGCGATGCGCAGGCCCTCCACCCGAGGCGCGTGGCCCCGGAACTGCTGCAGGGCTTCCACCGATCGCAACACGCCGATGGCGACGGCGTGAGCGATGCGGACCTCGTCGGACTGGACGTAGCGCGTACGTCGAGCCATAGCCCGCAAGTCGTCTTGCGTGGTGCCGTAGTCCCCCGAGGTCCGGAACAACCCTTCGAGGCTCTCGACATGGTTGCCCAGAGCCTCGAAGGCACGTCCACGGTCGAGGTCGTCGTGGTCCAGGACGACGATCTTGCCGCCGCCCGCGCCCAGGCCGGCCAGTGCGCATTTATGCGTCATGGCCCGGGCAAGGGCGAAAGCGTCCTCGAGAGCCGAGGAGAAACTGTCGTAGCGGGCCGTCCGCACCCCCCCCGCGGCCGGCCCGAGGGTGATGTCGTCCAGCACGAGAATGGCCCGGAGACCAGAGCTCGGCTCCGAAAAGAGCATGCAGCGCTCGACGCCAATCCCCTCGAGGAGCTGGAACACGTCGGTCATGCGCCGACATCTCCTGCGGCCTCACAAGCCGTCAAGCCACAGCCACCCACGGTGGATCGCCGAGCCCAGATCACGTTAACTCGGGCCGTGGCCGGCGGGAGTTCGAACAAGCGAACGGGACGCGACGGGGACTGGTCCGAGGTGGTCGATGACCTGCCTCCGTCTCGACGCGAGGGCTCAGAGGAGCAGGTCGAGCTGGTCGACAACCACAGCGCCTACGAGAACGCGCACCAGTACAAATACGGAGGTCTTCCGAACGCCGAAGGTTCCCCGGCGCGCCCCGCCGCGTCCTCTGGGGGGCTTCGGCTCCCTCCGCCAACCAAGGAGCCCGCCGGTCCTCGTCCGCCCGCCAGCGAGTCGACCCGACTTCCGGACGCCGTCCCGAAGGACCTCTTCGCCGAGGCTATGCCTCGGCCCCGTCTCTCCTCCGCGTCGCGGATCGTAGAGGAGCCCGCTGGGCCCCCTCGCGTGCTCCTCGCCGGAATCGGGGCGGCCGCCGTGGTCCTCGCGGTGGTAGCCTTCTTCGTTTTTCAAGGCCCTCCGCCGCCGCCCGTCGGCATGATCTCCGTGGTGAGTGACCCGGAGGGAGCGGAGATCATCATCGACGGGTCTCCGAGCGGTCAGGTCACGCCCGCCCAGCTCTTCGAGAAGGAGGCGGGGCGAGGCTACCTCGTTCAAGTGCGCAAGGCGGGTTTCGCTGTGCAGCCCGAAGTTCGGAGCGTGACCATCGAGGGGGAGGGCGACGTCGTCACCGCCTTCTTCAGCCTCGTTCCGGTGCGCACCGTCGAGGTCCGAACCCAACCGGACCGTGCGGACATCAAGGTCGATGGAAAACCCATCACGGGGCGCAGTCCCGTCACCCTTCCCGACGTCAAGGTGGGATCCACCCTAAGGATCCAGGCCGAGCTCCCCGGGTACATGCCCGTCGAGATCGAACACGAGGTGACCTCCGACGGCGCGGGGCCCGAGACGCTGGTGCTCGTCGAGTCCCTCGGCCTCACGGTCATCACCGAGCCGGATGGGGCGAAGGTTCTCTACGGAGACCGGGAGCTCGGGCTCACTCCGCTCTACGACGCCCCCATGCCCAAGGCAGAGCGATTCAAGGTCCGCATTCAAAAGGCGGGCTATCGCACTGTCGTCCGCACCGTGCGCATGAGTCGCGACCAGCAGCTGGACGTCCGTCTCGACGAGGTCCCGCTCTCGTCTCTACCGCTGCGGAGAGACGAGCGAGGTGAGGCTCGGCGCATCGATCGTGACCTGAAGGCGGCACGCCGCCGTGCGACCTCGGCCCGCCTCGGGGTGACGGCCGCGGAAAAGAATCTGAACCGCGTCCTCGACGATCCTCGCTCCATGTTCGACGTCCGGGCCCGCGCTGAGCGGGCGGTGGACCGAGCCCAGACGCAGCTCATCAATGCCGAGGATGGCCTCGTAGAGGCGCGAGCGGCCGCCGACCGTTTTCGCGCGCGGGTCCTCGCTCGAGAGTAGGGCGAGGGAGCTTCGTCTCTCAGCGGGCCACGGCCGTCTTCATATCGTCGAGGAGGCGCCGCGCCTGATCGAGGATCTCTCGTTCGTCTTCGAAGGGCTCCAAGAACAGCATGACCCGGCCGTCCGGAACCATTTTACGGTGGTCAGGCCGCTTCTGCACGAAGGGCACGAGGCGGTTGGGGTCGGGGGCGTGGCGCTCGTCGAAGCGGAGGACGAGACGCGGCTCCATGGTCTTGGTGCGAGGTCCGTAGTCGAGGCCGATGATGCCCAGCTGGAAGCAACGCTGCTTGACCAGCATGAGCCCCGTGAGATTTTCAACCTCAGCGGGAGCATGTCCGTGTACGTCGCCGATCTCCTGAAGGAGGTCGAAGGCTGCCTCGTCGGTTTCGGCATCGTTGAAGCGACGGTAGAAGGCGAGTCGCTCCCCGGCTTCGGGAATATAGGCGTCGGGAATGAGGGCGGTGACCGGGAGCTTGATCTCGGGCTCTCGTAGGTCCTCGCGGTCTCTTCCCTTAAGCTCCGCGATAGCCTCCTGGAGAAGGGCTTGATACATATCAAAGCCTACCTTCGTGATGTTGCCGGACTGCTGTTTGCCCAGGAGGTTGCCGGCCCCGCGGATCTCCATGTCCTTGCTGGCCACCTTAAAGCCAGCTCCCAGCTCCGTGAAGCGCTGAAGGACTCCGATACGCTTTCGGGCCTTGGGAGTCAGGTTTCCGGCCGGAATCAGGAAGTAGCAATAGCCTCGGGTACGTCCCCGACCCACGCGGCCCTTCAGCTGGTAGAGCTGCGCCAAACCCATCATGTCCGCGCGGTTGATGATCATCGTATTCGCGTTGGGGATGTCGATGCCGGACTCGATGATCGTGGTGGCGAGGAGCACGTTGTACTCCTTATTCATGAAGTCCACCATGATCTTCTCGAGCCGCGACTGATCCATCTGCCCGTGACCCACCGCGATGCGCGCCTCAGGGAGGATGCGCTCGAGCATCCGGGCAAAGGCCTCGATAGAAGCGACCCGGTTGTGCACGACGAAAGCCTGTCCTCCCCTCCGGATCTCACGGATGAGGGCGTCCCTCAGAACCTCCTCCGAGAACCGGTGCACCTCGGTCTTGACGGCCAGACGGTCCTCGGGAGGGGTCGCGATCATCGACATGTCCCGTACCCCCATGAAGCCCATGTGGAGGGTGCGAGGGATGGGTGTCGCCGACATCGAGAGGACGTGAACGTTGGTTCGATACTGCTTCAGCCGCTCCTTGTGGCTCACTCCGAAGCGGTGCTCCTCGTCGATCACGAGGAGGCCGAGGTCCTTGAAGACCACGTCCTTTCCGAGGAGGCGATGGGTGCCCACCACGATGTCGAGGCGTCCCTCTCGCAAACGCTGAAAGGCGTCCTTGACCTCATCCTTGGTCTGAAACCGCGAGACGATGCCTACGTTGACGCCAAAGTTTTCAAATCGGGCAGAGAAGGTCTGAAAGTGCTGCGCGGCGAGCACGGTAGTGGGGACGAGGATGGCGGTTTGTTTGCCCGCTTCGATGGCCATCATCGTCGCTCGCATGGCCACCTCGGTCTTTCCGTAGCCCACGTCCCCGCAAATGACTCGGTCCATGGGGGCAGGCTGCTGAAGGTTGGCGACGACGTCCTCGATGGCCTTGGCCTGATCCGGGGTGGGCTCGTGCTCGAACTCCGCCTCGAATTGTCGAAAGGTCTCATCCGGCGGAGGGAAGGCGTAGCCCTCGACCGCTTGGCGCTTTGCGTAGAGGCGAAGGAGCTCCGCGGCCATCTTTAGCAGGTGGTCTTTGACCTTCTGCTTGGTCTTGATCCAAGTGGTGCCCCCGAGCTTGTCCAAGCTGGGCGCGCGTCCTTCCTGGGCCCCCACGTACTTTTGAATGAGCCGGAGTCGATGGACCGGAAGATAGAGCTTCTCCTCGTCCTTGTATTCGAGGTGAAGGTAGTCCTCCGCCACCCCGTCCACGACGAGTTTGGTCAAGCCTAGATACTTGCCGACGCCATAGTCGACATGGACCACGAAGTCGCCGGCCGCGAGATCGGCAAGGTCTGAGACGAACTCACCCGCGGCCGGCTTGCGCCGGCGGCGCTTCTTCATGCGGGCGCCGAAGACCTGTTCCTCGGCGACAAAGGCGAGTCCCGCCCCGGGAAGGACGAAGCCGGCGGTGAGGTCGCCACGCACGATCCAGGCGTGGACGCTCTTGTCTTTGAGGGTCCCGGTCCGGCGCCGAAACGCCTCGTGGGGCTCCAGGGCGGCGTGCCAGGCTTCGAGGCCGAAGGGTTCGTCCAAACGCCGAACCGACACCCCTTTGCCGTCGAGCATGCTTCCGAGACGTTCGGCTTGACCGCGTGATTGACAGACGAGAAAGGTCGCGAGCCCGTCGTTTCGCCACTTCTTGAGGCGCTGGGTCAGGGGGCTGAGGACGTCATCGTCCGCCTCCTCGCGGGTCCGGGTGGCGCGAAGGATCTCGCCCCGCAGTTCATCGAGGGTCTCGTGACGGACACTGAGGGGCGCCTCCACGCCCACCGCGAGCTCCGGGGTCTCGACTTGATCACCGCCCGAGACCTGGTCGAGGACGGCCGGGACGTCGGCCAGATGGGCCTCAGGGGCGAGGGCGAGCTGGGCCTGCGCTCGCGCCCGCTCGTACGCAAGATGGGTTTCGGTGTCGTAGGCTTCGGCCTCTTCGAGCAGCGCCTCGCGATCCCCGAGCATGAGCACCACTTGGTCGCCCTGCGGGAGGTAGGCTTCCGCCCCGACGAGCCCCTCGGGGTGAAAGAGGGGAAGGAGGGACTCGATGCCGAAGAAGTGAATCTCGTTCTGAATGTCCTCGAGGACGGCGTTGACCCGTCGGCTCGGCACCACGCTGGCTTCCACGAGCTCGTGGATGCCTCGGGTGGCCGAAGCTCGAACGTCCTCGTCGAAGGCGATCTCTCTCGCGGGAAGGAGAATAGCGTCCTCGAGGGTCTGGAGGTTTCGGTGGGTGGTGGGGTCGAAGAGATGGATGGAGTCGACCTCGTCCCCGAAGAGATCGATGCGAATGGGGCGGGATAGACGCGGCGAGAATACATCGAGGATGCCGCCCCGAACGCTGAACGTTCCCGGGTCCTCGACGGCGCTGACGGCATTGTATCCGGCCCGAGTGAGGCGCCCGACCAGATGCTGACGGTCGATCTCTTCGCCGGCGACCACGTACTCGCCGAAGCGAGAGAAGAACGTGGGGGGCACCAGCTTCCGGCCCAGGGTTCGGGGGGACATGACCACCGCCCCCACGCTCTGCGGCTCGCGAGAGAGGCGGTAGAGCACGTGAATGCGCTCCATGACCGCGCGAGCGTCGGGGGAGTACTCCTCGTACGGGCTCTTGTCGTCCGCCCCCAGGAAGAGCACCCCGCGGTCGGCGGCGCGCTCCAGAGGCACGCCGAGCATGAAGCAGAGGTCTTGGTGGAGACTCTCGGCGTCGTCGGCATCTGCGGCGATCACCAAGGGCACCCGACCGGCCTGCATCAGCTCGGCGGCGAGGTAGGCTCGGAGCGCCCCGGAGACGCCGGGGGCCACTACGCGGCCGGCGGAGAGGCGCTCGAGCAACCGGGCGGCGGGCGTCACTCGGAGGGCGCTATGGGACGATGAGCGACATAGCAAGGGAGATGGTCACGAGGCCCCAAGCAGGGTAGGGGGGCCGTCATGGCCGCACCCAACTTCCCCGACGTCACGGACGTCAAGGGGGCCAAGATCCACACGAACCACGGCGTCATCGAGATCGAGCTGTACGGGGACAAAGTCCCGAAGACGGTCGGCAACTTCGTGGGCCTGGCCGAGGGCACGATCCCGTGGACGAAGGGCGGCGCGACGCAGTCCGGCCCCCTCTACCAAAATGTCGTTTTCCACCGCGTGATCTCGGGCTTCATGCTTCAGGGCGGAGACCCTGAAGGCTCCGGGCGCGGCGGCCCCGGCTACCGCTTCGAGGATGAGTTTCACCCCTCGCTTCGGCACGACGGTCCCGGGGTCCTCTCGATGGCCAACGCTGGCCCCGGGACCAACGGCAGCCAGTTCTTCATCACCACGGTGCCCACCCCACATCTCGACAACCGGCATTCGGTGTTCGGCAAGGTGACGGGAGGCATGGACGTGGTGACCAAGATTGAGAACATCCCTACGGATGCCGGTGATCGTCCGACCCAGCCCTGCGTGATCGAACGCGTCGAGATCGTGCGCTAGACCTGCCCCAGCTACCCGAAACCGCCCCCGAATTACGTATCCAGGGGATGAGGTGGGGTCGGGTGCTGCAATGCAGCATTCGCTAGGTTGACGCGGGCGGTCGCTCCTGACGATGTAGGCCGCCATGGCTGAATGGAGCGCTCCCTACCGACGCAGTCTACGAGGCTCCGAACATGGGGCTTGTGGGGTCGGCTTCGTGGCGACCACCATGCAGGACCCCCGCCACGCGTACCTCGAGCAAGGCTTGAAGGCGCTGCGGTGTGTCGAGCACCGCGGGGGGGCCCAGGCGGACCGGCTGACCAGCGACGGCAGCGGGATCATGACCGACATCCCTTTCGAGATGTTGGGTCACGAGCCGGGATTCGTCGCGGTCGCGACCTTGCTCTCGAGGCTTCCGTCGTCGCAGCGCCGCCAGGCCCAGGAGACCTTCGCCCAGGTTTTGGGAGATCTCGGGATGCCCGTCCTCGACGTGAGGGATGTCCCGATCGACACTTCCGTTCTCGGTCGCATGGCGCGAGCCGCCCTTCCGGCCATTCAACAGGTCGTCATTCAGCGGCCCGTGTTTTGCCGCACCGAGCGCTCGTTTCAGACCCGTCTCTACTACGCCCACCAGACTTTCCGGACGAAGCTCAGGGGGCTCGGCCTGACCAACGGCGTCTTCACGGCCTCCCTATCGACGAAGACCGTGGTCTACAAAGCGCTGGTGCCGTCCGATCGGCTGGACGCGTTCTTTCCAGACCTGAAGGACCCTCGCTTCAAAACCCGCTTCGCCCTATTTCATCGTCGCTTCTCCACCAACACCGCGACCACCTGGGACCGCGCCCAGCCCTTCCGGCTCGTCGCTCACAACGGTGAGATCAATACCATCGCCACCAACCTGGCTGAGTCGCGGTCTCGGGAGCAGGCCCTCGGGCTCCCGCCCGAAGAGCTTCTCACCCATCACGGCATCTCCGACTCCGGGAGTTTGAACGAAATGGTGGAGGCGCTCCGTTTCCGAAGCTCCATCCCCTACCTCAGCCAGGCACTGGCCATCATGATGCCCCCCGCCGGGCGACGCGACTCAGGCTTTTATGAGTTCTGGAGTCGCGCCGTCGAACCTTGGGACGGTCCGGCCTTCGTAGCCTTTTCGGATGGTAGCGTAGTCGGAGCTCGACTCGATCGTAACGGGTTCCGACCCGGGCGTTGGGCCATGACCAAGGATGCCTTCTATCTCGCATCGGAGGCCGGGGTCTTCGACCTGAACGAGAAGGACGTCATTGAGAAGGGAGCTTTGCGAGGGGGAACGGGAGCGCATATCCGATTGAACACCGGAGAGATCATCTTCGTAGACCCCTCCGAGGCGCGAGAGAACGCCGGGGCTCATTTCGACGCCCGGCTGCATCCCGTGGGCACCGCTGAGGTCGCCGACAGTCGAGAACACGCGGAAGCCCAGGCGCTGTTCGGCTACACCAAGGAGGAGATTAAGGAGATGATCGTCCCCATGGTGGTGACCGGCAAGGAGCCGATCGGTTCCATGGGAGATACGGCACGGCTGGCGGTTCTTTCAGACCAGCCGAGATCGTTCTTCGACTTCTTCTATCAGACCTTCGCGCAGGTCACGAACCCACCCGTCGACCATTTGCGGGAACGCGCCATGACCGATCTTCGGACCACCCTCGGGCGGCGTCCGAACGTCTTCGAGCCGAAGACCTTGATACCTCCTTCTCCGGCGTTGGCGCTGCGCTCCCCGGTGCTCTCTCCGGACGAGATGGCTTGGGTGCGTCAGGCCGCGGAGCTGGATGAAGGAGGCCACCGTAACTTCGAGAGTGTGGAGGTCAATGCGACCTTCCCGGCTATCAAGGGGGGAGCGGGGCTCAAGGTCGCGCTCGACGATCTGAGCGAGAAGGTGCTGGCCGCCATTCGCGGGGGGTGCTCGGTGGTGATCCTCACCGACCGTCGAGCTCGCCCGTCGCGACCTCCCATTCCCAGCCTGCTCGCGCTCCGGGCGGCTATCAACGTGCTCGACGCCTGGGGACTCCGTCTCGACGCCTCTATCGTGATCGACACCGCCGACGCCCGTACCACCCACCACGTAGCCGCGCTGGTCGGCTACGGCGCCTCCGCAGTGTGCCCCTACCGAGCTTTTGAGCTCGCCCTCGAGCTCGAGGACAAGCGGCTCGCGGGTTTGGAGCCCTCGACCCGCATCCAGAATCTGCGGGTGGCCCTCGAGGAGGGGCTGCGCAAGGTGATGAGCAAGATGGGCATCAGCACCGTGGAGGGGTATCGCGGCTCCCGCCTCTTCACCGCCCTGGGGCTCGGACCAGAGGTTATCGAGACCTACTTCCCGGGTACCCCCAGCCCCATCGGCGGGCTGGGGCTCGAAGACCTCGCGGAGGCGGTCCTCGAGCGCGTGCGGGTCTTCGAGGCGGGCGGACGAGACCCCCAAGACACCTACCAGCTACGGGAGCATCGAAAGGGCACGGAAGGCGAGGCCCATTCGATGACGGCGCGCCTGACCAAGAAGGTCCACGAGGTGGTGGCCGAGAGTCATCAAGGCTTGCCGAGGTGGACGACCTACGCTGAATACCTCAAGGAAGCGTCAAGCCAGCTTCCGGTGAGCCCGCGTCACCTGCTCGCTCCCCGCGAGGCCGACCGGGCCACCCCGCTCGAAGACGTACAGCCAGCGGAGGAGATCCTTCGTCGCTTCGGCTCCGGAGCGATGTCCTTTGGGGCCATCAGCGCGGAGTCTCAGCGAGACATCATCGTGGCCATGCGGCGCGTCGGAGGTCGAAGTGGCTCCGGTGAAGGCGGCGAGAACCCCTTCTACTGGTCTGACGGGATCCATGCCTCCTCCAAGCAGGTCGCCTCCGGTCGATTCGGGGTCACGGCGCGCTTCCTCGTCGCTGGCGATGAGATGGAGATCAAGATCGCCCAGGGCGCTAAACCGGGAGAAGGCGGCCAGCTGATGTCCATGAAAGTGGACGAAGCCATCGCTCGTGCCCGGAACTGCCTTCCCGGCACGACGCTCATCTCGCCGCCTCCTCTTCACGATATCTATTCCATCGAAGACTTGCGCGAGCTGATCTATGAGCTCAAGCAGCTCAACCCCGGGTCCCCCGTGTCCGTAAAGCTCGTGGCGGGCGCCAACATTGGCACCATCGCCGCGGGGGTCGTCAAAGCGGGCGCGGACATCGTTCAGATCTCGGGGGGCGATGGAGGTACGGGCGCCGCTTCGGTGTCCTCCATGAAGCACGCAGGGCTTCCGTGGGAGCTGGGTCTCGCCGAGGTGCACCAGACGCTGATTGAACAGGAGCTGCGAGAGAACGCTGTCCTTCGGGTCGACGGAGGGCTGCAAACGGGCTTCGACGTGGTGGCGGCCGCCATGATGGGGGCCGAGGAGTACGGCTTCGGTAAGCTCCTGCTCATCGCCGAGGGCTGCATCATGGCCCGCATTTGCCAGAAGAACACCTGCCCCCGAGGCATTGCGACGCACGACCCCAAGTTCAAGAAGAAGTACCGCGGCACCGCCGACATGGTGGAGACCTTCCTGCACTATTTAGCCGAGGACGTCCGGCGCCATCTATCGGCGCTGGGCATGACCCATCTCGACGAGGTCGTCGGGCGTGCGGATCTCCTCGAGGTCGCGGCACCCTACCGGGAGAGGGTGGCCGACCGCGGACTCGACTTGGGACTTCTCTTGGGACGCCGCCCTCATCCTCGAGGTTTCCGCGGAAACCTTCTGGCGGAGGGCGTCTCGCGGATCAACCAACGCATCGTCGAAGATACCCGAGCCACCCTCGACGGAGGACCGGTGGCCCGGTTGAGCTATCCCATTCGCAGTCCCGAGCGCGCGGTGCTGTCCACCCTGGCCGGCGAGATCGCGAAGCGCGAGCACGCCGGTCATCTCGCCCAGCTCGAGGGCCGGGGAGACGCGTTCGAGATCTCCGAGGATGCGATCGAGGTCGCGTTTCGCGGGAGCGCCGGGCAAGGCTTCGCGGCCTTCTCGACCCGTGGCATCCGCGCCGTCCTCGAAGGCGAGGCGAATGACTCCGTAGCCAAGTCCCTCTCCGGCGGGCGCATCGTGGTGCGGCCCGCCCCAGGGGTGACTTTCGCCCCTGAGAAGAACGCGATCATCGGCAACGCAGCGCTCTACGGGGCCACCGGAGGGACCCTCTTCGTGCACGGGCTGGCCGGGGACCGCTTCGCGGTGCGTAATAGCGGGGCACGGGCGGTGGTCGAAGGGACGGGGCTGCACGCCTGTGAGTATATGACCGGCGGACAGGTCGCGATTCTCGGGGAAGTTTCCGCGAACGCGGGCGCGGGCATGACGGGCGGCCGACTCTTCCTCCGCCGCGACCAAGGGGTCCACGTCAACCGGGAGTCTCTCGAGAGCTTTGAGCTGGAAGGGACCGCCCTCGATGAGCTGCAAGCTCTCCTTCGTGAGTATGTCGAGATGACGGGGAGCGCCACGGCCCGACGCTGCTTGGAGGAGGGAGGCCTGGGAGCCTTCGTTCTCTGGCGGCCGCGAGGTCGTTCCGAGGGGGCCACGACGACCCCAGGCCTCGCGACCACGCGGGCCTGAGAGGGGCGAGGGCGAGAGTCGCTGCCCTCGGACTCTTGACCGCACGAAGACGCGCTGCCTATCCGAGGGCGATGCCGCGGCCGACCAAGTTACTCATCGACGAGCTCGTCGACCTCGGGGCTCGGGCCCCCGATTTCGAGCCGGAGGACCGCGGCCTCTTTGCGGAGTTTCGCGAGGCGGTGAACCTGGGCCTCCTGCGATGCGCCGAGCGGGACGAGGACGGCACCTGGCGGGTCAACGAGTGGTTCAAGCGATCCATCCTGGCTGGATTCAAGCTCGGCCAGCTCTTCGAGGTCGACGGCTATACCGACACCAACTTCTTCGACAAGCACACGCTTCCGACCCGCAGAGCCCTGCACCTCACCAACAAGGTCCGCCTCGTTCCCGGAGGGTCTTCCGTGCGCGACGGTGCATACGTCGGGGAAGGAGTGATCATCATGCCCCCCTCCTACATCAACATCGGTGCCTACGTGGGGCGCGATACTTTGGTGGACAGTCACGTGCTCGTAGGGTCGTGCGCTCAGATCGGAGAGCGTGTGCATCTATCTGCCGGGGTTCAGATCGGTGGGGTTCTCGAGCCGGTTGGGAGTCTCCCCGTGATCGTCGAAGACGACGTCATGGTGGGGGGAAACTGTGGGGTCTATGAAGGGACCATCGTGCGTCGTAGGGCCGTCCTCGGTACGGGGGTTCTCCTGAACGGCTCCACGAAAGTCTACGACCTCGTCGAAGGCCGGGTCCTCACCCGGGAAGGGCGTGGACCTCTCGAGATCCCGGAAGGGGCGGTGGTCGTGCCCGGGAGTCGGCCGGCCGGGGGGGACTTTGCCCGCCAACACGGGCTTCAGGTGTCGACCCCTCTCATCGTCAAGTATCGGGACGACAAGACGGACGCGGCCACGGCGCTGGAAGAGGCCCTGCGATGATGCGGTCGGGGGCAGCGCTGGCTCTCATCGGCGGCCTTCTCAGCGGCACCGCATGCTCGGACACCGAGGAGTGTAAGGAGCTGCGCAAGGCCCTCAACGCGAGCGAGCGGGCGCTGCGCGCCGCGCAGGGGCGCGCCAAGCTCGCGGACCGCACGCGGCAAAACCTCGAGCGCCTGCGCGGCGAGGTGGAACAGAAGCTGGAGCGGCACGGCCTGGACCTCGATGACGACGCCCTCTTCGCGAAGCTGAAGACTCGAGCGGAGTCGATGAAGGGGGTGTCGATCGAGCGAGGCTCTCGGCCCGTAGCGCCCGACCCGCAGCGGCTCACCGCACAGCCCGAGACCGAGACCGTCTTCCGGTTCTCTTTCAAGGCGCGGGATCTGGCCAGCGCTTGGGAGACCGCGCTGGCCCTCTCGAGGGATCCTCCCCTCACTCGTATCCTCACCCTCCTCGGCCCCAAGCGCCGACGCTCGCCTTGGCGCCTCGAGCTAGGCACGTCCGACATTCCCCAGGTCCCTCTGACGAACTTGGAGCCGCGGCCCCTCCCGGCCCGCAAGAGCGCCTCGGAAATTCCGGAGGAGTTCGGTTTCTGCGGAGCCTCGGCCCTCCGGGCCCAGATCGAGAAGATCGATGCCGAGATCGACGGGTTCGCCGAGAAGGCGGGAGAGACCACCGTGAACTTGCCGCTCTACGCGTCTTGGCGGGGACTCTCCCGACGAACGGATCTGGCGCTGGACACGGAGACGGAGAGCCGGCGCCTGGCCGAGGCGCTCGTTCAGGCCACGCTGAGCGCCGAGCTCCCCTTCATCGGGCTTGCCCTCGAGAAGGAGGCGGTGCTGCTCGAGATGAAGGGCGGGAGCTGGGAGAAGTCACGCGCGCAATCGAAGCTCTCTCCGGACCTTCTCCCCCAGCTGCGCGAGCTCGGGGGCGGGCGGGAAGGGGTGGCTCGCGTCGCATTGACCAACATGGTGACCACCGCCGCTCGTCGTCCCACCGAGGGGGAAGAGGGGGCCCGAGGGGCCGCCTCCCACTGATGCGTCTCGCGGCCGCCGTCGCCGAGCTCGCTCCGTCGCTCATACGCGAGATGAGCGGACGCAAGCGTGCGACCACCGTCGATCTGACGCTTGGGCAGCCAGGCCTGCGAGCGGATCCAGAGCTACTCGAAGCCGGGCTACGAGCCCTCGAGGCTGGCCCGGATGGCTACACCGCCAACGCCGGCCTGCCCGAGCTGAGGGAGAGGGTCGCGAAGCACCACGGACGTAGCCAAGCCGAGGAAGTGGTCGTGACCTGCGGTAGCGAGCAGGCGGTCTATCTCGCGCTGTCTTCTCTCATTGAGCCCGGGGACGAGGTCCTAGTGCCGGATCCGGGCTACCCCGCCTACCCAGGGATTGTTCGAGTGCTGGGCGGGGTCCCGGTGGCGTACCCCCTCGATCTGGTCTCCGGAGGGCACCCCGACCTCGACGTGCTTCAGTCCCTCGGTTCCCGACGGACGCGCGTGGTGGTATGGAACGCGCCTTCGAACCCTTTCGGCGCCGTGCCCGATCGCATCGCGACGCAGCGCCTGGTCGACCTCGCCGAGAAGCGTGGTTGGGTGGTGCTGAGCGACGAAATCTATCGGGATCTCGTCTACGAGGGAGACTTCGTCTCCCCCGCTGAGATTTCGGAGCGCGCGGTTGTGGTGTCCGGGCTCTCGAAGTCCATGGCCCTGACTGGGTTTCGTATTGGCTACCTTACGGCGTCTGCGGAGCTGTGCGGGCCGGCCACGCGTCTCAATCAACTCATGGTGACGTGCGCGCCCCGCCTGGCCCAGCTCATGGCGCTCGAGGTCTTCCGCGCCCCCGAGCGGCTGCGCGCTCATCTGCCCTTCTACGCGCGTGCGCGGGAGGCGCTCCGCGGCGTCGCCTCCAAGCTCCCCGAGCCCGAGCGCCTACACCTGGGCTCCGGGGCCTTCTACGCGATGCTGGACGTTCGCCCGTGGGCGGCCGAGGGAAGTCTGGCTCTGGCCCTGGAGCTGCTCGAAGCGGAGGACGTCGCGGTGGTCCCAGGTGCTGCTTTCGGTCCGGGCGGCGAGGGCTGGTGGCGGCTCTCCTACGCGGCCGGGGGGGATGCGGCGGCCGCCGGTCTGGAGCGGGTGGCGCGCTTCCTCCACGCGAGGTCCAGAGAGCAACTTATGCCCGCATAGCCGGCTCAACGCGCGAGCCGACGACGCCTCGGGCCACGCCTTCTCGCTGGCCCGCCGTTTGCTCACCGGACCTGCCATGCGATTCAAGCTCTGGCCTCTTCTCGCCGTCGGGGGAGTCCTAGCCTGCCACGCTCCAGCCGGGAGCGTCGTGACCACGGGGGTGTCGTCGGGAGAGCTCACGCGCTTCAGCGACTTCTCGCTCACCGGCGCCTCGTCGCGCCGGGTGACGCGGTTCACTTTTCAACCTCACATGTTCCTTCGGGCGAACTACCAGCTCGATGAGTACCTGAGTCCCTACGCCGGACTCGGGCCGAACGGGCCGTCGATCCTCGGCTCATCCGTCGCCGGCGTGGGCGTGGACGGGCAGACGCTGGCGGGGCAGGACGTGGTGGGGAGTGTCTTCGAAACCGTGACCCAGGACGGGGCCGCTTCCCGGCTGCGCATCGATGGCCTCACGCGAGGCGAAGGGGTGAATCGAGACCTCCTCTACTACACGGTCGCGATGCGCCAGGAGGGGGGCGGATGGGAACCGCTCTGTGCGGACGCCGCCCCCGCCATAGCCCTCCCTGGAGCGTGGGATCTCTCTTCGGGGCAGCCCGGACAAGGGGGATGGCAGGACGTGGAGGGGTTCTTCTTCGCGTGCTCGGGGAGCACCGTGGCCAAGTGCTACGAGCTCGGCTTCAAGCCGTGGAAGGTCGTGCACGGCGAGGACGGTAAAGTCTCGAGCCTCCACGAAGCCTGCGTGCGGGCCCTGCGGGCCGACTACGAAGGCACCGGGGAGTCCCATACGCGGGCGGGCGTCGACCTCGTCCTCGCTACCTCCATCGACGACGCCCTCGCCGAGGACTACCAGCTCGAAGCCCTCTGGGGCATCGGCGGAGCGCAGTGCCGGGTCGTTCCGCGTGAGGCCGAACAGACGGCAAGCCTGGCCCGTCTCGAGAAGTGTCGCGGCTCCCACTTCCGTGATGAGAGCACCCTCCTCTACAGCTTCGTTCGACCCGAGAAGGTCGATATCTATGCCGATGTGAATGAGATCCGGCAAAACCGGAAGAAGAAGACGACCCGAGAACACCTCGACAACACCAAGAAGAACGCCATTTGGCTTGCGGGCCCCGTGACCTATCGCGACGACGAACCGGTGATCAGTAGAGTGGTGTGGTCCACCGGCGACTCCGTCGACTATCGCCTCGACGAGATGGATCCCAACGACGGTTCACATCCCTCGGAGTTGGTGGCGGTGGGGGGGTTCGAGCGCTCCGTCCATCGTCTCGGCGAGCTCCGGGCCGAGGGCCGCATCTTTCGGGTTTCGAGCACGGTGCGGCGGATCTACTTTCGACAGCATTTCGAGACCCCGCCGGTCGTCTTCGCCTCGCTGCGGGGAGAGGGTACGGAGGTCCCCGTGACGATTCGCGTCTTCGACGTCAACGAGTACGGCTTTAGTATCCGCCTCGAGGAGCCGGAGAGCGAAGACGGCATCCACGAGTCCGAGCGGGTGCATATGCTGGCCGTCGAGCCGGGGGAGACCGTCGTCGAGGGTCGAAACGTGTGGGTCACGCGGGTGGAGGCGAATCACGGCTGGACGACCCTGAAGACCGACCAGTTCCGGAGGATGCCCCGCGTATTCGCTACGGTGCAGACCCGTAGGGGGACGGATCCGGTGACGATTCGCTTCACGCAGGACTACGCCAACCATCGTGAGGTGAAGCTACGGTTGCAGGAGGAGCGCTCCCGCGACCGCGAAACCGAGCACAAGATGGAGTCGCTAGGGGTCATGCTCATCGACCACGCGGGGGTGGTTCGAGGCATCGACCGGCAGGTCTCAGCCTCGCAGTAGGTTGCGGCTACAAAGCATGCGCCACGGCGTCCAAGAACGCAGCGGCGCGCTCTCGCACCACCAGCTCCACCACGTGCGACACCGCGCTCTCGCCTGGGTTGACCTCGACGGTGAAGGCACCCTGACTTCGCAGATGAGCCATCGGAGCCGCGATATAGGCGAAGAGTGCCGAGGTCCCTACGGAGAACGCGACGTCGAAGCCCGCCGAGAGCTCGGCTTCGAGAAGGAGGAGCTTTCGCGTGGGGAGCATCTCTTCGAAGAGCACGACGTCGGGCCGCACGAGCTGACCGCAGACCGGGCACTGTGGCGGGACCTCGAGATGCGAGTAGTCGCGGACGGTCTCTTTCCACGAGCACGCCGTGCACTTCAGCCGATGTACGTCTCCGTGAATGTCGATGACTTTCGTACTGCCCGCTTCAGCGTGAAATCCGTCCACGTTTTGCGTGAGCACGACGACGTCGAAGCGTCGCTCGAGCTCGGCGATGACCGCATGTCCGCGATTGGGTCGAGCTCCGCGACACGCCTTCTCGATACGGGCGATGTGGCGCCATGCGACGTCGGGACGGGCCAGCAGCATCGGACCGGAGAGAGCCTCCTCGATGGCCATGCCCTCCTCGGTCGCGTCCTCGTCTTCATAGAGGCCGCCAACTCCGCGATAGGTGGGAAGTCCGGAGTCCGCGGACAGGCCGGCGCCGGTCACGAAGAGGACGCGCTTGGCCCCCGAGAGCCGGTCCGCAACTTGAGCTGCAGCATCGTTCACGGGCGGATCCCTTCGGTCGTGAGGCAGTCGCCCATCTTGGTCTCACCGAGCTCCTCGGTGAAGTCCTCGCCGGTCCAGGCCCGATGGCCGCCGATCCATACCCCCGTCACTACTCCGTCCGAGCGATTGACGAGCTGCGTGTGGTCGAAAACGTCCCGGTGGATCTCCCGAACGTGGGCCCGGCCGTCATAGTGGCGGAGCGCTTCGGGGTCGATCAGGACGAGGTCCCCCCGGTAGCCCTCGGCGATCCGTCCCACGGAGGCGAGGCGGAAAAAATCCGCCGGCTCCGAGGTTAGGCGGCTAATGTGGCGGCTCACGGCCTCAAAGCCGTCCTCCATGACCATGCGAAGACCGCGGAGGTTCGTGTCGTAAAAGGCCATGTTGGTCAGGTGAGCTCCGCTGTCGTTGAACCCCGGCAAGATTTGAGGGTGCGTGAGGAGAGCCTTCACTTTTTCCGGCCGGTCATTGGCGGTGATCGACGACCACACCAGCGCCGTGTCGAATCGCTCCAGGAGGTAGAGGAGGAAGAGGGCGTCGTTTCCGACGTAGGGCCCGGACCTCAGATCGGGCGCGTCCGCGAAAGCCTCTGCTTCGCCCGGGCTCCTCGGAGAGGCTGCGTCCATCTGGTGGGCACGGAGTCGCTCGTAGACGTCGTGAAGGGTCTCACCGACCCACTCCGCCACCGGCGCCTTGGCCACCTTCATATCCCTCAGCTCCCGGGTCAGGGCCACGTTCTCCCGTCGAAGCCAGCGGAGGATTCGAGCCCACGAGAAACCCTTTCGACCTCGGGTCCACATCCGCACGAAGCGCTCGCGATAGTCCGGGTCGCGCAGGAGACGTCGACGGCTCTCGACGTCCTCGAGGTCGGGTTCGTTGAGCTCTCGAAGTTCGGGGATCTCTTCGGCGAGCGGGGTGAGGGGGCCTTCGGACCAGACCTCGAAGGGCGCTGCGAGAGCTTGGAGCCGAAAGCGACCCTGCAGAAGAGGCGAGTTGAAGAGGCGGGTCATGACGAGCCCAAGAGCGGCGAGACTGCGGTTGGTCACAACGTCCAGCGCGGCCACCGCGGTGAGCCGCAGGGGCTGGCCGAAGAGGCGGCCGCTCGTGAGGAGGAAGCTTCGCAGGACGAGGAGAGGGTCGTCTTTGGGAGGGGTGGCCTGCCACACGCGATCGTGTCGACGCAGAGCATCCGTCAGTCGACGCAGTTCAGCTTGCGAAAGGTGCTGGGATGGGATCTTCTTTTGTCGATGGGGATCGTTGGCGAGGTAGTGAAAGGGCAAGGCGTCCGTCGAAAAACCCACGTACCCTTCGGCTAAGCCCTTTTCGAGGAGGCGGACCATCTCGTCGAGCTCCTCCGGGGTAGGATCCCGAGTCACCGCCGCGTCGAGGCCCATGACTTCGACCCTGAGCATCGAGTGGGGGATCATAGGGACCACGTTCGGGCCGAGGGCGAGGCCGTCGAGATGACGAAGATACTCTCCGCTGTCCCGCCAGGTGGCGAGGTTCGCCGCCTTTCGGAGCACATGCTTGGGCATGTTCTCCACTCGAGCGAAGCAGTCGACGATGGGATCTTGAAGATAAGGCCCGGCCTGTTTTCTCTGATTCCCGAAGGCGAGTCCGAGCGAGCAGTTCGACATGACGACCGTCGTGGTGCCGTGGCGGACGGCCTCCCCAAGCCCGGGCGCAAGCTCCACTTCGAGGTCGAAGTGGGTGTGAATGTCCAGGAGCCCCGGCGTGAGCCATTGATTTTCTCCCGAGACCACTTCGGAGGCTCGGCTCCGATCGAGCTGCGGCCCGACGCGAGCTACCTGTCCTTCGGACAGGGCCACGTCGACCCGACGAGGGGCGGCTCCAGAGCCGTCGAAGACGAGAGCGTCCACAATCAGGGTGTCCCAGCTGCTCATGCGATGTTCTCCAGGAAGCGATGAAAGGCTCGCAGGGTGGCTTCCGGGGCTTCCCATTGAGGGTAGTGCCCGACGTCGGGCAGGGCCTCGAAGAAGGTGTCAGGTTGGTGCTCGCCGACCACCTCCCGATAGCGAGCCACCATATGGGCCCCCGACACGGGATCGAGTGACCCATTGATGAGCCCGAGGGGGCAGCGGGCATGGGTCAAGGCTCCCACCCAGCGGGCGCGCTGCTCCACCCGCTCGGCCATGTAGCCTATCGCGCCGGCGAAGATGCGTCGCCCGCCGTTCTCGGAGATGATGCCCCAGAAGGCATCGAGTTCTTCGCGACTCGGTTTCGTGTTCGGGCCGAACACCTCCGAAAAGCGACGCCCGAAGGTCCCGCGGCCAAGGACCCGAGAGAGGGTGGGGCCGAGCGGAGTGGCGAGAAGGCGCTGAATCGGGCGCGCGCGATGCGTCTCCGGGAAAAGCCCCCCGTTGAGGAAGAGCGCCGAGGCGATCCGGGGCTCACGACGCTCTCGGTCGCGGGCCAGGAGCTCCTGCGCGACGGTGTCACCGTAGTCGTGGGCGAGCACGTGGTGCCGACCGAGCCCCAGCGAGGCCACCAGGGCCTCGGTCACGTCGGCCTGGAGCTGGACGGAGACCCGACCTGGGGGCTTCTCGGAGAAGCCAAAGCCGACGAAGTCGAAAGCCACGACCCGGTAGCGCTGCTCCAGCTCGGGCCACATCGGCGCCCAGTCCCAGCTCGAAGTGGGGAAGCCATGAAGAAGGAGCACGGTGGGGCGCTCTCGAGGGCCGTCGTCGACGACGAAGAGGTCACGATCCAGCGCGCGCACACGGCGCCCCCGGGCTCGCCACGCGTCGGGCGACATGAATGGAGGTTCAGCGAGGACGGGTCGAGAGACAACCCCGGGAGGCGGCGGGGAGCGGGGACGAGCGAAGATTCTAAGCGCCGGCGAGCGGATGACCTCGGGTGCCCGGAGCACCCGAGATCGCCCGCCTGGGCTCAGCCTTCGACGAAGGCCTTGAGTCGCTTCGCCCGGGAGGGGTGGCGCAGCTTGCGAAGCGCCTTGGCTTCGATCTGCCGGATACGCTCACGGGTCACCTCGAAGTCCTGACCCACCTCTTCGAGGGTGTGATCCGACTTCTCGCCGATGCCGAAGCGCATGCGGAGGACCTTCTCTTCGCGTGGCGTGAGGGTGGCCAGCACCCGTCGCGTCTGCTCCGCGAGGTTCATGGAGATCACGGCTTCGCTCGGGCTCACCGCGGACTTATCCTCGATGAAATCGCCGAGGTGGGAGTCTTCTTCTTCGCCGATCGGGGTTTCGAGGGAGATCGGCTCCTTAGCGATCTTGAGGACCTTCCGCACCTTGTCGAGGGGGAGCTCCATCTTCTCTGCGATCTCCTCGGGCGTGGGCTCACGGCCGAGCTCCTGAACGAGGTATCGCGAGGTCCGAATGAGCTTGTTGATGGTCTCGATCATGTGGACCGGAATACGAATGGTCCGCGCCTGGTCGGCGATCGCTCGCGTGATGGCCTGGCGGATCCACCAGGTTGCGTAGGTCGAGAACTTGTAGCCTCGACGCCACTCGAACTTATCCACCGCCTTCATGAGGCCGATGTTGCCCTCCTGGATGAGGTCCAGGAACTGCAGGCCACGGTTGGTGTACTTCTTGGCGATGGACACCACGAGACGCAAGTTGGCTTCCACCATCTCCGCCTTCGCCTTCTTCGCCTTGCGCTCACCCACCTGGATCTGCTTGTAGGTGACCTTAAGCTCTTCCAGTGGAAGGCCTGCCTCCTGCTCGATTCTCTTGATCTTTCGGATGGCGCCGCGAACGGTCCGCTCCATCTCGTGGAACTCCTCCGGGGTGAGCCGGAGCTTGCGCTGCACGTCCTTCTCTTTGGAGGGGTCTTCTCGAACCTCCCGGAGCATCTTGCGAATCTCGACCATGGGGACCCGCAAGCGAGTCTGCCAGGCCAGCGCCTCCTGCTCCGTTTGGTGGACCTTCTTTATGAGACCCTTGAGCTTGGCCACGATCTTTTGGATCTGGCGCTTGTTGGGCTGCATCTCCTCGAGGAGGGTGGCCATCTCCTCGCGGTTACGCTCGAGCTCCTTGTTGAGCTCCGTCTTGCGCGGACGGGCGAGCTTCTTGCGACCCGTGAACAGCTCCTCGCGGATCTGATCGTTGGACTCGTCCAGGATCTGAATCTTGCCCATGATGTCCCTCACCTTTTCGGTGACGGCCACCTCGTCGAAGACCTCGTGTTCCTCATCAACCTCTTTGACGACGTCTCGGATCCGGACCTTGCCTTCCTCGAGGCGCTTGCCGAGGGTCAGGATTTCCTTCACGGCCAGCGAGGACTTGAGCACGACGTCGAGGACTTCCTTCTCGCCGGCTTCGATGCGCTTCGCGATCGCGACCTCGTCCTCGCGGGACAGGAGGGCCACGCTTCCCATCTTGCGGAGGTACATCCGCACCGGGTCGTTGGTCTTATACGCCGCGTCGAGATCCTCGCGGGTCTCGGAGCGGCTGCTCGATTTGCCATCCGCCTTGGCGGGCTTGCCGTTGGTGGCGCTCGCGTTGGAGCTGTCCTCGTTGGAGTCCTCGTTGCCGTCGGTGTCGACGATATCGATGTTCTCCTTGGTGAAGATGTCCATCACCGCGTCCAGCTGCTCGGCCGAGACCATGTCCGCGGGCAGGGAGCGATTGACGTCATCCAGCGTGAGCACCCCCTGGGTTCGGCCTCGCTCCAGGAGGTCCGCCATGGCGTCGTCTTTGGGCTCTTCGGCCCCCGCGCGTTTCTTGGCGGCGGCGAGCTTGGCGGCGCGGGCCGCCTGATCTTTCCGCGCGAGCTGCTTCTCCGTGAGCATGACCTGCTTTTTCTTGGCCGTCTCGGCGAGCAGCTGCTTGCGGCTCTCCTCATCGGCCTCCGAGGTACCCTCAATCGGGTCTGGCTCTTCCGCCAGAGCGTCGATGGACGGCTTCGACGCGACTTTTTCCGTAGGCGCTTCGGTCGAGGCTGCCTTTGAGCTGGCCTTGCGCTTGGTCGCGGCCTTCGAAGGGCTTCTCTTGGGGCGCGGCGCGGCTTCGACTTCGGCCGCCACGGTCTCCGGTGCGCCCTCTTCGGCTACGGCTTCCGTCGGCGTCGTCTCGGGCTCGCTGGCCTTGACCTTCTCCTTCTTGACCCGTTCCCGAGCCTTCGCGGCGGCCTTCTTCTCTCGCTCCTTTTCGGCCGCCTTGCTCTTGCGGAGCGCTTCGGCCTCCCTCGCCGCCTCTTCGCGGGCGCGGGCGGCGGCGGCCTTCTTCAGGTCGGCGGCCTTCTTCTTGGCTGCGGCCGCCTTCTGGACCCACATCTTCTTTTTGGCGACGGCCTTCTTCCGCTGAGCCGCGGCCTTCTGCTTCATCTGCCGCTTCTTCTCGGCTTCCTTGGCGCGTTCTGCAGCCGCACTGGACTTCGTCACCGCGGCCTTTTTACGGGCGGCGGTCGCGGTCTTTTTGACGGCCTCTTCGCTCGCGACCTCGGGGGTGGCCTTCACCCTTTTGGCGGTACTGGTCGGCGACGCCTCCTCGGTCTTGGGTCGAGACGTGCTCGCCCGAGTCCGGGCGGTCGTCTTCTTGGCGGGCGCTTTCTTGGCCGCCGGAGCGGACTTGGTTGCCGTGGGGGTGGGCGCTTTAGGCTTGGCCATGGGTTTTTTCCGTTCTCGAGCGAGTCAGTCTTGCGACCGAATGCGCTCCTCCTCTTCGAGGAGGCGCATTTGCTCCTCCGCGTCGGTGGTCCGTGCGAGCTTCTCGCGGAGGGCCGCGAGTTCGGCCTTTCGCCATCGATCGCGGAGTCGCGCGATGAGATCTCTTATCTGGTGGGCCTCAGGTTCCTCGTCTCGCACGAGGCGTTCGGTCACCTGGGCCAGCCAGGGGGCGTGCGTCAGGCCCTCGAGGCTCATTACCTCGAGCGCTTCGGGGCCGCTGAATCCGCGACCTTCGTCGTAGGCTGTCTTGGCCGCTCGCATGGCTGCTCGGACGGGCTCGGAGCGGAACGCTTCAAAGCCCCCCTCCGATTCCAGCGAGGCAAAAACCTCTGCCGGCGACTCCAGGCAAATTTTCAGAAGCTCGGTCTCCACCACGTGAGGGAGGGGCGCACTCGCCCGCTCCTGCCTATGTGTCGGACCCCCCCCGGAGTGTGACAGATCACGTGGATTGTGATCGCGTTCTGGGCGGGCTCGACCCCGCGGCCGCGAGAAATGCCGCCGAAGGGTATTCCGATCCAGCCCGAGTTCGCGCGCGCAGGCATCGAGGGCGACATCTCGGGCTAGGGGGTCGGGTATGGCCTGAATCAGCGGGCGAACCGCCTCGACCGCCTTGCGGGTGCCCGAGACGCCCCCTCCCGCGGCCGCCGCGCGCGCCCTCTGGAGAAAAAAGTCGATGGCTGAGGGCGCCGACTCGATGCGCTCCGCGAGGGCTTCGGCCCCGCTCTGGCGGACGAGATCGTCGGGATCCACCCCCTCCGGGAGGGGTACGACCCGAACCTCCACGCCCGCCGCGAGCAGCAGGATGGCGGCTCGATGGGTGGCTTTTCGGCCCGCCAAGTCCCCGTCGTACAGCGTCACGACCTCGTGGGTGAGGCGAGCGAGGGTGCGGGCGTGAGCCTCGGTGAGGGCCGTTCCACAGCCCGCTACGGTCTGGGTGAAGCCTGCCTGAGCCAGGACGATCACATCCAGGTAACCCTCGACGAGAAGCGCCTGCCGCTTCTTGCGGATGTCGTCGCGAGCCAAGGGGAGCCCGTAGAGGACCCGGGACTTGTCGTAGATCGGGCTCTCGGGCGAGTTGAGGTACTTGGGTCCCTCCGGGTCGATCCAGTCGGCGCGTCGAGCTCCAAATCCCGCCACCCGGCCCCCGGGGACGCGAATGGGGAAGGTCACGCGGCCTCGAAGACGATCGTAGGGCTTACCGTCCCGAGCCCGGCGGCCCAGAAGTCCGATCTCGACGGCGGGCTCGATCGGAAGACGTTCTTTGGCGAGGGCGTCGGTCACGTAGCTCCATGCGTCGGGCGCCCAACCGATCTCGAAGCGCTCGACGGTGTCCGGGCTGAGGCCCCGCTCCTCCGTGAGATAGCGGAGCGCCGGAGCGTCTCGAGAGAGCGCTGCGCGAAACGCCTCTTGGGCCACCGCGTTGACGGAGTAAGCCCGCTCTCGTTCGGCTTCTCGCCGGGCCGCGGCCGGATCCGCCGGCCGGTCCTCGGGGAGCTCGACCCCCGCCGCGGCCGCGAGGTGTCGAACCGCGCTGGGGAAATCGAGGCCCTCGATGCGCATGACGTAGGCGAAGAGGTCCCCTCCGGCCCCGCAGCCGAAGCAGTGAAAGAGCTGCTTGTCGGCGCTGACCCCGAAGGAGGGGCTCTTCTCGCTGTGAAACGGGCACAGGCCGACCCAGCGTCGGCCCCGCTTCTGCAGCTGCACGGTTCGCCCCACCCAGTCCTCCAGGCGGATACGGTCGCGGACTTCGGCGATCTTCTCGGGAGGGAACTTCGCCACGGGGACTTTCCCGGCTGCCCCCGACGCCCGCAGTGCACGAGCGTCGGGGCTGGGGCGGCGCTCAGCTGCCGCCTTCCTTACGCATCTTCTTGATCAGGCGCTTGCGGGCGGCGGCGGCCTTCTTCTTCCGGCGGACGGAGGGCTTCTCGTAGTATTCGCGCTTGCGAATTTCTCCGAGGATGCCTGCCCGCTCGCATTGCTTCTTGAAGCGGCGCATGGCGCGCTCGAAGGACTCGCCTTCTTTGACTCGAATTCCGGGCATGACGTTTCACCTCCCCTGGGGGCCAGCTGCCAAGCGCGGCGGTTCCACCGCGAGGCGCGCGGTGTATAGCCCCCACCGCCGGGGTGTCAAGGCTCCGGCCGGAGCTGGCACTCCACGGTAAGGGGACGCGCGCGGTCCGCTGCCGAGAGGCGTCGCGTGCACGGCAAGAACCCCCGTCGGACGAGCTCGACCTGGACGTCGCCGGAGGTGGGGTAGGGCAGGTCGTTCGGCGTACGGAGGCCGGTGTCGACGCCGTCCACGAGGATGTGCGCCCCCGTCGGCACGGTCCGAATCGCTACCGTCCCGCCGCGTCCCGGGGCAAAGGCGAAGACCAGGGCCAAGAGCAGAGCGAGCATCCCGGACACGAAGATCACCAGATCCAGTCGCGGTGGCGACGGGCGAGGCGGCGGCGGCGACGGACGAGGCGGCGGGGACAGGTCCAGCCCTGGGACGTAGGCGTCGAGTTCCGCCTCCGTGGCCGTTTCCGCCGGATCCGCGAGATTGCGGGCTCGCTCCGACGGGATGATCCGCGGCCCCAGATCCGCCTCTGCCGGTTCGACCCGGACCGACTCGGGGCGTGAGCGACGGCCTCGACCGGCGGCGGACGGAGGGGCCGCGGCGAGCTGCGTCGCGGGCTCGGGCGGGGGTGACGCGTCGTCGGAAGCGAACGTCATCATCCCGCGCGGGAGCGCTCGGCCGACCTGCAGGGCACTGACCAGAGCGCTCAGGTTCCCGGATCTCCGGGCCTGCTCCTCCTCGCTGAGTCGGTCCGCAAACAGCGCCCGCACAAAGCCGGCCAGGTCGCTCGAAGTCGGGCGACGCGCAAACGTGCTCCAGGCCGACGTCAACGCTTCCTCCATCGCTCGAGCCGAAGGAAAACGGGCCTCGGGCAGCTTGGAGAGGGCTCGGAGGAGAATGTTCGCGGGACCGTCGGGAAAATCGGGCTGAAGCTCGCGGGGATCGGGCGGATCCTCGTCCAGGATGCGTCGAAGCACCTCCATGTCCGCGGCGGCGTAGAAGGGATGTCGACGAAGCAGCAGCTCGTAGATCACCTCCGCCAGCGCGAAGAGGTCCGAGCGGCCGTCCAGGGGCTTTTCGTCCACCTGTTCCGGAGACATGTAGGCAAACTTGCCCTTGATGAGTCCGGCGCGGGTCCGGTGGAGGCGGCCCTTGGCCTTGGCGACGCCGAAGTCGACGAGCTTGATCGCGCCGTCATAGGTAATGATGACGTTTTGGGGGGAGACGTCTCGATGGACGATCTGTAGGGGCTCGCCGTCCTCGCCCACGAACTCGTGGGCGTGGGCCAAACCTCGAAGCGCCCCGATCGCGATCAGCAAACCCAGCTCCACCGGAATCTGACCCCCTTCGACCTCGAGTCTGGAGGCCAGGTCGCGAAGGTTCACCCCCCGCAGCAGCTCCATGGCGATAAATGGGAGCTCCGCCTCCTCTCCGACCTCGAGGATCCTCACCACGTTGGGGTGGTCCAGACCGGAGGCGAGGTTGGCCTCGTCACGAAACATGTCGAGGAACTCGTGGTCGTGGCGAAGCTCCGGGAGGAGTCGTTTAACCGCGACCTCGGCGCCTGCGTCGGTAGCGTCCGGGTCCTCGGGGCGGGCCAGGAAGATCTCCGCCATACCTCCGCGAGCGATGCGACCGAGGAGACGGAAGCGGCCGAGTCGCTCCCCGCCGGGTCCTTCCGCGTCCCTCACCGCCCGCTCCTACACCGAGGGGACCCATCGAGGGGAGCGCCGTCGTCCGCTCCGCCCCAGATGAGGACGGCCGCTCCCCGGTGCGCCCGCGTCGCAGCTTCTGCGAGGGGCGGCGCGAACCTGACCAAGGGAGGGCCGCGCCTCAAAACGCTCGGCCTCCGCCAGGCAGGACTAGATGTTTCGCTGCGGACGGGTCTTCATCTCGTCGTGGCAAAGTTCCTCGTCACGGGCGGCGCTGGCTTCATTGGTTCGAACCTCGTCGAGGCGCTCGTGGAGCGTGGCGCAGAGGTATCGGTGCTGGATGACTTCTCGACCGGGCGGCGCGAAAACCTCGAGCCCTGGCGGGAGCGAGTCCGCCTCTTCGAGGGGTCGCTCACCGACCTCGAGGTCGTGCGCTCCGCAGTGGTGGGGGTGGACTTCGTCCTGCACCAGGGGGCCTTGCCCAGCGTGCCCAAGTCCGTCGAGCGTCCCCTCGACACCCACGCCGTCAACGTTAACGGCACCCTCAACGTCTTGATCGCGGCCCGCGACGCTGGGGTTCGACGGGTGGTGTACGCCGCGTCTTCGTCGGCCTACGGCAACACCCCGACGTTGCCCAAAGTGGAGACCATGCCGGCCTCGCCGCGAAGCCCCTACGCGGTCCAAAAACATGCGGGAGAACTCTACTGTCGCGTGTTCTTCGAGACCTACGGACTGGAGACGGTGGCGCTGCGCTACTTCAACATCTTCGGACCGCGGCAGGATCCGCAAAGCCCCTATTCGGCGGTCATTCCCAAGTTTGCGGCGGCGTGCCTTCGAGACCGCTCCCCCACGATCTTCGGGGACGGCGAGACCTCGCGAGACTTCACCTTCATCGAGAACGTGGTGAGCGCGAACCTCCTCGCATGTGAAGCTCCGGCCGCCGCGGCGGGGCGGGTCTTCAACGTAGCCTGCGGCGAACGCATCTCGCTGAACGCGCTCGCCGCCGTCATTCGCGAGAAGGTCGGACAAGGGGGCGCGCCCGTCCATCAGCCGGAGCGGGCGGGAGACGTTAAGCACTCGCTGGCCGACATCGCCTTGGCCAAGGAGCACCTTGGCTATACCCCCAAGGTGAAGTTCGCGGAGGGGATAGAGCGAACCGTGGCGTACTATCGAGAGATCCTCGGCTCGGGCGCCGAGCGCTGATTCCCTTTTGGACGCTGGCGGTGCGTAGCGCCCGTCCACCCCTACGGCGGGCCGGAGTTTGGTCGATAGCTCCTTCATGGGCTCGTCCGCCGTTCCGTTCCGCGGCCTGGACCGATGGCTCCCCGCCGATGTGGGCGCAGCTCCCGAGCTCCGACCCCGGGCCCGGGCGCTGGTGGCGATCAGCCTCGGGAGCGTCGGTTGGTTCCTGACCGTCGCAGGTCTCCTCTTCGCGGTCGGGCGACCGGTCGCCGGCGTCGTCTTGGGGGCCCTGGTGGCGGCGCCTCTTCTGATCCTTCGGCAGCTCCACCGCACCGCGGACCTTCCGCGCGCGGCGACGACCTTGGCCGCGGTGGTGCTGGTGGCGAGCGGCGTCGGCGCCGCGGGCGGGGGCCTCAGCTCTCCGCTCGTAGGGGCTGCGGTGCTCGCCGGGGCGCTTCTGACCGCCTTCGGTCGCGTGCGAGCGGTCGGGGCAGCGGTGCTGGTCCCGCTCGCGGCGTCGGGGGTGGCGGTCCGGCAAGGGGCCGCGTTTTGGCCCGCAGGCCTCGAGGCCACGGCCCACTTGGTCACGCTGACCTTCGTCGTCGCCTTCACCACGATTCTCCTGGCCGCCGAGAGGGCGGCGCGGAGCGCGGCCAAGTCGTGGGGGTTCAGGGAGGGGGCCGGCGACGAGGCCCTCGATCGGCCTTCCCCAGATAGCCCCGGCGACCGATTCGGATACCCCACCGAGCGGCATCGATGGGAGCTCGAGGGCGCGCGATTTCTCCTCGAGCACGCACCCGTGGCTTTATTCACGCTCGACGCCGACGGTCGGCTCGGCCGGCTCCGAAACCCCCTCGCACGCCCGCTCGTGGGGGAGGACAGCTTGTCCTCGCGAGGCGCCCGCCGCGGGGAGCTCGGCGAGCTTCAGGATTGGTTGGAGCGGTCGGGAACTCCCAAAGACGCCGACCTCGCCCGCGAAGCGATGCTCGCTTGGCGGGCTGGCCAAGCTCCGGAGGCGATCCGCCGCGGCCTCCCCTCCGAGCTGACCAGCCCCCGAGGGGGACGGGTTCGGCTCGACTGGGTCCCCGCCTTTGCCTCCGACGGGCGTCTTCAGCGCTTTGTGTGCGCAGCCCGCGAGACCTCCGGCGAGGGCGAGGCCGCGGTGCCTCGGCCCAGGACCGGGCCCGTGTCCGGCGCCGTGGTTGCGGTCGGCGCGCTCGTCGACGTGCTCGAGCCTTGCCTCACCGACGCCAACGCCCTGTTGCACGTAGACGAGGACGCCAATGTTCCCGTCTCAGGTTCGATCGCGGAGACCATACGGGCGGCGGTGGGGGCGCTGCTCGCCAACGCCATGCAGGCCGGGGAGTCGGTCGATCGGCGCCAGTCCCTCGGCAAGCCGGACGTCATTGGCGTCGAGCTGAGGGCACAGCGCCGGGGGAGGGTGCTCGTGCTCTCGGTGTCTGACGACGGGCCGGGCATCAACTGGGCGGAGGTCGAACGTCGAGCTTCGCAACTCGGATTGCCGATCGGATCCGGCCCGGAGAGGTTACGCGCCCTCGCGAGTCCGGGGCTCTCCACTCGCGGGCAAGGCGGAACCGGTCTCGCCCAGGCCGCGGCGGGAGCGCATCTGCTGGGCGGTCGGCTCAGTCTGGCGGCGTCCGTAGACGGGGAGGGCGCGGTTTTCGAGCTCGTCTTCCCTCTTCCGCTCCCGGACCGCCTCCGGGTCGGCGGGGCCTCGCATCCTCCGCGGTCGTCCGCCGGGCTCTGAGCACGTCAGCCACGGAGGGCGGCCTCGGTCGTGGCGTGTATGCCTCCGAAACCTCCATTGCTCATAAAGACCAAACTGTCCCCGGGGCGAGCGGAAGCGACGAGGGTCTCCACGATCGCGTCCAACGAGTCGAAAGCGCGTGCGGGTCGACCCCGGGCTGAGATGGCCGCGGCGAGCGCCACGACATCGAGCCGTTCTTCGGAGGGAAGCTCGGCTCGTCCCACGGGTGCAATCAGCACTTCGTCGGCCGCTTCAAAAGCCTCGGCGTAGGCGTCCTGGAAGTAGCGCCGGGAGCTTGTCGCGGTGCGTGGCTCGAAGATCGCGAAGATGCGCCCTTCGGAACCGTACCGCGCGCGAAGACCGTCCAAAGTGAGGCTCACCGCGGTCGGATGATGCGCGAAGTCGTCGATGATGCGAATACCGTCGACCTCTGCGCGCACCGTCTGACGACGGGCGATGCCTTTAAAGGTCCTGAAACCCTCCCGTATCTCGTCGAGGGACAGCCCTTCTTGCAGGCCGATGGCGGCGACGGCAACGGCGTTCTCCACGTTGTGGCGGCCCGCCATGGGAAGGAACAGCTCCCCGAGAGATGTGCCTTCGCGGAGAAGTGAAAACCGAGTTCCGGTGCCATCGGTCTCGAGCTTCTCACCGACCCACTGCGCCTCCGTTCCCACGGCGTAGGTTTGCCAGTCCGCTTTCGCCCGAGGGCGGCGGGCCAAGACGCGGGGTGCGCTCGCGCAGGCTAGGATGCGCCCCGAGGACGGGACGAGCGAAGAGAGGTCATCGAAACGAGCCTCGATGGTCTCGACATCGGGATAGATGTCTGCGTGGTCGTACTCGAGCGAGGTCATGACCGCCAGCCACGGCCGGTAGAGAAGGAACTTCGGCCGCTTGTCGAAGAACGCGGTGTCATACTCGTCGCCCTCGACGACGAAGGTCTCCCCGCGGCCGAGCCGAAAACCCTCCCCGAAATTTTCGGGTACCCCCCCCACGAGGAGGCCGGGATCATGACCGCCCTGGGCAAGCACCCACGCGAGCAAGCTCGTGGTCGTAGTCTTGCCGTGGGTTCCAGCCACCACCAGCGATCGACGCTCCGCGAGAAACAACCGTCCGAGCGCTTCGGGGAAGGAGGTGTACTCGAGCCCCCCATCGATCGCTGCACGGGCCTCGGGGTTGTCGCGTCGAACGACGTTGCCCACTACGACCAGGTCCGGGCGCGGCTCGAGGTTTTCCGGGCGGTACCCTTCTGCCACCGGGATGCCCCAGGCCCGAAGCTTGTCGGACATCGGGGGATAAACATTCTGGTCGCTGCCCCGGACGCGGTGGCCGGCTGCCTGTAGGAGCCCCGCGAAACTCCCCATGCCGGTGCCGCAGATCCCGATGAGGTGGATGTCGAGAGAGGTCATGCTGGGGTTCGCGGGCCTCGCCCGAGGAGGATGTCGAGGGCGGTGATCACCTCGGCCGGCGTGAACGGCTTGGGCAGGAATCGGGCGTGGGGATCCGACGTGAGGAAGGCAAGGCTCGAGGGGTGGTAGCCGCTGGTGATGAGGATGGGCAGGCGTGCCTTCCGGGCTCGGAGGGCGTTGTAGGTCTCGACGCCGTCCATTCGAGGCATCATCAGGTCCAGCACGATGAGGTCGGGATAGTGTTCCGCAGCATCCAGTTTTTCGAGGGCGTCGATGCCGTCTTCGGCCTCGGCCACTTCGTGACCGTCGTGACGGAGGACGCGTCCGAGCACCCGCCGCACCTCCGGAGCGTCGTCTACGACCAGAATCCGCAGATGCTCTCGTACCGTGGGCTCGGGGGCGGGCTCCACCTTCCGTTCATCCACCACGCGGGGGAGTCGCAGGCAGATGCAGGTGCGTCCCTCCGCCGTCGTGGACACCACGACCGCCCCCCCGTGGGCACGAGCGATGCTTCGAACTCGGGTCAGGCCGAGCCCCTGCGCGCCCTTTCGCGATCCCACGTAGGGTTCGAAGTAGCGCGCGACATGGTCGGGGTGGAGCCCCTCACCGTCGTCCTCGACGGCGATCTCGATGCTCGGCCACGGAGGCCCGTCCTCGGCCTCCGAAACCACCCGGGAGCGGATGGTCACATGGTCGGCCGAAGCCTCTTCCGCGTTGCGCACGACTTCCAAGAGAGCATCACGAATTTCGCGGACTTCCGCCCTCACGCGGGCCCGGGCGGCATCCCGTTCGACGGCCACTTTGGCCCGCGTGACTGAACGCAGGTCGTGCTCGAGGGCGACGAGAAGGGCGTCGACCTCCACCTCCACCGAGGGCGGAGCCATGACCGAGGAGTTGATGACCTGTCCGAGACGGGCGGCCCGGCTCGAGCGCTCGCGCACCTGCTCGAGGAGCTCCGAAGCCGCGGACACCGCTGGGGTGCTTCCAGAGAGCGCTTCGAGGGCCCCGGAGATACCGACCCCGAGGTTGTTCAGCTCGTTGAGGACGCCTTCGGCGAGGCGCGGTATCGGACAGGGGGTCGGTGCGTCGGGTGACGGGGCGACGAGCGGAGCGTGCTGGCCGACCATGGCTCCGCCGGGCCCCAGCGGGGAGAATTGAACCTCGACGCCGGCCCGGAGACGGTCCTCGGTGCTCTGAATCCGGGTGGGAGCCGCAGCTGTGGCTTCCGGTCGGGTGCGCTTGAGGGCGTCGAGATAGGGCTCTCCGACGCGCGGAGGGCGCCCCGCGAAAGACTCGATGGCCGCCGCATGATGGCCGTTGAAGGCCACGTAGCGGCCTTCCTCGTCGAGGACGAAGAAACCGCAATCAGCGATCAGCTCTATCGCCGCGCGGAGCAGCGCCGCTTCGGACGACTCCATCCGCGAGAACCCTCGACCCGCCCAAGCCAAAGATCAATACGCTGCGTGCTCTGAAAGCCCACACTGGGGCTCTCGCGTTTTCCTCGCGCGCAACTTCCGCTACCCTCCTTCCACGCGCCGTCGGGCGAAGGAGCGATTTCGTGAGCGCCGAAAGCACTGGCTCCACACGCGTCGCCGCGAAGCTGACGGTCCAAGCGGGCCTCGCCTACGACAGTGGCGACCCCGAGGCCGGCCGGATGCTCCTCACCGAAGCTGCGGAGCTCTACGAGGACGCTGGGGAGTCAGACCTGGCCACGGAGCTCCTGGCCGAGCGCGGCCTCTACGCCGAAGCCGCGGTGGTCGCGGACCGGGCCGGGCAGGGCAGTCGCGCCGCCGAGCTGCGGGCTCGCGTGAGCGATCAAGCGCCGCAGCTTCTGCCGGGGCCCATCCCCATTCCGAACGGGACCCCGGAAGCTCTGGCGGGCAGCCCCGTGCCCTCGCCCGTACCTCTGGAGGATGTCCCGACGGATGCCTTCGATCTCCGCGGGGGCCTGGGCGCGGCCCGGCCGAGACCTACGCCGCCCCGGGCCATGCCTCCGCCGCTGGAGCGGCCCGCCCCCCCTCCGGCCCGGGCGCGCCCCCTTTCGGCGGGCGAGCCTCCCTCCCCCGAGCGTGAACCCGAGGTGGCGGCCTGGCGGGCACGCCTGGGTCGGCCCCCTCTCCCCCGTGACGTGGGGTCGCTGGTGGCCGAGCTCGCCACCCTCACGTCGGCGGGCGAAGCGCGTCACGTGGCCCACCTGCGGGCGACCCTGAGCCTGCTCGCGCCCGACCATCCCGCGGTGGACGGGGCGGCTCCGGCGCCGATCTCGGCTCCGGCGTCGTCTGTCTCCGAAGGCACTCTGAATCCCACCACCGCGCCGGAGAGTCTGGAAGTGGCTTTCGAAGCGCCGGTGGAAGCGAGCTCCGGATGGGCGCGGCGGGTCGACGCGGCCGGCGATACCCAGGACCTCACCCCTCCGAACGGACTGGAAGCCTCCTCCGGACTCCGGGTCATTGCCGAGGCCATCGAATCGGAGACCACGGACCTCGCGGTCGGCGACGCCGCGCCCCTCGAGCCGGTGTTTCCCACCGCTCCCACCCCCCCTTCGAGCTATGCCTCGCTGGAAGGCACGGTCCTTCGCGCCCGCTTTCGTCTCGAGCGACGCATCGGTCGGGGAGCTCAAGCGCAGGTCTATCTGGCCCGGGATCAGCTGCTCGATCGTCCCGTGGCCATCAAGGTGCTGGAGGAGGCGCTCGCGGCCGATCCCGAAACCCTCGAGGGCTTTCTCTCCGAAGCGAGACTGGCGGCGCAGGTCCACCACTCGAGCTGCTTGTCCGTCTTCGACTTCGGTCGCGAGGGCGACCTCACCTTTCTCGCCCTGGAGTACTTCCCGGGTCGCAGCCTCCGCACTTTGCTCCGAGGGGGAAAGCTCGAGCCCTATCTCGCCCTGCACATCGGACGCCGTTTGGCCGATGCCCTCGGCGCGGTGCATGGGGCAGGTATCGTCCACCGCGACGTCAAGCCGAGCAATGTCCTGGTGGACCGGAGCGCGCGGGCCAAGTTGACCGACTTCGGAGTTTCGGTACGGCGAGGCGAGCAGAGCTCGACCGGGCTGATGGTGGGAACGATTCGCTACATGGCTCCCGAGCAAGCCCGGGGCCGGCCTCCAGATCCCCGCTCGGACCTGTTCAGCTTGGCGGCGGTGGTGTGGGAGATGCTGGTCGGAAAGCCATGTTTCGATGCCAACGTGGAGGCCCTGCGGGCGCGTCTCACGGCCTCGCCTCCACCGCTTCCCGACGCGGTCGAAGCGCCCGAGTCCGTGGCCGAGATTTTGAAACACTGCTTGCAGCCGGCGCCCGAAGACCGTCCCTCGCGCGCCTCGGAGCTGTCTCGCGTCCTTTCGCAGGCGGCCTCTCGAGTGCGAGGGCGCTCCCGCGGAGAACCACGATGACAGAAGAATCGAAGCTCGTACCGGAACTCTCGGTGGACCCGTCCTCCGCCCGGTCCCCGGACCGTGCTCTTCGAAGCCTTCCCTTCGGTCTCTCCTTGGCCCTAGCGCTCGGCGCGGGATGCAAGGTGCCCGGCCCCCCGCCGGCTTTCGTATACCCGGCTCCACCTCCGGCGGCCGCCGCTCCGGCCGCGGAGAAGGGAGCCACCCGCTGGTTCGGCGAGGCGACCCCCGAGCCGGATGCGGCCGGTGCCCCGTTGGCGGAGCGCTCACCCCAAAACGAAGACTCCGCCCTGGGCCTCAATGTCCTGCCCCCGCAGAACGATCAGGTATTGTTCGCCAACCGCTTTCGACACGCCACGCCCTGGACGGCGGTGGCCCGTAGAGGGTTCGAAAAACGCGCTCTCGAAGTCGACGCGAACGGAGAAGTGGTTCGGCTTCAGAGAGGACAGGTGGCGCGGAGCACCGTTCTTCTCGAAGTGGGCCGTAAGTATGTCCTCAGCTGGAAGGGGAGCGGTCGAGTGGAGCTGGGCGGAGCTCGGCAGGTCGAGCGTCTGGGCCTGGAAAAGAGGAGCTTCGTGGCCGCCAAGAAGGCGGTGCGGGTTCGCATCGAGCGCATGAGCCCCTCCGTACCCGTGCGCAATGTGTCGATCGTGCCCGCAGACCTCGCGGAGACGACGCCCGTGCCGCGGTTTGACCCGGCCTATCTGGACGTCATCGAGGGCTACTCGGTCCTGCGCTTTCCCGGATGGGGCGGCGGAGCGGGGGCGTGGACCGAACGGGCCTCGCCGGAGCGTGTCTTCCAGGCGGGTGCGGGCGGGGTGGCGTATGAGCATCTGTTCGATCTCGCTCGTCAGATTCAAGCCGACGCCTGGCTCTTGGTGCCCTCCGGCGCCGACGAAGCCTACGCCCGGGGGCTCGCCGAAATGGCGCGAGCCCGCCTCCATCCCGCGAGCAAGCTGTTCGTGGAGAATGCGGACGGAACCGGGGCGACGTCGCTGCAGCCCTTCCTGGACGTGCTGGGTCAGGATCGAGTGGTGCGGGTGCTCGCGGTGCCTCTCGACGCAGAGACGGCTCGGGGCCGGCTCGAGCAGAGCGGCGTGAGGGGCGGCATCGACGCCCTCGCCGTGGAGCCCGCGCTCGAACTCGACGGGGCGAGCCCGAGCCAGCTGAACGACGAGGCGCTCGCCGCCCTGCGGGTCGAGCTCAAGGCCTTGGCGGCGCTCGCCCGCGAGCTCGATCTCCGTATGCTCGCCTCCTGGGGCGGTCTGAAGACCAAGCGCGACGCCCTGGCGCGAGACCCGAATGCAGGTCTCCTTGTCAGCAAGGTGCTCGAAGCTTGGAAATCGGCCGGTGGGGAGGTCTTCGTCGTAGGCCCTCTGTTCGGGGCGGGACGGCCGATCGAGAGCCTCGCCTCCGCTCCGGGGTCTTCCCCCCAGGTGGAAGCGCTGGCTCGCTTTCGCAAAGGCGAGCCGCGCTGGTGGAAGGAGCTCCGCCCCGCGGCTCCCTCCTCGGCTGGGGTCGAGGCGGAGGAGCTCCCCGCCCCGGAGGCCGCGGTGGCGGCAGCTCCGCCTCCCCTTCCCGAAGAACGGCTCTACACCGCGCCGTGGGCAAAATGGGTGAGCTTTGGGGCCAGTCTCGCTTTCGGTGGCTTCGCGGCCGAGAGACTCATTTCGGCCCGGAACTCTGAGTCCGATCGAGACGACGGCCTTGCCGCCCTTCCTTTGGTCACCGAGGCTCAGCGTTTCGACGATCTCCAGGATGAGATTCGGGGGGCAGACAGCGATCGCGAGCTCGCCGAGATCCTCGGCTTTACCGCCATTGGCGTCTCCGCTGCGTTTCTCGGCTGGGGCATCTTGCAATGGCTTGATGAGCCCCCGAGCCCCGAGGTGGTGTTGCCCTCGTGGGCCGAGGGCGCGGAGTCGAGAGAAGCCTTCCCATGAATCGCTTACTCATTCTCGCAGGGGGCGTTGTCCTCTCCGCTCTGGCCTGCACCAGCACGGTCGAACTGGATACTCTTCTCTCCGACTGTGGCGGGGGCACCTTGGACGGGCCTGAAGCCTGTGACGACGGGAACCGCGATGATCTCGATGGCTGCAATGCTGTTTGCAGGATCGAAACGGGCTATACCTGTATGGCCGCGGACAACGCGGCCTCCGTCTGCGCTCCGATCTGCGGCGACGGCCTGACTCTCGGCGGCGAAGAGTGTGACGACTCCATTCTCGACGTCGATGACGGTTGCGACAACCAGTGCTTCGTGGAAGTGGGCTGGACCTGCACCAGCTCCCCGAGCGCCGCCTCGGTATGCAATCCAATCTGCGGCGACGGCCTCCTTGTGGGCGGTGAGGAATGTGACGACGCAGGTACGATGAACGGGGATGGCTGTGCGTCGATCTGCCGTGTCGAGGCTGGCTTTACCTGCACGACCACCGTCGCCCCGAGCGTGTGCGCGAACATCTGCGGGGACGGTCTGGTGGTGGGCGTCGAGACCTGTGACGACGCCAACGTCGCCGCCGAGGACGGATGCAGCGGGTGCGTGGTGGAGGATGGATGGAGCTGCACCCGGGAGATGCCCTCCCGCTGCTTCCCCTGTGGTGACGGAGTGATCGAGGGCGCGGAGCAGTGTGACGACGGGGGTCGTGTCGTCGGTGATGGGTGCAATCGGAGCTGCGTCGTGGAGACGGGCTGGACCTGCACCGGCGCCCCTTCGACCTGCGCTCCGATCTGCGGAGATGGCCTGGTCCTCGGTCCTGAACCCTGCGACGACGGGAACACCGACGACGGTGACGGCTGCGCCGCGGCGTGTGCCATCGAGGAGGGCTTTACCTGCGAGACGCGTACCTCCACCGTGCCCAACTCCCTCTGCGTTGCGCACTGGCAGCCGCGCGCCGCGCCCATGCCCGAACTCGCGCCCTTCGCCGAGTCGGTCTTCACCGGCACCGAGATTATCTTCTTTGGCGGAGAGAACCCGGTGACGGGACGGCCCGCCAACACCGGAAATCGCTACGCCTTGGCCTCGAACACCTGGACCGAAACGGAGGTCAACGGGGCGCCCTCAGGTCGTCTCAGCCACTCTGCGGTCTGGACCGGAAATGAGATGATCGTGTTTGGCGGGAGCGGCCCGGGGGCTCTGTCGGACGGGGGGCGTTACGTCCCGGGCACCGGCTGGACCGCGATCACCCAGCCTGGAGCCGACAATGGCCGTACCCAGCATACGGCGGTGTGGACGGGAACGGAGATGATCGCCTTTGGCGGAGCGAGCGCGGTGGGCCGGATCGACGGCTTCCGAAACGACGGGTTCCGCTACGATCCAGCCACCGACACCTGGACCCCGCTGCCGGCCAATCCCGGTCTCGGGCGGGCCGAACACGTGGCTGTTTGGACGGGGACGGAGATGATCGTGTACGGCGGGATCGGTCCATCCGCGAACCCGGACGCCGACCTCCCCGTTGTTCGCACCGATGCCTTGGCCTACAACCCGGCCACGAACGCATGGCGGACCCTGGCGGCCAGCCCCCTCGAAGGGCGTCAGCGGGCTCAGGCAGTGTGGACCGGCACCGAGATGGTCGTCTTCGGGGGAGCGACCGCCGACAACTTCCGCATCGGGGACGGCGCCCGCTTCGACCCGTCTTTGAATCGGTGGACGATGCTCCCGACGGATGGAGCCCCCTCGGCTCGAGACGAGCACGTGATGGCCGTCGGTGGTGAAGACGTCTTCGTGGTTGGGGGGAGCCTCGATGCCAACTTCGGCGCCCGCTGGAGGAGCAGCGACGACCGCTGGCGTCCCGTGACCTCGGTGCGGGCCCCCGTGGACGCGAGCTTCCCCGCCGCCGCGTGGGACGGCCAGGTTCTGATCATGGCCGGTGGCGTCGAAGCGGCGGCTTACCGCCCCCCCGATTGAGCTCGTGCTTCGCCTCTCCCTCGTTCACGAGGCCCCTGAGCCGCAGGAGGGCCTGCACTACGCCATCGATGGCGAGATGACCATCGGGAGCGCCGAAGGCTGCGGGCTCCGCCTCGTAGACCCTCGAGTGAGCCCGCGCCACGCTCGTATCGTCGTGGAGGGAGGCGAGGTCATCATTCAGGACCTCGGCAGTCCTCACGGGACCATCGTCAACGGTCTCCGCGTGGCTCAACAGGCTCTCCAACCCGGGGATCTCTTGGTCTTTGGGAAGGCTCGATTGCGCGTCGCGGGATCTTCCGGCGAGGTGGGCAACGAGGGGTCAACCCTGACGCGCCCGGCGGTCGAGCTCCTCCCCCCCTCTCTCGAAGGCATCGGTCGACGAGCATTCTTCGACGCCCTCGGTATCGGCGACGAAACGCTCCTCGCGTTGGGGGGGCCGGATGGCGCCGCGCTCGTCGCGCGCACCCGTCACTTTGCGGTGCTTCATGAGGTCAGCCGGTCTCTGCGAGGAGCCCACTCGCCCCCCGAGATGCTAGGTCGGCTTCTCGAGCTGGTGCTGGAGGTTACGGGTGCGAACCGGGGCTTCGTGGTGCTCACCGAAGGGGAGCCGAGCGATGATGAGGACGAGGACACGCTCCCTCCCGGGGTCGAGCCGACCTCTTCGCCCTCGGGGATGCGGGTGGCGGCGGTACGTACCCACGGTCCGGCCCCAGAGGCTCCGCCTCGCCTCTCTCAAACCGTAGCTCGCCATGTCCTCCGAGAGCGGCAAGCAGTATTGTCGAGCGACGCTGGGGACGATACTCGCTTTGCGGACAGTCGCTCGTTGTTCTTGAGCCGAACGCGGGCCTTGATGGCGGTGCCTATTCTTCTCCGTGAGGAGGTTCTCGGCGCCCTCGTGGTGGAGAGCGAGAAGGAGGCTTTCAGCGAGAGCGACCTCGAGCTTCTCACCGTGATCTCCTCGACCGCCGGCCAGACCCTGGACAACCTCCGTCTCGCCGAGCGCCGGGAGGGGATGATTGCGGCGCTGGAGGCGTCCCGAGCCCGTCTTCTCGAGACGCGAGCTCAGCTCGTGCGCGCCGAACAAATGGCGGTCATCGGACGGCTCGCGAGCGGACTCGCCCACGAGGTGAAGAACCATCTATCGCCGTTCGCCCTCGCCGATACCATCGCGCGCCGCTACCCCGAGGACGAAGACATTCAGTCCGCGGTGGAGATGATGCTCGAGGCCCGGCAGCACATCTTGGATTTGGTCAACGAAGTGAAAGGCTTCGCCCGGGGCGCAGAAGGCGGAAACGTCCGCCGTGAGCCTCTGGACTTGCTGCAGCTCGCTCGAGCCGTGGCTCGGTTCGCCTCGTGCGACGATGGGGTGCGGCGCCATCGGCTCGAGGTCGAGGCCAGCGACGAGCCCTGGGTGCAGGTCGAGGGGGCGCGAATTCGCCAGGTGCTGATCAACCTGGTCAAGAACGCCGCCGATGCCCTTGGTCCGGGAGCGGTGGGGACCATCACCGTTCGGGTGCGCGAGGTCGGAAATGAGGCCTTCGTCGAGGTCGTCGACGATGGGCCCGGGGTCCCCCCGAGCATCCAAGATCGCATCTTTGAGCCGTTCTTCAGCACCAAGGGAGAGCAAGGCTTGGGGCTAGGATTGGACATCTCGAGGCGTATCGCTCGGGATCACGGGGGAGATCTGGAGCTCGAGTCGGGCCCTCAGGGGACCTGTTTTCGTCTGCGCCTCCCGGCTTTGCCCATCTAATCCCCTGTCAGGATACTAGGGACCCTGCAGCACTCGGTCGATCACGTGGAGGATGCCGTTAAGGGTGCGAAGGTCCCTGAGGACGCCATCTATCCGTCCCTGGCCACCGGTCTCGTCCACGATGGTGATCGTCGTACCTTGCTGGTCGAGCACCAAAGTCGCCCCGCCCAACGTGGTGACCATCAGGGGGCCGGCGGCGAGGTCCCTGGAGAGGATCTGTCCTCGCACCACGTGGTGGCCGAGGAGGGCATCGAGATCTGCCGCCGCCATGGTGGTCACGTCGATGTTCTGGCCGATGAAGGCGTTGTCGAGGGGGGCGAAGACCGTCACCGGGGGGCTCCCCGTCAGAGTGTCAGGGGAGAGCGCGGCTTGGGTTGAGGGTGAGGCTTGGTTCAGAGCCGTCAGGGTGGTGGACAGGTCCACCACCGCCGCGGCTACCTCCGGCAGGGCGGAAGGCACGATGACCGCGTCGAGAGCGTGGAGGATGCCGTTCGATGCCTCGACGTCGAGGGGAGTAGACAGGGAAGCTCCGCCGACGCTCGTCGGCGCCGAGCCCACCGACAGGGACAAGCCTCCCAGCGAGCTCAAGGTCGTCGCGGAGGCCACGGCCGCGGAAGGCCTGCGCCCAGCGACCAGATGAGCGAGGAGGAGGTTGGTCACGACGCCGTCGTCGACCGGGCCGAGGTCGACCCCCCAACTCGCGAAGGCGGCTTGGGTCGGAACAAAAGCGGTCAAGGGCCCTGGGCTTCGAAGAACGGCATCGAGGCCCACCCGGCGGACGAGTCCCGTCCAGGTGACAAAGCCTCGATCTCGCCCCTGCTCGAGGAGATTGCCGGGATTGAGAAGCTGGTCGACGACGTGCACGGTTCCGTTGAGGAGGCGCACGGACGCCGTGACGTTGGCCCTGACCCCCAGGCCGTCTCGAACCGTGACCGCGTCGCCGTCGACCTCGACCACGAGCGGGGCTCCGTTGGCCATGGCCAAGACCTGCCCGTCGCGGAGGTTCTCGGCGAGCCGTTGGCCGGGAGCGACGTGATAGCTAAGGAGGTCGGTCAGCCTCTCGACGTCGACGAAGAGCGCATCGAGATCGACGCCTCCGAAGGATGAGTTGACGGGCGCGAAGACCGTAATGGGGGCGGCTCCGTCC